>NZ_JBLXDN010000050.1:0-20143 GCF_048264025.1 Nitrincola sp.
TGGTAGCGCACTTCCTTCGGGAGGAAGGGGTCGGAGGTTCGAATCCTCTCACACCGACCATTTTCAGTATCTTGCCTGTCTTTTTGAGCAGTTCCACGTTAGCACTTTTACCTCCCCACTGCTAACGAACTGCTAATACTACTCACACTGCTTGTCAGTCCATGCGCAAGGGCCTCTAGTGCCCTCGCCGTATGCCCCTTGGTCATGCCGACCACCTGAAAGAAAGCTCTTTTACCGTTGGGTGTTCATGCTCAGTAGGTGCAGTGAAAGATCTCTCCTTCAATCAGGACCACTCAGTCGCTCAACTGGACTTGGAAGTAGCTTTGAGCTTCAGTCATTATACAAATCGTCATTTAAATAAATAATTTGAATTAAATGGTTAGAGATTGGCGCTACTTCTCGAAGGGAGATTATTGGTATTCTTTACCTAATCTTTGATGGTTCGAGAGCTAAGACGACTATGCCATTACGCGCCATCCTAAATGACCAAGACATTCAAGCCTTCAATTACTCTGAAGCCGAGTGGCTCGTGCTCAAGAGCCACTACAGAGATAATGATTTATTAATGGCCTGTTACGAGAGCAATGCCATACCAAAGACTAAGCTTTGTGTTATGAGTAAAGTATGGCAACATACTCATGATTTTACTCATTTTTTTACAGAGAAATAGTTTCAAAATCCCACAAAAGAAAGATTAACTGAAACAAAAATAGAGATGCCGAGCAAGTAAAATTTGAAAAATTGTACTTGTGCAGGTATCCAACAAGCGAAGCGCGTTAGTTAACATACCTGATATGGCACATCAGTTGTATTCTAAGTAAACTAGTGCAGACACAAGCTACCTCACAGCCTCGTATCGTCTCTGATAGTTAGCGGGCAAAAATTCTAGTTTTATTTGCTGAAACTTTAGAAAAAACTACCAAGAGATCCTTTGACTCCCAGTTTTCAGGATCTATGGGGAAAGCAAATTTAATCATTTCATTTTCAGAAAAACCACTATATTGGCGGGAAAACGCCTCTGCATCATGCCAATTGATATCTGATTCAATTGCTTTTTGTTCAAGAAAAGATTTTGCAATTAGTCGTTTGACCATTTCCCTATATTCGCTTGATAGTTTTTTCTGGATGTGCCCAGCTTCCTTAACTTGCCAATAACCACCAAGCCGTGGTTTCATCTTAAAATTTTTACGAGCACTTTGAATATATTCGTCTAGAACTTCCCATAAGGGAGAGTATGGCGTAAATAGTTTAGGGTTTACTCTCAATCCACTAGAGGCCATATGATCAAACACAAAGCACCAAATGAAAATATAAAGTTCATCTACATGCAGAACAGATGGATGAAGAGCGATTGACTTTGGGCAGATTCTAGAACGTTTGGCCTTGAAGTCAAGAATTAGCCTTTCTAGCTGTTTAGGTTCGTTTATCCTATCAAACGCTAAGTAACCGGCATAAAGAGCGTCCTCTATTTCCTTAACTGTAAGTGGTTTTCTCTTATTAAATAGCCCGAACATATTTATTCCCTAAATGTATTTTTTACTATTAAACTTGTACTCAAGAAGTTCAGTATTAACTTTCACTTTTAAGTTTATTTACAAGGGTAAAACCTAAAATCAGCTCAATGAATGTCAGAATTGCCCAAGGTCCAAATGCAAAAGCCCAAGCAATAGACGCTAAAACGATTACAGTCATCGCGGTTTTAACATTATCTAAAACAAAGGCCAATATTCCCCCAACAATTAGGAACATGATAAAAAAGCTAAGCATTAGAGTCTCCCCCAGTGATAAGTGCTAATCCATGAAGTAGTCCAAACGTAAATGGAAAAAACAAGATGCCAGGAGCAAAAAATAAAAGTAGAATTCCTAGTATAACTGTACTAAAGCAAATGCCGAACCATGCGGCCTGAGCTATTACTCCCCCCACAATTAAGGCAACCCCAAAAATTAAACGAAAAACAAACATGAGAATCAATCCTTGTATTCTAGTGATAATGGGTTTATAACTTGTTGATCCACAGAAAACTGTGACTTGTGTCACGCCATGTTGCAAATGACTAGATTGAACGTTGTATGGGAGGAAGTTTCTAGCGGTTTGTAATCTGTACTTTCCTGTACTTGATATAACTAGGCTAGCTCCCCGTTCTCTGTACTTAATCCATAGTTTTAATGAGAACTTGGGTCAAAGTAGGGGGGGTTAGTCAAGCCCTTAACTGGGTTAATGTAAGTAACTCCCGGCTAGTAAATGAGAGCATATTTCTACATGGTAGCCATGTGTGCTTTGATGTACTTATACACTAATGCCTAAAACCTAGTTATTACTCTAGTTTTGTTAAACTACCGTGTTAACCGTTGCTAAAGCTTGCTTTAAAAACTAGAAAAAGTGGCTCAATTGATATATGTTACGGACTTGGTTAACCACTACACCATGCTTACTGTCTTTTTTAGGACCTGATTACACTTACAAATTGAGGAAGAAAAAGGTGTCTCGCATCAATGATTTTATTAAGAAAACAAGTGATTCTATCAAAAAATTCAATGATTCTATCGAAAAATTCAACATAGAGACTGAAAAATCTAATATAAAAACTGCTGAAAAAACTTGTGCCGAATTCGGCTATAAACTACCAGATGGCAGCCCTATCAAAGGTCAGTTTGCTGTAACGATATTTCGAATTATAAGCGAAGCTTCAGCAAACCGTGATTATCAACTGCTCTTAGACTTAGAAGAGCAAGGAGTTATAAAAAAGAAATCGTCTTAGTCGATGGCTCTGTCCAATCCCCCCTAAACTAGGCTGATGAACTTTAACCTATACAATCCCCCTAGTTTCAATAGCAGCTCACCCCACGTCATGACTGATATAAAAACTAGGGGCTAGTACCCACAAAGGCGGTCATCTCGTTCCTGTGCTGTTGGAGGACGGCACGAAGTGAGCGAAGCGCAACGAAGTGACGTACTCAATAAAGCTAAAGGATAAGAGATGATGACACTCCGTTAGGAGTGGCAAGCCAGCCCTGAACTGTTTCAAAACCCCTTATATAAAGTAACTAAAGAAACAATCACAAAACAAATTTTTTCTGCCTTCCGTTTATCGCCTCTACTTTCACTCCCCTAGTTTCTAGCTCACTTGTAAAATATGCTTCTTTAGTTGCCTTAGTAAAGCTTGAGCGAGAAAAGCCTGTAGATTCCCTGATATTCTTCCAAGATACTTCAGAAGTACCTTGTTGTTTGTGTGCTTCTAGCGCAAGTAATATTTCATATGCATTTTTCTGTGGTTTAGAGAAATTAGAAAGAACAGTGCCCATTGGCGGCTGCCAGTTTTGCACACATGCTTTAGGAAATTCGTTTATGACCGTATCTATTACTGCTTGCTCTTTTACCCTATCAGGGTACATCAGGTAAACTTCTGTTGGGAGGCAATCAGAGTCATCATCAGCAATAATTCTAGCCCTAGTTCTCATGACCGCTTGGATAATGTCCTCAGCCATTTGACCAGTTGAAAACCTTTCTATATTGTCTTTTGTTATGTTGGATATTGCTGTTACATCACCAGATGGCATGTATGCACCATAAATTTCAGAAACAGTTTCTAGCGGTGGCAGATAGTTCCAGCCAATAACTAGCACTTTAGCGCAATCATTCCAGTCATTCTTGCCGACATGATTCCCCCAGTGGGTAAAAGCTACTGACTTATCAAGAAAGAATTCCGCCTCTAATGAAGATATAAATTTCTTATGACCGATAACTAGTAGTTTGTCATCTGCTGATTTCAGTGAACTAATGATGGGCGAGTATATTTCTATGTTAGAAGTTATTTTCTCATCTGTTCCGCAAAGTGCGCTCCTAGATTGTGAGAACCCTTTAGCAGTAAATATTTTTAAGTTTTTATACTTCCTGATTTTAGGTACATCAATCACATCAAACGAAGGTAGCCTCCCTGTTGATGCAGTTTGGTAGAACTCATTAACTGTCGCGGTAGCATCTAACACCACACATGAACCGAAGGCACTATAAAACTGTTTAAATTTGCTGATTGTGATTGCCTGATTGGTCTTAAATAACCCTAACGCCTTTAAGTTACAATACTCATCATCACCATTTTCTCTTTGCAGGATGCGACAAAATTTCTTAACTAGTGTAAGTATTTGTTCCTTCTCTTTTTTAAGTCTGTCGCCTTTAGAGTTCATTACCGCATTAATCTCGTTTGCTAGCTCATCAAACCTAGTAACGACGACCTGAACAAAGAGTTCTAGATCTATCACCTCAGGAAGGTCGTTTTTAGCTAACTCTAAGAATGGCTGCTCTGGTTCGATTAACTTGGCAGACTGTTCATCAGAAAGTAAGTTGGCTTCAGCCACTAGAAGCCCTTTAATAGCGTCAAGTTGCTTTGTCACTCTTGACCTCTTACCTAAAGGTCTACATGCTTTAGAATAGATCAAAGCATTTTCGACAAAATCTAACATGCGAGAGTACTCTGCAATAGATACGCTTTCATGTGTAGCAAACGACAGCTTTTCATCGATTACGACTAGTTCTCTTGCCTTGGTTTGTTCATCATCTATGGCATATAGCTTATAATAATCTAGCTGCTCTTCATCAGCAGTTGCTATGTCCTGCATTCTTTTATGTGTGATAACAAGGCAACGATATTCTTTTGGATTAACTATAACGTCCTTCGCGAATTTATATCTGTCAGAATCTCCCCCTGAAAATATGGCGATAGCATAGTTATCGTCACCTGATAGATGACAGATGTACTCAGCGTAACTGTGAGCTTCAGCTCGGGTAGAAACCACAATTAAACTAGCCTCTTTTTTAAGCATTGAGACATAAATTTGTAAGGCGATAGACTTCCCAATACCTGTTTGTGCAGGGAATGCCCAGATATTTCTGATATCTAGTGGTGATTGTTTCTGGTTAGTGATCGAGTGGTTTAGTGTTCGACAAAGCTTGCCTAGTACTTTTGGCAGATCTTTTGAGACATGAACATTAAATTGCTGGAAATGTGTTTTCGCATTTAACGTGAACTGTTTTTCATCGACGGGAATATTTAAGACTGGTGGGATTACTACGTTAGGCAAATCATGCTCCCAGATTGTTTCAAAATCAGTTAAAGACATAAAACCAGAAACAATCCTTCCCTTCAAGCGATAAGAAGCTACGCATAAACCACCTAGCTCCCAACACTTTGTTTTATTTAGTAAACTTGCCCTTAGCTGTTTGGTCCAGGATGAATGGCTTGGTTGTTCCGCATCGAGATTCTTGTATTCTCGAAAGTGGGTAGCCAGCTTCATTCAACAGCTAAGGACATCAGTACATGGACATTAAGCTTCACGCTAACGCGACCACAACACCGAAGATCCGAAAGCAGATCCAAGAGTCGCTTGTTGACAAGCGCTGAAACCTGCGGAAATTTGTACGTTGTTGGAGTGATTCATAGGGGAGTGCCTCGATAGAATTTAACAACGACGGACACTCGGTGTATCCCTCTTCTATTGGGCAGGGGAAAAGAACTAAAGGAGGTCCACTACGTCCTCGGCCTGAAGGTGGGTGTATCTGTTCAGCATGGCCAAGTCACGGTGACCAGAGACCACTTGTAGCTGAGTATTACTCAAGCCCTTCTTGGCGTACTTAGTGATGGCTGAGTGCCGCAGAGTGTGGAAGGTTAAGCCCTCAATGCCCAACTGGCGGCAGGCCTTTCGAAAGGCCTTGGTGAGACTTTCAGGTTGTATGGGGAAGGAAGCTCTTCGGTCCAGTATCGCCAGTGCCTCTGCATTCAGTGGAACCCAGCGGGGATGCCCATTCTTGGTCTTTGGTAACAATAGCTTGCGGTTCGCCCAGTCGATGTTCTTGGGGTCGATGCTGCACAGTTCTCCTCGGCGCATGGCGGTGTGATAAGACAACAGAGCGGCATCAGCAGCCATCGGAGGCATTAGACCCAGTATCTGGTCCAACTGCTCAGGCGTGACCACAGCGTCCTTAGGAAGCCTTCTACTGGGCCATTCGAAACGCTTAAAGGGGTCTTTGTACGCAAGGTCGTGGTAGTCGTCAGCGTAACGCAGGACTGCCTGTAGCAGCTTGAGTTCCATAAATACTGTGGTACTGGAGACTTCGGCAAGCCGGGACCTCTTGAAAATCTCCAGGTCGTTCAGTGTGGGGATTGATTCGAAATGTGACCGGACGGTCTCTAGAAGGTAAGCACGAGGTTCTCTAGGCTGAATGCCCTTGTGGTGGGAATAGAGAGAGACGAAGCGGGATAGGTTGGTCTCGCTGCCAACCATGCGATCTGACCATGCGATGGCTTCTCGTTGTGTCTTGAAGGTCTTGCTTGCTCTAAGGGTCTTGGTGCGAACTTGAGCGTTCCAATTTCCGCTAGGTAACTGCTTGATTGTGGCCATGCGTTAGCACTCCTACTGCTAATGGGGAATGCTCAGTTGACAGGGGAAACTCGCCGCTACACTATGCGCAGCCTGCATCTCGGTGTGTGGCGCAGCCTGGTAGCGCACTTCCTTCGGGAGGAAGGGGTCGGAGGTTCGAATCCTCTCACACCGACCATTTTCAGTATCTTGCCTATTTTGCTGTCTCAGCCCCCCCTTTACCGCCTATTTCTCACACAGAGTTTGTGAAAGCTTTCGCCACATACCAGTCGTTCAGAAGAGGTAACGGACAGTCTATAGAAGTAGTACTACTCAATCCCCCCTTCCGAAGGCATAGAAGGGGGGAGTTAGTTTAAGATAGGGCGGGTTAATAATATTTCACAGCCATCACTTATTTGGATGGCAAGTCATACAAGAATAGGGGTCAGGATATACAGGGTCTGTGCTCCAGTCACTATTTCCTCTTACTTTCATATCTCCACTGTATAGGCCGTGCATATAGACAAAGCTCTGATTTTCCTTTGCAGGGAGAACATTAAGAAGATAGTTCGGATCACCATAACGATCTGCACTGAGCTTGGAGACAGCCTCTCTATCTACAGAAGGGACATCTATTAGAGGCTCAGCAGGGTAAATAGCCGTTGAACCCTCCGCAGCTGCGCCTTCATACATCTTGTTGAAGCGTTTGTGAACAGTACCGTGATTCTTAGGTTCAAAATCATTATCATGACACCAGAAGCAAGTCCCAACAGCACCGTGACCTGAAGGGGCACCATTACTACCATGGCATTGTGCACATTGATAAGGTGCGACAACAGCTTCGATACCCTCTGTTACTTCATAGGACTGAATACCTCTACCTAGGTCAAGAACATCAACCGGTTTAGGGTTAACTCCAAGAGAGCCTTGATCATTGTTTGAGTGAATCCCTTGAAGTGAATGACAAGTGCCACAATCAGCAATCCCCCAGCCAAAGTGTTTATTTGTTAATGGCGCAATTGCTGCTTCAATATCATAAATCGGATATTGTCCATCACCACCTAGTCGTTCAGCTTCTTCAGTATAAAAGAAACTAAGTTTCTTGTTAACAAGTGCCGCAGAGTCCACTGGATAGTACATTGGCCAAACATCAGAAAATATGTGCTTATTTCTATCTCCGTACCAATCTGAAATATCGATTTCCAAGCCTTTTTCAGAGAAATATTTTTCACACTCATCATCAATTATTCCATCAGGTATACCTGATGGCTTACCATTAAGTCCGATGCCATCACAGAAAGTGGATAGCACAGTACTACCAGGCCCCATCTGCCCTAGCCCATACTTATGCATCACATCACTTTTGTACTTGGTCTCACTCGCATCAATAGCGTAGGCAAGACGTCCTTGATTAACGACCCCGTTAACCGAATTTACCACGAAATGTTGTATGTCAACTCCAGTTGACAACTTTCCCCAAAACGAGAAGCCTACATCGATAAGCCCCTGCTCTCTCATACTAAGATAAACGTCAGCAAGCGTTATCATCGCATCTTTTTTATATATGTCTGGTCGGAGGTTATGTGGTCTAACTTCAACGTTCTTAAACACCACCCGATCACCACCGATGGGTTGAATCATCACTGAAGGAACAATGACTCTATTATCCGAAAATTTATTCTCTGAAGTTTTTCTCCTTTCAGCCTGTGCTCGTTGCATTTCCTCTCGTCTGTATGTATAAGCATCGCTATACGACCTCAATAATACACCCGATTCATTTTGAAGCACCGTTAACTCTAATCGCGTACTAAGTAACTCGCCCCAGTTTGTATAATTAAACTCACGTTTAAATTCACCAGTATCATTAATCCAGCTTGCGTACCAGTTTGGGTCACCTTGCCCTAAAGGTTTGCCGACTTCATCAAACTCGATAGCACTACCATCTTCATTGCGCCAAACAGTATACCTATATGCACCAATGTCTTCGCCCCATTCATATTCAACGTGAAAATCATCACGCGCTTCTGACAGATAAAGCAATATATCTGCAAAAGTGATTTGACCATCATTAAAAATATCATCCCGAAGTGGCTTCGAAATAACCTTACGGACATCTTCGGCATCAACGGTAAAGCCATGTTTAATATCAGAGTAGCGCCCTTCTGTTTGCGCAACCCAATCAGCACGGTCCATCTTGTCCAGATAAATTGTAATAGGACCTTCTAATTGCCATTTAACATCTGGTCCCCAAACATTCCCAAAGACTCCTGAACCCGTTTGAGGTGACTGGCCCGCATCCGGAACATCCGGTGTATTGGGTTCATCAACGCGATTATCATTATCACTCCCACACCCCGACATCAGGGCCATTGATAATGCTAGAGCAATTGCAGCTTTGTTCATCATCATCTCCATGGTTAAGAAACTAAGTCTGACTAAGAACCAAGGATGCTCTAGCAAAACTGAGCCCATTTCTATGTAGCATGCTACACAAAAAGTCTTTGACCACAGCTTTCTGTGACCATCAACAAATATACCTCCAATAAGTAACATGCTTTCCCTGAAGAAATTTGTATGCACTTCAACAAGTAAAGACCATGAAAGTTCCTCAAGCGACTATAACATCACGACTTCTTTTGCGAATGCCTATCGACATTTTTGTCAACAATTGTTAGTCTCGATGACGAAATGTAGAAATTAATTTTACGTCAGTTTAAATCCCGAGTGACTAAACCATGACTTTCATTGACATTGATAATAAAGACGTTGTTCGCAGGCAAATAGAAAGCAAACTCAAGAGCTTCGCTTTATCAAACTGTTTGGAAGATGTTTTTTACTCGTATGACATCAATTTTGAGACACCAACAACTCATACCAGAGAACTGGTGGATTTATGTAAAAGATTTAAGAAAAGAAAACAGATTTTTTTTAGCTCCAATAAAGGGCGCAAATATTTCAAACTCTTAATCTTAGACAGGATGGATAAAGAATCCGAATTTAGGGGTAAGTTCGAGAACAAGCTGTATAAAAAAGACAAGATAGCATCATGCATATGCAAATATGACAAGAGAAGTAATCCGGGCGGTGTAATAGAAAAACAACATGATTTTTTTTCGTATGAAAAAAAATTTGAAATCATTATTCCTTGTGAAATAAATAAAAATTTTTTCGCTAGATTTGTCGTTATGACTAATGATCATACTTTCAACGAATTACGCGTAACCAAAGAGCTAAAATCAGGCTTAGTAGAAGTTCACAATAGTATTGTGAATGAATTCATCAGGCATATAAACCCCCTTCATGACTATCAACATGTAAAGCAAAGCTCATTACGTGTACTTGAATGTCTTGCTAGCGGCATGAATAGAGAAGAAATAGCGGAAAAACTACACTTGACAGTTCGTGGGGTTGACTACCATATAGACCTATTGAAGTCATCTCTAATTTCAAATAATATTGCAAACCTAGTTTATAAGGCATGTACTTTAAAACTGTTAACATAGGTGACTAAATTAAACTTTGAACAATGCTGTTAAAATAACTTTAAGATCATGAACAATTTAAGTGGTGATGACTCATCCAAGGATTTAACTGCACCTGACTTGTAAATGATTTCCATCTCAAGATAGAAGAAAGGCGTGAAGATTAATGTAGAAGCAACTCTGGCTTGATGATTATTCAAATTTTATTGTTAAATAAAATAGGGGGGAGCGCACTTCTTCAATTATCTGCATCAGTGCCCTTGTTAATACTAAGTGTACTAGGTAACCCCATCGTATTCTCGGCACTTTAAGCCTTATAAAAACGAATCCAATAGGTACCTGGTCTAACAAACGAGCGTAAAATCGGACCTAGATTAATACAGCACTATGTGGGATCATCAACCTAGGAATCCGCTTTATTTTCTCCATTGAGATGATGAACCAAGCAAAATCATAGTAGCTTACGTCAATGACCACTTTTGGCGCCTAAGCTGACAGTTATCGTCAGCGGTACAACAAGCCATAAAGCAGGTTCCCAAGGGAACCTGCTTTATGATTACGTCAAATTTTCACGTGGCACTGATTCTCCGCTACTTCATCCCCAGCCTTTTAGCCAGCCGGTGCAAGTTTCCTGTGTCCAGACCCAGAGCACGGGCGCTGGCCGCCCAGTTGCCATCATTGGCGTCCAGGGCCTGGCGAATCAGCCGCTGCTGAAACTGCTCGGTGGCCTGACGAAAGCCCAGGCCAATATCGACATCCGGTGTCACAGTGGCTAGCGGAGTCCTAGCCTTTGAGCCCTTGCCCGGCGTGCGATCAAGATGCCGGGGATGGATCACCACATCTTCTGTGACCGACTCGGCTCTGGCCAGCACCGTGGCCCGGTGCAGGCAGTGCTCCAGCTCCCGGACATTCCCCGGCCATTGCGTGCTCATCAACAGTTGATTGGCTGTCTCATCTAACCTCAGAGAGCGTAAGCCTAGATTGGCCTGCCAACGTTCCAGAAAGAACCCGGCCAATAACAACAGGTCGTCTCCGCGCTGTTCCAGCGGGGGCACCTGAAGCGGGAATACACTCAACCTATGATAAAGATCGGCCCTGAAACGCTTGTCCAACACCTCCTGGCGTAGATCCCGGTTGGTGGCGGCGATGATGCGTACATCCACCTTGATGGCCTTATCACTGCCGACACGCTGCAAATCGCCATACTGAAGAACTCGCAACAACTTGGCCTGTAAGCCCAGTGACAACTCCCCGACTTCATCCAGAAACAGGGTGCCGCCGTCCGCCAGTTCGAACTTCCCTTGTCTATTGCTGATGGCACCGGTAAAGGCGCCTTTTACATGACCAAAGAGTTCACTCTCAGCCACGGATTCGGGCAGCGCAGCGCAGTTCAGATAAATCAGAGGCTTGTCGGCACGCAGGGACGCAGCATGAATAGCCTCGGCCACCAGCTCCTTACCTGTGCCTGTCTGGCCCAACACCAACGCCGTCAGATCCGTCTTGGCAACCACCTCTATCTCTCGCCTGAGTGACTGCATCACCGGCGACTGACCAATGATCTCCACAGCCATGTTCTGCTGGCTTTCGCTGCGTTGTGAACTCAAACCCACCTGACCGCTGATCCGTTCCAGCTCTTCCATCAAAAGGGCATTGTTAAGGCTGGCCGCAGCCAGTGCAGATACCGTGCGCAGATCGCCATCACTGAACTTATCAAACTGCTGAGGATTGAAATCATCAATGGTAAGGGCACCAATAAGGCGCTGGTTCGCCACCAGGGGCAAACCGACGCAGGCGTGAACCTTCAGTTTGTCATCGTGGCTGGGGATCAAGCCATCGTATGGATCGGGCAGATCGCTGTCGGCAGGAAAACGCACCACATCCCCTGCCCTGGCAATCGCCTCCAGCCTAGGGTGCTCCGCAATCTGGAAGCGGCGCCCCAGCACCTCAGTGGCCAGGCCGTTGATCGCCAGCGGGGTGAACTGGTTGCCACGAAATACCAACAGTGCAGACGCATCACAATCCAGCAAGGTGCGGACCGTGGTCAGCAATCGATCAAAACGATCCTGGGCCGACACATCAGAGGTCAGATCCAACGCCAAGCTGGCAAAATCATCTAAAGCCAATCCCATAGGATGCTCCTGGCCAAACATTGTCAAAAAGACAGTGAATTGTCATTTAGACAGTATAGTAAGAATGTCATTATGACACCATCCTTAAAGTCATACCCCGTAAATTCAAGCCCTTAAAACTTGGCACGATTGCTGTAATAGCTCACTCAGTTTGAATAAATGATTTTCCGATTTTGAGGTACGGCTTCATGGCAATCCACGTAAAAAACAACATCCACTGGGTAGGACAACGCGACTGGGAGGTACAGGACTTTCACGGCACCGAATACAAGATGACCAAGGGCACCAGCTACAACAGCTATCTGATTCGGGAAGAGAAAACCGTGCTGATTGACACCGTCGACCACCGCTTCAGCCAGGAGTTTATTCAGAACCTGGCGATGGAAGTGGACCTGAACCAAATTGACGCCATAGTGATCAACCACGCCGAAGAGGATCACGCCGGAGCCCTGGCGGCACTGCTGGAGAAGATCCCCGGTACCCCCATCTACTGCACCGAGAACGCCATCGATTCCATCACCGGCCACCATCACCGCCCCGACTGGAACTTCCAGCCCGTAAAAACCGGTGACAGCCTGGACCTGGGCAATGGCAAACAGCTGGTATTCGTCGAAGCGCCCATGCTGCACTGGCCCGATAGCATGATGACCTACATGACCGGCGATGCCGTGCTGTTCTCCAACGACGCCTTCGGCCAGCACTATTGCGACGAACGCCTGTTCAACGATGAAGTGGACCAGGCAGAACTGTACGAGCAATGCCTGCGCTACTACTCCAACATCCTCACCCCCTTCAGTGCCCTGGTCATTGCCAAGATCAAAGAGGTGCTAAGCCTGAACCTGCCGGTGGATATGATCGCCACCTCTCATGGCATCGTCTGGCGCGACAATCCGGTACAGATCATCGAAAAGTATCTGGAGTGGGCCGACGACTATCAGGAAGATCGCATCACCATCTTCTACGACACCATGTCCGGCAATACCCGGATGATGGCGGACGCCATTGCCCAGGGGATCCACGACGTCGACCCCGGTGTGGCGGTGAAAGTGTTCAACGTCTCCCGTCAGGACAAGAACGAGATCCTGGCCAACCTGTTCCGCTCCAAGGGCGTGCTGGTGGGCTCTTCCACCATGAACAACGTGATGATGCCCAAAATTGCCGGCATGCTGGAGGAGATCACCGGCCTGCGATTCAAGAATAAGAAGGCCGGTGCCTTCGGCAGTTTCGGCTGGAATGGCGGCGCGGTTGACCGTATTCATGCCCGCCTGACCGACGCCGGTTTCGAGACACTGCCCGGCCTGAAGACCAAATGGAAACCCGATGGCCAGGCGCTGAGAGCGTGCCGTGAACATGGCCGCCAGGTCGCTCGCCAATGGACACTGCATCCTCTTAACCAAGCTCAACCGCCAGTCCAGACAGAGCCCTCTGCCCTGCCCCAGAATCACACCTCTGAGAAGGCGCCTGGCTCTATAGTGGCCGGGGATGAGCCGATGCTCTGCACCGTATGCCAGTGGATCTACGACCCGGCCTTGGGCGAACCCAATCAGGGCGTCGAGCCCGGAACCGCCTGGAGTCAGGTGCCCGACACCTTCCTTTGCCCGGAATGCGGTCTGGGCAAGCAGGTATTTGAGCCCACTGCCCGCCAGGAGGACGCTGCATGAGTGCGCCCATTGTCATCATTGGCAGCGGCTTTGCTGCCTATCAACTGGTGAAGGCACTGCGCAAACTGGATGCCGACCACCCCATTACCGTGGTGACCGCCGACGACGGCCATGAATACAGCAAACCGGATCTCAGTCATGTGGTCAGCCGTGGCCAGAGGGCCGACGACTTGGTGAAGCTCTCCGGGGCACAATTTGCTGAGCAGCACAACATCACTCTATTGCCACGGCAGACGGTAGAGCGCATTGACCCAGCCCAGCGTCAGCTGGTGCTGGCCGACCGAAGGCTCAGTTATGACCAACTGGTCCTGGCCACAGGGTCCCGGGCGATGGTACCGGCCATCGACGGGCTTACAAACGGCGACATCGTCACCCTTAACAGCCTTGGAGAGTATCAACAGCACCAACAGAGGTTGTTGGATGCCGAGTCGGTTCTGGTGATTGGCGCTGGGCTCATAGGCACCGAACTGGCCATGGACCTGGCCAATGCCGGTAAGGAAGTGGTTCTGACCGACATGGCGCCGCGGCTGCTGCCCAGGTTGCTGCCAGAATTCATCGCCAGCCGGCTGCACTCTTGCCTGAGCACGCAGCCCGTCACTCTGGAGCTAGCCACACAGGTTCAAACCGCAGACCCGCAAGGCCGGGGGTATCGTGTCACCCTGACCAATGGCCACCAGCATGATGTCGACGCCGTCGTCGCCGCCATCGGTCTGAGGCCCAACATTCAGCTGGCCCGTCAGGCGGGGCTTAAGGTAAATCAAGGTATCGTGGTGGACAGTCAGCTTCGGACCAGCGAAAGAGACATCTTTGCCCTGGGCGATTGCGCAGAGCGGAACAGTCAGCTGGAGCCCTACCTGCAACCGGCGCTGCTGGGTGCCAACGCCCTGGCCAAAACCCTATTAGGATCACCCACTGACGTGATTCGCACCAATACTCTGGTCAAGGTGAAAACTCCGCACCTGCCCATTCAACTTGCCGGTGACACCAGTCACGTCGGCGCTCAATGGGAGGTCAAAGTAGATGACGAGGGTATGACCGCCAGCGCTTTCGACAGTCAGCAGAAACTGATCGGCATAGTGACCACTGAGCAACACATGAAAAACGCTTTTTCTCTGCTCAGACAACTGCCATTGGTGTAGAAAAGTGAACAGCCGAATCCAGGAGACACGCAGGCCATCAACCACAGGTAAGTGGTCCAGGCTGAATCGATACATAACACGGTGCTACCGCCTCCTGGTGCCGGAACAACTCTCTACCGGCCTGGACCTGCCCATCAACGAGCTTGGCCAGGCCAACTTCGAATGCCAGCTTTGCCAAAAGCCACTGCTAAACAGATCAAAGAGGAACAGATCATGAGCCATCAACGCATCCCATCCCACTGGACCATCCAGCGTTCAACGCCATTTTTCACTAAGGAGAATGTGCCTGCAGCCCTGTTGTCACACCACAACACAGCCGAAGGCGTTTTTGGTCAGTTGTGTGTGATGGAGGGGGTAGTCACCTACTTCGGCTTCCCCGATAAAGACGCCAGCGAGCACGAGATCAAAGTGGTGATCTCCGCCGGTCAGTTTGCCACCAGCCCGCCTCAGTACTGGCACCGCATCGAACTGTCTGATGACGCCCAGTTCAACATTAACTTCTGGTCCGAAAAGGACAAAGGCGATAAACCGCTGTTCAATGCACGCTGATTGCTGTCCATCTCAATTAGAGGTGAACAGCCAAATCCTGCCAGGCCTCGAACATTGTCGAGGCCTGGCAGGGTTAAAGCGCTTAGATGGTAAAGAACTCCAGCTCTCTCTTTTGCTTCTCGGACAGCTCGGCCAGTGCCCTTACCGAGGTGCTTACCTGATAAGCGTAAGCAACATTCTGATTCACCAGGTCAAAAGCCTGGGCGGTATTTTTCGAGATGTCCTCGGTCACACAAAACTGTTCCTGGGCTGAGGTTGCCAGCAGTGAGTTGATGTCTGCTATGGACTTCACCGAGTTGGTGATCTCTTCAAAGGAGGATTTCACCTCTTCCGTCGTTTGCACCGACTCGGCAATCAGGCTGACATTTCGGCTCATGTTTTCCGTCGCCGCGTGGGATTGAATCTGCAATTTGTCGATCAACTCTTTAATGTTCACCGTCGACTGCTGAGTCTTGGATGCCAGATTTCTGACCTCATCGGCCACCACCGCAAAACCTCGACCATGTTCCCCTGCCCGCGCTGCCTCAATGGCGGCATTGAGCGCCAGGAGGTTGGTTTGCTCTGAGATGCCCTCAATCACATCGGTCACAGTCCCAATCTCCTGGGCATACTCAGTCAGTTCCCGCACCGTCAGTTCTGACTCGCAGATGGCGCGATTAATGCGATCCACCAGAACAATATTGTTTTCCAGCGTGTGCTTACCAGACTCCGAACTCTCCTGCGCCTTCAACGTTGCTTCCTGAGCCACAGCCGCATTGGCGCTCATCTCCTGAGAGGTAGCAGACAACTCATTGATAGCCGTAGACACCTGCTCTACCTGACTGAGCTCTTCCTTGGCATTGCTGCCGGATTTATCCATCGCCTCAGTTAACTCCACACAGGAGTGAGCCACATCGCCGGCCAGTTTATGAGAGTTGTGAATGAGTTCCTTCAGTTTCTCCGACAGATTGATTACCGAAGCGTGGATACCGGTCTCAGAACCATCTTTATTAAACTGCTGCACCAGATTCCCCTGAGACAGTGTCTTAACAATGCTTTCAATTTCCTTCGGTGCTCCACCCACTGGCTTAAGAATCAACCTGTCCACTAAAGCATGCACTACAAACAGAGACAAAATCAGGCTCAGTACACCGATGACCACAGAGCTCAAAAGCTGCGCCTGAGCACCTTGCTCTATCACTTCATCACGGAAGACGGTGACAAATTGCCATTGAACCATTGGCAGATCACCCCACAGCGCCGTTGCAGGTACGTCAGCGCCATCAACTACGGCCACGTAACTCAACTCACGATGTTCGGCATTGAAGGCCCTGTAACCGGGCCTCTCCTGATAGATGTTTTTGCCGATCTGCTCCGGATAAGGAGACACCAGCAAGGTGCCCTGTGCGGTATAGACAAACATATCATCACGACTGGAGTACCCTTCCAGCACAGAGTCCAGATAGACATTGGACAGAATCGCCGCACTATCGCTGACTCTGTGTGCCATACCCAGCACTTGCTTCTGGGTCACCGCAGACTCAAATGGTGAAGATATGTAAAAATCATCCCCACTGGTAAAAATTGCCCTGTAGTATTCCCTGTTCAGTACTTTTACATTGAAGGAAAGCAGTTTACCCGAAGAGTTGTAGATGCTTCCGTCAGTAGTAAACAGGTATATGCCATCGGTAATGGCAGATTGCGCTTTCTCCAGAGTCTTCAACTGAACAATGGCCGACTCGGATAGGTTTCGAGAGAATATGTCTTCAGCATTCACCGACAACGCACTTAGCTCTCTCTTATAAGCATAAAATTTCTCCCCGAGCTTATCGGAGATTGATATGTTTCTTTCCATTAACAGCCTCTTGTTCAGACTGAGGCTTTCTTTCTGAAACGCATTATGCCCTATGAAGGTCATTACTGTGACAATCAACAATATCAGCACAGTCAAAGGGGCAAGGATTTGAACTTTAAATTTTTTCATCGAGTTCATGACTCACTTTGTTAAATTCTTAATTTGCCGGACAATAATTGTTGCATTGAAGGCTTGAGAAAAGTGCCTGGTTCGCTATCTCCTTCTTTGATGGCACTGAGGTCAAACCCTTGTATGAACCACGACTCCAACTCGTTATTCGTCACTCTTGAGTTCTCTTCAATCTTGAGTGCGTTAGACAAGGCTTCCAACAAACTCGAGTAGTAGCTCATGTATTGTTGCGACTCTACGCCAAATTCCAAGCAATGCCCGTTAACAAAGGCGCTATAGACCCGACCGCCGCCATAAGTCAGGCCCTGACTGCAGGCACGAACAAGGTCGTCCACCGCACTGCCATAGCGCTTCTTAAGTCGCAGCAAACTGCGGTAGGATGAGTCCTTAGCACTGAACATTTCACTTTCACTGGGGAGGAGTCTGACCAATGGAAGGTAGGCCTCCACCTGTGTTTTTCGAACGGTCCAGGCAGCATGCAATAATAGGGTTTTGCCTGGATTCCTGAGCCGCCTTAATGTGTCATTAAGATGAAGCAGTTGTACTTCAATCTCCAAAGACGACAAAGACATTTTTAACTCAACAATTGAATTGAAGCATTCTCCCAAGCCACTTTCGAGCAACTCACCGTGTTTGTCGAATGTTTCCAGAAAAAAATTCTCAAAAGTTGCTTGTCTTAAATCTTCTCTAATCTTAAGACAATGATTAAACTTGTCATTATAACCCATCAATTCCTTTCCTGAGCTGCATAAAATGTGAACTATGATTTTTTGCGGAAAAGTCTACCAGACCTTAGGTGATGGAAACCGTTCCAAATTGACTGCGACATCACAATGTAATCAACTGCAACAATTCAATTTTCAAGAATACCATTTTTCTACACTCGCCTTGGGATTTAAATCTTAGCAAAATCAAAAAACCTTTACGCCAAACATAAAAATTCCGCCCAATGGGCGGAATTTTGCCTGAACACCAGGCCAATGGTCGGAGGGTGATATGAAACACTAAAGGCTCGGGCGTACGTGCAAAATGACAACCAAACTGAGCCTTATAGTTAGAGTACTTTAGTAATCAGTTCCAAAACCTGAGTTGCCTCTCCGGATAAACATTCAATTCCGAATAAACTCGTATGTTAAAACCTGGTAGACACTCAAACTGATATACAAAAACAACTCACCCATTCTCGAGCACCTGCAGGAGTCACCAGGTGCCCGAGACGACCCTTTAATTACAGCGCGTAACGAACAGAGAACTGGCCGTACATGGAGTCAACATCCTCATGGTCAATGGCGTAGTTACCCACTTCCAGACCCATCGCCAGCTCCTTGGTGAAGTTCTTAAACAGGTTAATGCCCCACTGGCTGGTTTCGTTACCGGAAACGTCACCTTCGATGTGACCATAGATCAGCGTGGTGCGCACGGTGTCATTCCAGAAGTGGCGATAAGCGATGTTGTATGCGGTGGTATCTTCCACCTCTTCACCCACCAGATCCTTCACCGCCGCAGTCCCTACGTAGCGACCCAGCTCGCCTTTGTGTACCTGGAAGCGCAGGTCGTCTTTGCCAAAGGTGTTGATACGACCGGCAATGGAGAAGCCCATGGCATTTTCCGTTTCACCACCGGTGGTGTTCAGTTGACGCGCCAGACCGGCCACAGACACATTGCCCCAGTCACCTTTGAATGTGTACTTGGCGACGAAATCTGGCAGCTTGTCGTTGGCGGTGTCACCACCAAAGCTCTCGGGGTTTTCGATGGACAGCTGCAGACCGCCGTTGGTGTAGCGGATCTGACCTTGACGGATGAAGGAGATCCCCATCATGGTGCTGCCGAAGTCCGCGGTTTCACCGATGGCACTGGTGTTCATGAAGGTGGACCAGGTCTGACCGGCGGTGATGTTGTTGTACTTCACAAACGCGTGACGCAGACGCGGATTCAGGGAGTTGGAGATAATCTGGTTACCGCCGCCACCGAAGAAATCCATCTCGATAAAACCGACCAGGTCACCGTGGATGTACTTGGTGTTGAAACGGGTTTCGTTGGCAAAGATGCGGATCTGAGAAGCACTTTCCTCCAGGGGGGTGCCGCCACCTGTCCATTGATCTTTATAGGCTACGTCACCGTCTACATAACGGACATCGGCTTTAATGTAGCCGCCAAAGATCAGCTTATCGTTATCATTGAGTTCAATTTCATAGCCGGCCATTGCGGGCAGGCTAACAGCAGCCAGAGAGCCAAGAACCATCGCGTTTTTCAGAGTGTTTTTAGCAGACATAGTATTCATCCGTTTTATTCTTCATTTTTCTCAACTTCAAATTTTGGGCATAAGGGCGCCACTACAGAATCACAGTGGTGATCTGCACAGAGTCGGTCAGAAGCTGAAAATAAGTTGGGAAGGCAGGGAGATACACTCCCTGCCATCAAAGTTACTGCTTGTGCTTGGTGAACTTGAAGGTGTGGCAGTCGTTACACAGGTGCTGCTTGGCTTCATGCTCGCCGTGACACACGGTGCAAGGCACCTCTTTGCCGTAGTGCAGGTTGTTGTGCGGGTTCTGCCACAACTCCTCTTTGTCCTTGCGGGCGGTCTTCTTCGCCAGCTTGTCCACCTTGTGGCACTTCAGGCAGGCGTCATCCGCAGGGCGAACGGAGGGAGCGTCAGTGCCGTGACAGACCTTACAGTTGTCCTTTTTGTAGAACTTCTGGTGATAGGTACGACCGTCCATCATACCTTGGTCAGTCAGAGAGGCATCAGCCTTGATCTCAGCAGCAACGTGAGTGCTTGCCAGCAGAGCAGCAACAGCGGCCAGGGTCATTAACTTTTTCATCATCTAATCCTCATTAATTCCGTTATTGACTCAGGCGCCCATGA
>NZ_JBLXDN010000051.1:0-19831 GCF_048264025.1 Nitrincola sp.
ATGTATCGATGGAGAAAATTCCGAAAAAAGTGGCGCAATACGATTAGAGTCAAGGTGCGGATTTAGCGGCGCTTACGGTGTAGCGGTATGCCGGTCGCTGTCGCTAGTGCTTTACTTAAAGTAGACTTGCCGCTTCCTGGCTTACCAAAAACTGCAATTTTATGCATACTGCCTCCCTAAAATGGATGATTCCCATGAGGCAGAAACACAAAACCCACCTCTTTGGGGTGGGTTTGATAAACTAAAACTAAAAGCGCATCAGCAATCCCACCATTCCTATGGAATGATGATAATTCGTACTGTCTGCTGCTGAAGGTTTGTTTTCATGAGTGGATCGTCGTATATGGAAAACTGATTGTCAATCAGTATTTGTCCCAAATGCACTTGCCAAAACAGCGGCTGGTTATGTTGCGTCATTACCAAGCTAGTCTGTAATCTCGCGCAGGCTATAAGCAAAGCGACCACCTAATTCACTAATTTCACTGAGTTTAAATCGATTCTCAAGAACGAAGCCTGCCCAGCTTTCTTCAAAGACTTCCTCCTCGGTGTCGGCAAGCTCGCTGATATTTTTCTTAACCAATTTCATTTTCGTCAAGAAGTTAATACTGACTACTTCTTCTACTATTGGTCCTCTATTGGCACTTGAGTCAAAACCAATCAGCTCAAAGTCAGAGTTTTGATAACGGAAGTTGTATCTCCAGTAACCATAACGACCGTGGCCATAATAAATATAAAGGTTTCCATTTTTTATGCTGATACTGATGTCTGGAGCGAAGTACACGCCTCCATCTGCATCTTCAGGATGAAAGCAACTAGTATTTGCTACTACTACCTCGTATTGTTGCTGGTTTCTTAACGCAACAACAATTCCTCGGGGGTTGTGGTCTAACTCACCACGATACTCATCAGTAACAATGTTGTTTGGATCTGTCTGTTTTATTAATAAAACAACATCATCTTGATTGTCTTTATTTAAGTCGCCATGAATTTCTTTAGTTACGACGTATCCATCGGGGACTAATTCATGAAGAGAGCTTTCGAGGTCGGATGTATTGTTAGCTAAAGCACATGTTCCCCAGGTAAGAACAAGTACAAAAATCAACTTTTTCATTTTAGGATCCAAATCAGATTCAAATAGTAATTCAAACGCGGGTATAAGCGGCGCCCGACGCAATCCTCTGATGGAATTGGAAAACCTGAGCCGTTAAGGCATAGCCTTCCGGGCTATGTACTACTCATACCGGATGAGTTTTGATACTTCTTTTTTCCCACCATCAAGAACTGCGACGTTGTATACGACGCCAATATCAATTGCTATGCAGGATCGGGAATAGTACCCCTCCCCCAAATCAATGTAGTACTCGTGGCAGTCAAAAGTGCCCGCAGGCACGGTATAGGTTTGGATCCCTTTGTATGTAGTGGGCGAACCCATGTTGGGCCATGTTTCACCAACTTCAGCGGGATACTTGAAAACCAGAATCTCTTCCGGATTGTTTAACTGATCGGGATCTTGATTAACGAAGTTCACCGCCTCAACTTGGCCTTGCTCCGTGTTTCTAACCCAAAAGGTTTCACCATACTCGCTGAGTCTATACCAGTCCTTTCCGTCAACAGTTCGTACCTCTTTAATAGAATTAGTAATCGTTTTTGAGGTACCCCCTTCCAATTCGTAAATCCATTTAGCACCAACGGTAAGGGAGAACAATGAATCAGCAAAGGCCGATTGCGTAAAGCAAAAAAGAGCTATTGAAATGTATCTCAAAATTCTTCTCCATAAGCCTATAACATCGCCGTGCATGGCCTGGTTATGTAATTTATTCCGTTATCTGGTACTGGCAGCAAGGCGCGCGCCCAAAGCGACGAATAAGGCTCCAAGGCCTCTATCCATCCATAAGCCAACGTGCCGATTTTGCCTCAAGAAAACGCCTAGCCTTGACCCCAGTATAACCAAAGGGGGTTCTATGAAAGCCGCGACAACAATGATCAGGCTTCCGTGCAACAGCAACTGAGCAGCAGGAGGTCCTGCACCTTCCACGACGAACTGTGGCAGGAAAGCAAGGAAGAATATGGCCACTTTCGGGTTCAGTGCAGAAACCAGCACGCCTTGCCAATAAATTGAATGTATCCGTTGCTGATTGACGCCCTTACTCGACACGAAGGAGTCACCTCGGGATAGTAGCATTTTGATCCCAAGCCATATCAAATATGCGGCCCCTATCCACTTAACAATAGAGAAAGCCAAGGCCGATGTAGCAAGAATGGCTGAAAGGCCCACCGCCGCCATAGCGACATGCAAGGACGCTCCTGTCCAAATACCGAACATCGCAGCGAACCCATGTCGACGTCCGTTGCGTAAGGTTTGCCCTAAAATGAAGGCAATATCTGGCCCCGGAGATAGGTTTAGAAGGGTCACCGCCGCAAGAAACGTCACCCAGTGAATTATTGTGTAATCAAACATTTCGACACTCCTGTGTCCTTACTCGTTATAGTTCGCTGGCACATAACGATAGTGGCCCGTGATAGTGTACCTGAACAGCATATCTTCTAGCTTTGGTCCGGCACCAATATTGTGTACGATCATTGGGTTGCCGGTCGTCTCTGACATCTGCGCTGTCACTATACCAATATGCGGCAAGTTACCGGGTAGCGTCCAGGTCACAATATTTCCAGGCCTGTATGAGCCGGCCTCACTTGATATTGCTAGCCTTTCTCCATGGCGCTCAAAGAAGGTTTGTAAATTCGGTACTCTACGGTGATCAATATTTCTATCAGGCCTAGATAAACCCCATATCCTTTTTGAAGGATATATCCCATACGCTGCAGCCATGTCCTCATGTACCAATACCTGTAGATCTGTACCTATTGCACGATAACTCCTGATAACGACATCCGTACAAACACCGATATCAGCGGGTACATCTCCGCCGGGATAATCTATTGCCATGTAGGAACCATCGTAGCGTACGTGGTGCTTGGTGCGTTCAAGCGCTGCAGCCTCGAAGTCTACGCCGAAGTCAGCTATAGAAGGTGTAGACAGCACCAACAGTAATAATGCTATGCATTTTCCCCAGCAGTGCCGACCCAAGCCAAAGCCTATTTCGGCACGCTTGGACTCTTTGTCATAACCCAAAGTGGTGCAAAAATTGTCCGGCAACAGCATCTTGTTAGCGATGGAACATTGTTGTGGTTTTGACATTAGACTCAGCAAGCTGTCTTCTATGGGGCTCCGATTCATGTAAATAGCGGGTAAATGTATCTCTCGGGCGTTCAAGGTTATTAGATGCCAACACTCTCGACGCCATACCCCGATGATTACTGCCATGAGTTAACAAGTGCAGCAAGATTTCCTCTATTGTCAGTTGTCCAAAATCACCATCAACGAAGGTGAATGAGATATTTCGCTGTAATTCATCAGGTGAAAAGGATTTCGCAAAGTGAACTAACCAAGAGTCATGCTGTTCCATCCTCTGGCGTAACTGCGGCAGTGTCGGCGTTTCCACCGTATTATCCGCTGTATACTGCTCAGGTTCGCCTAAGATACGACTGATGAACAAGCTGTCAACGACCGTTGTATGGTTCAAGATACGAATGAAGAAGGTGGCGTCACTTTCTGAAAGTTGTGAAAGTTGACGTTCTCCTAGCGTTAGCAGCTCACTATTTGCCCACTTTTTGTACTCGAATGCTTTAGCATACTGCATTGATCCTCTCCATTTCTTTAAATTTGAAACAGCGATACAAAATAAACCTAACCTTGCCAACACCAGCAGTTTTTACGGTTCAATGCGAATTGGGGTACCGTTTGGCACAGCGTTCCAAATCTCTTCCATTGCGATATTCGTAACCGCTATGCAACCATCCGTCCAATCCCACCGTTGGAGTAGCGGACCCAACCAACCGAATCCGTTCATCTGACCATGGACCATGATCATACCCCCAGCTGAGACACCCCGCGCCTTCGCACGTGCTTGATCATCCTCGTTTGGGTATGAGACATGGAGAGACAGATGAGCCATGCTTTTAGGGTTTCTCCAGTCGAGTACATAGTCGCCTTCCGGTGTCCGTTGATCACCTTCTTCCTGCTTGTGCCCGATCGGATCACCTCCGAGTGCAATCCGGTATTCGCGGTAGGGCTCGCCATCCCTTAAGAGATAAAGTTTCCGTTCTCCCTTGAGAACTAACACTGCGTCTGCCTGCGGAAGATCTGCGGCAAGCAACGCTGGCCAGCGGGAATCTGCAAAGTAGACGCCAGCCCCTAGAGCCAGAATAATGAGTAGGGTTGCTGGAAGTCTGTATCGCACTTTAACCGCCTTTAGGAATAACCGCGGTAAACAGCGGCAAATTTTTGCTTTCCAGCGTGAAATGACGTGTCGAATGTGTAGATATAAGAAGCGCAATCACCCAAGATTATTGCCGTGACTAAAATTACGATCTTGTATATTCTCATTTGAACTCCTGTACTGGAATATTGCGACGTCATGGCTCAATCAGCTCGCTTGGCGGTTGATCGCCAAGCGTAGATCCTAGACTTCCATGTGCCTGGTATTAGATATCATTGTGCAAGCTTGTGGGTAAGGCGCAGATCGTCTAACTCTCCCGTTAGCTGCATGCTGTCAAGAATGAAGTTTAGGGTATCCTGAAGCCTCTCTGCGTCGGCCTGCATAATGTAAGCAAGTTGGCTTATAGTAAAGGGTGAGTCAGCTAAGGGAGCAACTAGATTATCATCATTGGAAGCATAGAAAATGGCTTCTGGACTATCAGTGATCATGACATCAACGTCTTTTCTGGCTACCGCTGGTGGGATTTCCAGGTTGCTTTCTATCACAATGACTTGTGCCTTTGAAAAAGTCATGTCAACAAATGCTTGATTTGTCCCTCCTGGATTGACGCCAATTCTGACATCAGCTTGATCGATATCTTCCACAGAAGAAAACCGGTCAACGTTATCAGCATGGATAAGAGGCGTTTTTCCATACGTCAGGTAGGGATGAGAATAGCGAGCCTGAAGTTGGCGGGTGATAGTACGGCTAATGCCACTCATGCCAATATCAAATTTGTCCGTCTTCAAGTCATCCATAAGCGTAGGCCAGCTAGTCGGGACAAGCTCTAGATTGAGTCCCATTGCTTCAGCCATTAATTCAGCCATCTCGATGTCAAAACCTTTGTACACCCCTTCATCAAGGAATGAAAAGGGCTTGTAGTCCCCAGTGGTGCCAACCCGTAAGGTGCCGCTATCCAGTATGGCATCCAGATCACGAGCGGACGCACCAAAGCTAACCATTACCAACAACATAGCTATTACGATATTTTTCAACATGCTAATCAACACTCCATTTTTATTAATGCGTATTCATACATATTTATTGATAAGTAAGGGTGCCCCCTTACCCGTAACTTTCCTCAAATCATTTAGCTAGGCAAAACACGTATAGCCGAAGGTCTCTTGCTACCCTCGAACTACCGAGTATGCACATCACAGACATTAAGATTATAATCACTGGCTAAGTCAGACCCACCCTACTATTGAACTCCAAGCCTCGGGCCTATTACTGTGAGCACCCTTCATCGAAGTGACAAAAGCCAAGCCAGGCCTGTTCGCAAAGGTCTGCACCCGAGGAATCTACACAACCAGGGCTATGACTTCCCCGCTCTGGTAAAAAGCCACTCCGCACTCGCCCCCCATGTGAAACCGAACGCTTATGGTGACCTTTCCATCGACTTCGCAGACCCTTTAGCCGTAAAAACTCTCAACACTGCATTATTAAACAGATACTACGACATTGTCGATTGGGATATTCCAGAGGGCGCGCTTTGCCCTCCAATTCCAGGTAGAGCCGACTATATCCATTACATGGCTGACTTGCTTGGGCTTGAACAGCACAGCATCAAGCTGCTCGATATAGGGACCGGAGCCAATGGAATCTACCCGCTACTGGCCTGCCAAATATACGGCTGGCAGTGTGTCGGTAGTGACATTAACACTCAGTCGCTTGAAAACGTCGCCAGGATTATCGCCAACAACCCCACACTCAAAGAACGTTTCACGCTGCGCACACAGCAGGATAAAAATCATATTTTTGAAGGGATTATTCAAGCTGGGGAGTTTTTTGACGTCAGCGTATGCAACCCACCCTTCCATGCCTCGCTTGATGAAGCACTTAAAGGCAGCCAGCTTAAACTCAATAATCTTGCTCGTAGTCGCGGTGAACAAAAAGCAAAAACTGAATCCCCCACTCTGAACTTTGGCGGGATGGGAGCCGAGCTGTGGTGTAAGGGGGGTGAACAGTTGTTTCTGAAAAAGCTGATAAGAGAAAGCCAGGTGTATGCAACTCAATGCCGCTGGTTTACCAGCCTGGTTTCAAAAGCTGACACGGTTAAACCTGCAAAGAAGTTGATTCGGAAGCTCGGTGCCGTTGATATACGGGAAATAGAGATGAAACAGGGAAATAAGACTACCAGGGTATTGGCCTGGACATTCATCTGAGCCGTTCCCGAGGTTTCCCGACGGAAGTCGGCGCCAAACACCAAACCAACTAATGCTGAAGCCCAACCTTTCTGCTCTCAATAACCGATGCCAATGTGCGGCTGGTCCGCTGCAATGCTTGGTTAACCGCTACTCTAGGGTTTCAAGAATGCCAACTTAGCACCAAAACCAATAAAGACGACGCCAGTAACGGACTTTAACCATTTGGTAAAGCTAGCACTGCTTGTAAGATCCTTTAACCGAGCTAGCAAAAAGACCATGGCAGAAAACCAAACTAAATTAATGAAGGCATGTGCTGAAACCAGGAAATATGCTTGGTAATCGCTCTCGCCTATAGACAAGAACTGCGGAAATGCCGCCAGATAAAACATGGATACCTTAGGATTCAGCATATTAGTGAGAAAGCCTTCAACGAAGGCACCCCGGGTGGATATGATATTTTGCTTCTTTTTAGAAGATAGCAATGCTGTTTTTTGCTTGTTACTCCAAACAGCCAAAAGCGATTTAATACCTATCCAGCAAAGGTACACTGCACCCAACAGTTTGAAGATGAAGAAAGCTTGAGCGGACTGTACGAGAAGAATCGATATGCCAAATATGGACAAGGTTCCATGGACATAAAATGCCGCCACAAACCCCCAGACATTAGCAAATCCCGCCTTACGTCCAGATGTGGGTACTGTTTTAGCCACCAACACACCATTTGGGCCTGGTGAAATCACTAGCAAGGTAGCCACAAAAACAAAAGTCAGCAGATTCACGATATCCATTTTTCTTCCCCTCTTGGTTTAATCGCACTTGGGCAGCAAGCTGCGTTTGTTAGCACTAATGATTACCTACCTGGCTGCCACTCTTTATGCGTAGGAATACCTTCATACTCCAACCACTCAACATCGTGATCCGTCCAAATATGAGCCTCAGGCCGTACACCGGGATCATCATCCAAAGTTGCGACCCGCAAAATTATATGTTGCTGGTTGGGTCTTTCTGCTACGAGATGTGAACCGCAAACCGAGCA
The DNA here is from genome assembly GCF_048264025.1 of Nitrincola sp. Classification (NCBI taxonomy): domain Bacteria; kingdom Pseudomonadati; phylum Pseudomonadota; class Gammaproteobacteria; order Oceanospirillales; family Oceanospirillaceae; genus Nitrincola; species Nitrincola sp. The sequence continues at coordinate 7,500 of NZ_JBLXDN010000051.1, forward strand.
AAAATGCCTCACTTTTCCTGGGCTCGATTCAAAGCTCGAAAGCTTCTCTGCTCCCTTTGCCCATCGGAAATTTTCCCTCATGACACCTGCTGTAGGTGTGAAAGGTGCAGCGTGCGCTTTTTTACAGGTTTTGCAGTGACAAAAGATAATAGGCATATCCAGTGTAGAAACCTCGTATTCTATGGCTCCACACAAACAGCTCCCTTTCACAGACTTACCCCCCAAAACAGTTATAGCGCTGTTATTTTTTTAATTATCATTAGTAGCTTTTTTAATTAATTTGTTTATAGAAGACTCTATTTCTTCATTAATTTGGCAAAGTGGAAGTATGAGCGCTTTTGACTTGTCCGTGAAAAGATAGAGGCTATGCTTATCTTTTTCTACAGACTGTATGCACTGCCAAGTATAGGTGGATGTGCATAAATGGTTGGATTCAGTGATTCCTGAATCTGATATTTCTAATTCCCACTGCCCTAGCACACTCCCTTTCTCATCGGTTGCCGCTGCCACGTAGAGACGCATATATATTTGTTGCCAACAATTAACTAAAACAAACCAAATGCCAAACGCTACCAATGCTCTATTAAGATGTTCGTAGCTATAACAGCATTCACTGTCATAAACCGAGTACATTTCTAGAGCGAAGAACGCCAGTAAAAACCAATAGAAGATACTGAACAGTGTAACTTTCCACTTCATTCCTGGAGATTGATTGATTCTGGCCATGGTGAACTTATTGAAATGGCTAAAGTCATCTTTGCTTAGGCTAATAGTGAACTTCATGCTTCCCCTAAAATGTGACCCAGTGCTTTGCTTGGTTATGAGTTTCCTGATCTCTCAATATCTTCACCGAACATGATTCGATGCCCCTCAGGTGTTGCTACGCCAAACTCACGTATGCCCCAAGGCTTATCAGATATTGCCTGAAAAATTTCGGCACCGCGCTGCTGATAATCATGATAAATTTCGTCGATGCCCCTGCAGTTTACATAAGCGAAGTACGAATGTTCATGTGTATCGCGGGCCGGAAGCTCGTCTGGACAGTGCCCCAACATGATGTGAAAACTACCGAGGCTCAGGAACGACCAGCCGTCCACGCGGAACCGAACGGAAAAACCAAGCTTGTCGAGAAAGTAGCTTTCGGTCTTCTCAATATCCTTGACCGCCAAAACATGCTGGGTGGCTTTTACTTCAAACACAAATGACTCCCTTTATGCGTGTAGATACTCATAACGTCGCGTTGAGCGCCTTGCGCCGCGAGTGTGTTCCAACGCTTAGTTAGAATTCACCGCTATTCAATTCCAACCGACGAAACATGAGACTTCCGCCACTCAGCAACGTCACAGAAACCCTCCATTTCCACCAATAGCCCTCTTGTAAAGGCATACAACTCGTCACCTTCGTTTGCCATCTGAGAGTTCTACGCTTTAATGCAGCCAACGCGTTGATTTGTTATGACTGTCCAAGCACATGTCGTATGCCCATGCGATTAATATAATTAGAAGTGGGTCACGTATCAATAAGTACACAGGGCCCCATTGATGCCCTCCAAGGCCAACCCTGTTAGAGAGGGGTATCAACTAATGACTAGCATAGTTATGCATTTTACTCTGACCAAACGGCATATTCATTACCATTTGGATCAGTGAAGTGGAAACGGCGACCGCCAGGAAAAGTGAAAATATCTTGAACAATTTCCCCTCCAGACAACTTTACTTGTTCGAGAGTGGCCTCTAAGTCGGCGCTGTAAAGAACAACCAATACACTTCCATTGCTGGTAGTGGCTACACTGTCTGACTTAAAGAACCCACCATCCAGTCCAGCGTTTTTAATGGCTACATATTCAGGGCCGTAGTCTATAAACGACCATCCAAAAGCATCAGCGAAGAACCTTTTTGTTGCTTCAAGGTCTCGTGAGGGCATTTCAATATAGTTGATTTTCCCGGTCTCTTTCACAGTTTTCTCCTTGATGCCTAACGTTGTTCACACGTACGGCTTTGTAGTGAAGGCGAAGCCGCGAAAAGCTGTCGCTGTACCTGGCCTTATTATCTATCTCTTCGGATGAACTTGGCAATCTTACAATCCTCTGACACTCGTTCTACGCGGTCATTTAGATCGGTAGCTTCAGTATCTAACTCAGGTTGCCGGGGAAGCTGCTTTGGCAACCGGATATTTTTTACAATGCCCAAGTTATGCCGTGCATTCAGAACCCACCAGCCTGGATCTGGTTCATCGGTATACAGACCAAGCATGGCCGACACAGCAACGGCCCGTCAGGGACATCCGCGCGGCTGCAAACCACGTACTGCTGCGAATTGTTTTAGTCAGACCGTAACTCTTCGAACGTCATAACACCTCCTCAATATGAACCATTTGGATGTATTCTTTAATCAGTTTACTCATGCCACTCAGTACATTTGGTGGATAATGCGCAGTTGGCAGCCAATAGCCGACTCAAGTTCATTAAGTAGCTTTTCGGAGTCTTCGCATCCAGGATCGCCAGCGCGCAGAACGAATCGACTAAAGCCCATGGGCCACTTGTAAGAGAGGTCGTTCAAAGTTAATTTCTCTTCGCAACAGGGCATGGGTAGTTGGTCGAGTTGAAAGCCGCCCTCATCCGAGTAGTCTTGTTCCATGAGTTCATGCCATTGATCAACCCTAAGCTCGGTGTTGCAACTTGGGCAATGAATAGACTCGAAATTCTCACCACAGTCCCTGAAAACGATATGCTCGTTCGTTTCAGGCGTTATTTCCGATATATGAAGCCAAGCTCGTTGAATCAGTGCGACTGCCGCATCCTGCGATCCCTTACTTGGGACGAATTTTGGGTCGGCAGGAATGAAGCAGACATAATGTTCTGACATTTGTATACCTAACGTTTGGTTAAGGGGTTGGCTTTAGCTCATCCCAGTGAGGGAAGCGAGTGGTTTAAACCAATTGTCATATGCGCTCTCTTTGGCCTGTGGTCGTCGGCTAGCTTGTAATCATGAGATGAAATTAGGTGGCAAGTTCAAATGATTGCACATGACAGAACTTGCCGTCCTTTAAAAAACCTGTCGTGATGGAAGCAAGCTGGCCATGGACGTGAACTCCTCGGCTGTTCAACTCATCACACAGTCGCTTGGCCCGCTTGAAATCCTTCATGCCGGCGATACTGATGTGAGGGATGTACGGAAACTCAAGTCTGTGGAACGGCTCAAGTATACCCCGATACAACCTGTCGTGGAGCAAGGAGAGATTGGAGTTTCCTTCATCGGGCACCAGAAATACATACGCTGTGTCGTCAATGTCGTCGGCCCCGAGCATCGCGTACTTGCAGTGAAACGAAATTGGCCTCGTTTCACTCGCAATGGTTGCGATGTGGTCAAGATAGACGCCTTGCTCGACTCCGCGAACGCCGAATGCCAGGGTGAAATGCGGATCCACTACCGTGTAGTGCGGATCATGCTTACGCCGGAATTCCTGCATCCAGCTCATCTGCATCTCGGAAATTTCGAGGTACGCAACTGTGTAGAGGGTATGTGATGACATTGTTGTTGACACCTGACGTTTGAATTAAACCTCACCGATAATCAGCAAATTGTTAGTCTGACTTAAAGCAGAACCGCGGCATCAACGCAAAGACTCCCCAGCCCAGATACTCGCGTGTGTAAGCAGCATGACGCTCAGGTTCCGAGGTCAATTTAGACTGCACCTCCTGTGCCAATTCATCATCAGGATTGGCTTCAAGCCATCTGCGCATAGTGAGCCATTTGGCTGCCTCGTATCTGTCCCAGCCGTCTTGATTAGCCAGAACCATTTCAACAACGTCATAACCCTGGCGCCTAAAGGACGCGATCAGTTCTGGTAACACAAGGAAGTCAGAGATTGCATTGGCCAAACAGCTCTTGGCAATATCTTCCGTTGGTGGCAATTGCCTCCAGTAGGGCTCGCCGATGAGGATGATCCCGTCAGAGCGCAGGCTCTGAGCCAAAAGTTCCACGGTTCCAGCGACTCCCCCACCGATCCAGCTAGCACCGACACAGGCCGCCACATCGACCTTTTTATCCGAGACATAGCCTGCTGCGTCGTCATGAATAAATGTGACTTGATCGTCCACACCCAACTCTTCGGCACGAAGCCTGGCCTGCTCGCTGAACAATTGGCTCATATCGACACCGGTGCCAATCACACCGTAATCGCGTGCCCATGTACACAGCATCTCACCAGAGCCGCAGCCAAGATCAAGAACCCGGTTACCCGGTTCAAGGCGCAGGGCTGCGCCAAGCGTGGCAAACTTTTCTGGTGTGAACGGATTATGGATGCGGTGCTCACTTTCCATAATATTGAATATGCGTGGGATGTCCATTGCGTCAATTCCCTTATAGGTGCTAATAAATTCGGTAAAGGCCTGGTACCCGGTTCACGCGCAGGATACTTCTTTGACTTGTCTTGTTAAATACCATAGTCGCGCTCAACTTTGGCAATCCTTGTTTTAAAACTGGTATACCATTGTTCATGGCCTAATTTCTGAGCTACTAAATGCTCAGCATTGGCTTTCCATAGTTTTATAGACTCTAGATCTCGCCAATACGAAACAGTAATACCTACACCTTCCCTAGCCGACTCGATACCAATGAACCCTGGTTGCTCAGATGCAAGTTGAACCATTTTGGTTGCCATATCACCATAACCATTATCGCCATCTGACCTCAGTGAAGTAAAAATGACAGCATAATAGGGTGGCTTCGGTGTAATCGCTATCGGTGACATCTGGAACTCCATAGGGTATTTAACGTTTGGTTAAGGGGCCTGCTTTAGCCGGTCCCGAGTGAGTTGAGCGAACGATTTGAGCCATTTGTTAGTTTCGCTCCGCAAGAGCAAGCTTGATACCAAACGAAATAAAGACTCCGCCGATAAGCCTATTTAACCATAAAGCTACAGTTTCACTGGCCTGTACGCGATGACTAGCAAAGGCTGATGATATGGCCAAGAAATGGCACCACAACATGCCATTAAAGTTGAAGATGCATCCGAGCACGATGAAAGCAAGGGCCTTGTTGGTAGAATCTGGTGAAATGAACTGGGGTACGAAAGCAAGAAAAAATACAGCAACTTTTGGATTAAGGACGTTTGTTAAAAACCCTTGCATGAAAATACGTCTATAAGACAACGATGGTGGCGCAGCAAGTGTTTTTTCAGACTCGTTTATTCGCTGTTTTTTGCTCCGAATCAGGCTAATGCCAACGTACAGTAGATAAGCCGCACCTATGTATTTCACAACCGCAAATGCTGTACTGGAAGTAGCAAGAAGGGCAGATAAACCTACTGCCGCTGCAAAAATATGTACGAAGGTGCCAGAACCAATGCCGAGCGCAGCTGCTGAGCCAGCTCGCCAGCCTTGAGTTGCGCTACGAGCCATTATGAGCACGGAGTCAGGGCCTGGAACCATATTGAGCAATAGCCCCGAAATAATAAACAGCAAAATATCGTGAGTTCCAAACATTGCGGATTAGCTCCAAGAAGTAAACGCCGTTCATGACCGGTGAGCGTCGGTTGCATATGGCATGATTATAGCGCAACCGGCTCATCACGCATTTTTTCCCAGGTTTGCACCATAAGTTTCTTGGCTGGTCCCCAGCGGTAACCCCCCAGCGCGCCACTCTGCTGTATAACCCGGTGACAGGGAATCAGTAAAGCAACTGGATTTGCGCCAATGGCGTTACCAACCGCCCTTGACGACTTGGGGGCGCCGAGTGATTTGGCTACGTCGGCATAGCTGGCCACAGCGCCCGTTGGTATTTTCAGCAGAGCTCGCCACACAGCGATTTGAAAATTGGTTCCTGCCACATGGAGCGATAGCGGACCATGCTTGGAAGCCGTATCACTGCTAAAAAATGCATCAATAACATGGCGCGTAGAGGGGAGGCTCTCCCTGATCGAACTGAGCGGCCAAGCGTTATGCAAGTTATCCAGCAACTCGTCCATGCTGTTGAAGTCCATGAACTCTGCCCGGCAAACACCTCGCTGGGTTACCGCAACAAACATAGGTCCCAGCGGGGTGCCGTGTACACCGTACTCGATATGAACCTGCTTACCTCGACTTTTATACTCGCCGGGTGTGACAGCTTCCAGCTGCACAAAGTGATCATGCAACCTTGAACTGCCGCTTAACCCAAGTTCATGTGAGACCTCGAGCAAGGAACGAGAATTCTCCAGCAACACTTTGCCCCGTTCCAATGTCAGGACCTGTAAAAAGCGCTTTGGCGTAGTACCCGCCCAGCGACAAAATAGCCTTTGAAAGTGATACGGGCTCAGATGCACATGGGCGGCTATCTCTTCAAGGCTGGGCTGATCAATTGCCCGATCAACCAAATAGGCCATAGCGCTTGCGATTCGGTCATAGTCTGACATGGCGCGGCCTCTCAAACACGATTTATAGATACACCGCCATCTACCAACATCGCAGTACCAGTGGTGAAGCTGGAGGCATCGGAGGCTAAGTATAATGCAGATTGAGCAATTTCATCTGGTGTCGCCATCCGTTTGAGAGCATGCAAGTTATGCACAAACGCCAATGCTTCTGGCGTATTGGCAAATTCACGTCCCGCTGGCGTATCAGTACCACCGGGCAGAAGGGCATTGACCCGGATATTCTGAGGCCCATGCTCTGACGCCAGCACTTGAGTCAACCCAATAAGGCCCGCCTTACTGGCTGCGTAGGCCGCCATGCCAGGCATACCGGCGGTGTAACCAACGAAGGTAGAGGTGAAAATTAACGAACCTCCTTTTCGGGCAGCCATGGCGGGCAGTTGGTACTTTGCGCCCAAAAATGCGCTGGTTAAGTTGGTCGCAATAACCTGATTCCAGTCCGCGTGCGACATCTCTGGGACAGGGCCCATAGCACCCAGGATAGCTGCATTGTTGAAAGCGATATCCAATCCCCCAAAGTGGCTTACCGCCTTATCTACCAAAGCGTTGGCAAAAGCCTCATCACCAACGTCGCCCGCTAGTGCCAGAGCCTGCCCGCCTTCCCTGTTGATTAAGTCCACAAGGTCATCAAGCTCCTTCTGTCGCCTTGCAGCCACCACAACGGCAGCACCTTCTCTGGCAAAAAGCTTCGCGGCTGCGAAGCCAATGCCGGTACTGGCGCCGGTAACAATAGCGACTTTGTTGGCAAGTATGGTCATCGTTATTCCTCTAGGATCTGCTTACTATAAAAGGGCATATGCCCGAACAGATGCTATCTTAGGAGGACAAACGATTAATGCCGACCCGAATCTTGCTGTACTTCAATGGCGCTATAATGCCGCTCAGCACGCGCAGCTACGAAATGGAGGCGAAGCTGCAGTGTAGTAGACATCGCCGTGACTGGCATGGTTATGTGAGATTTCACAGTAACCCTTTGTTTTTCTTAAATCGCCTAATCTTACTACGCATGTTTTTCATTGGTGATGATGTATTGAACTGAATCATGCGGCCCAACGTCCATTTATCGTACCAAGTAGTCTCGTAGAGATCATAGTTACTTAAGCTTGAAATCAGTGAAAGCAGTTCATTAACTGTTGATTCAAGCTCCTTTAACAGGGCTTCATATTGCCATTCAGCATATTGTTCATGGAAATGCATTGCAAGCAAACCCAACTGACTCCATTTAAAACCTGCTTCTGGGAATTCAACTGGTAACCCTTGAGCCTTCAGCCTATGCCACTTCAATACCAATTTACCCCAACCAATAAGGTAAGCAACCGTGTCACAGACACTTACTTGTGTACCTTTTATGTTTCCCTCAACATTACGTTCTCGTGTCAATTCGTCGGGTATTGTCCGATAGTCCGCCATGAGCTTGTCGAATATTGAGTTGATAGCAAGTTCCAACGCTTTTTTCGATTGTGGAATGGATGACATCATATCCTCTATTCACATAACGCTTTTGTTTAGTGGCGCCCCGACAGGGGGCGGTGTAGGCCGAAGGCCGGAACGAACTACAACAATTTGTTAAGCGATTCCAGACTGTCAGGCCCACCATCCAGTCGAATACATTCGGTAGACTCTAGTTTCCAAGGGGCAGCGGACTGAGTATGGAGGTGAACAGCAACCCGTGATGCAATCTCTTCATCGATCAACTCTTTGATACTGGCCCTCCCCACAAAAAAAACCGTCGCGGCCCCTGCGATTGTTACGAATGAAACTCCATGATGAGCTCAGGGTGGCCTGTATGCTCGTCCACTTTCTCATCAATACAAATAAATCCCTGTTTTTCATAGAAATTAGCACTCGGAATGTTCTCTTTGTAAACGGTTAGCCGCAAGTTCTTTCGCCTATTCTTAGCGTCATCAAGTAAGGCAGCTCCTATCCCATTGCCTTGTAATTCAGGAGCCACAAAGATTGCCGCCAGATTGTCTCCGTAGAGGCTATAAAATCCGTTCACTTTCCCCTCGGACTCAAATATGAATGTCTCCGATGCCGGGATGTATACATCACGCATGTCGTTGACCTTTGATTCCCAAAAATAAGGCTCGATGAAATTATGAGCTTTGATTGAGGCTGATAGCCAAATCTCTAAGATTTGACCAATATCGACTGGCCTGCATTCTCGAATCATCTGATTATTTCCCAGCATCCCTAAGGTCTAACTTATTTGCGCCACCTAGCGCTGTCAAATAGAACCTCGTGTTAGTTGATTTTACGTAGCACGGAATAAAGCAAATCAGGAATCCATTCGGGCTTGAACTGAGACTCTTTTTCTTCGCGTATCTCATCCAAACTCCACCATTTCCATTTTTGAATCGTACTCTTTTCCTCATCCGTCCATTTCGCTGCAAATACGTCCGCGCCTGAAGGCCATTTAACCAAGAAGTATTTTTCAAGCCAACGGGCTGGTACCGACCTTGCTACAGCGTATACTTCATCACGATCCCTAAGCACCTCTCCGACCTCCTGTCTTAGCCCCGTTTCCTCATACAGCTCCCGCTTCGCAGCATCGATATAGTCTTCACCGGGCTTAAGCTCTCCTCCAACCGTTGCCCAAAACGGAGACTGATGCTCATCCTTGTATAAAAACAGCAATAATTTTCCTGATTCGTCAATGATTATAAGCCGTGATGATTTTCTTGTTTTCATTAGTCGGTACTCCATAACCGCTGCGGACGCTTAACGTCCCGATGCCTTGGCTTGTGGGATGTTCTTTGCTTTGTGTGGATGCCGAATCTCACGACTTCTGTCGGAGAGCATCTTGAGTTAACACGCTCAGTCGGACGCGCTGCTCCCCCAGCTCATCAAAGTTATCCGGCGCCAACCATTTTGAAAACGCCTCAAGCAAAGCTGGCCACTCGGTATCTATAATGGAAAACCACGCGGTGTCCCGGTTACGGCCTTTATACACTGTGGCCTGACGAAATGTTCCTTCATGTCTGAACCCAAGGCGCTGAGCGGCGGCAAACGAGGGTGCATTCAAAGCATCACATTTCCACTCATAGCGCCGATATCCCAGTTCGAAAGCTCTTTTCATCATCAGAAACATTGCTTCCGTGGCAACAGGACTTCGCTTGAGCTGCTCAGAAAAATGGAGATGACCAACTTCAATAGTGCCGCTCTCTGGCACGATCCGAAGATAGCTTGCAACACCCACAGCACGCCCATCCGATTGCCGAATGATCGTGAAAAATAACGGATCATTGCTCTGGCTCATTTCCTGCAACCATGCCTGATAGCGATCAAGGGAAGCAAAGGGACCATAGGGAAGATAGGTCCAACTCCTTCCATCTTTATCCTGCGCGTGCGCAGCATATAGTTCTTCGGCATGCTGCTCTGGAGCAAGAGGCTCCAGGCGGCAGAAGCGGCCATGCATTGGCTCCCGGGAAGGGTGTGCGGGTTTTTCCCACTCAGCAAGCGATTCCCCGACAGGTTGGCCGAGATTATTGAAAAATTGAGTCATGCTCTTTCCTTACATCTAACGCAGAAGGCAGTGGCGCCCGTTGCACGTCCGCTGGACTGACTTTTTAGCGGCCCTGCGGAATGACCTAATAGTGATAACGACACGAAATGATAGTCATAGCATAATCATCAACGGCATAGACTAAACGATTGGTATCATCAATTTGTTAAATGCTTACTGGTCTCCGGCGGGTGACTTTCAATCGATGGGAGCTAATTCCTCTTGGTACACTCTCATGCCTCGCGCTACGTAATTAGCCAGTGCGCTTGGATGGTCAAATGTACAAGTGTGGACCCATACTCTTTGTGTACCGGACCACCCCCAGGCAGACTTGATTGCATGGCTTAACAGCGCTCCACCAAACCCCTTGCCGATAGCTCCGGGGGCTAGCCCAAAGTATCGAATCTCGGTGTTAACTCCATCTGGCCTGTACAGCTCATAATATCCAGCGATGCTTCCAAGATGATATGCAACCCAAGTGCGGTGGTGATCGCTTTCTACCAGCGCTCGCCATTGATCGCTGGTCCAATGGTTTAAATCTCCCCATTCCCAATCAGTGCCAACAAGCTCATATAAAAATCGGTTGAATTGGTACTGTGGTTCCTCACACTCCACAACCGTCAATTTATCAGGAAGCGGCTTGAAGTTCAGTTCTTTGGGTGACTTCATCTCTAGAAAGAAGGTTGTGTAATGGCTTTCAGTCACTTTATAACCTCGCTTGAGTGCATATAACGTCGCTGTGTCTGGCCTGGTTATAGGGCATTTAGCTCCCACTGATCCTTGCTTATCTTATACAAAACGTGCTCACAAAGCGGGTCAGAAGGTTCTAGGTCAGGATGCTCAAAATTGCTGGTATAAGCCATCCCGATTTTCTCCATGACAGACTGCGAGCGAATATTACCCACTGTCGTAAAAGAGACCACCTCATCTAAATCCAAGTGAGTAAAAGCGTACCGCAATGACTCTTTGGCGGCCTCTGTCGCGTAACCCATACCCCAATATCGTTTCGCAAGACGCCAGCCGATCTCAACACATGGTGAAAAAGGCATGCTTTCTTTGGGGATGTGCAGGCCAACAAATCCAATAAACTTACTATGATCAGGAATCTCAACAGCCCAAAATCCCCACCCACGCTCAGCAATGAGGGATTTGATTTTTTCCCCCATAGCGTAGCTTTCTTCCACCGTAAGAAGCTTAGGGAAAAACTCCATCACATCCTTATCCCCACACATCTGTGAAAAGGGAAGGAGGTCTTCGTTATCCCATTGCCGAAGAATCAATCTTTCCGTTCTAATCATGCGTCAGATAATGCCTTATAATGCTGCAAGCAAAGGCGCGCGTTAGCGCGTCCAGCCCGCAGGGCGATTTTTGTTGTAGCTTTACTCACTGATCTCAATTTTACGTCCATCTGGGTCAGTAACGACATAAATTGTATTGCCTGAAAACTCGTATGATTCTGTGGATGATACAAGCTTGATTATGCTACTCAGGCTTGAGACCTTAAAGCCCAAACGATTGTTGTCTTTTGGCGGTTCCCCTTTGTTTGGGTAAAGCTCAAATACACACCCATCTTGCTTACATGAATAATGTGTAGGGCCATTTCCATGTTTCTCTTGTGCAAAAGACAGCCCTAATAATTGATAGAAGTTTTTACTGGCTTCTATATCTTGGCATCTGATGACTAAGAGGAAAATTTTCACTATTTTTCCTTGAGGCTATAACGCCTTGCTTAGCGGGCAATTGAAGCGCAGCGTAAATTGTTCCGCTGCAGCTGATTGTTAAGCTATACCCCATACAACGGTGGTATGGCTTAAACCTTGCATTCAATCAGACAACTATTAAACCGAGTCAGACCCTATTATGAACGAAAAATTTAATATGTTTGATGCGATACGCAGAAATATAGAATTTAACAAATCCAAAGGATTTTCAAATGAAAATAATCTATCTGCACTCTCATTTCTAGAAAAATTTGAGATTATGGGAGACTCTCCAAAAATTGATACACATGCCTAACACCGCCAACACAGGACGAGCGGTAACGAGGTCCAGATGCTTTTACTCAGGATGCAGGGGCTTCTCAGGTTCAACAGCAGAGGCCATCACAACCAGCCGCTGGGTTCCCCCTGCGGTGAGCGCATCAAAGGGATAACAGGTCACCAGTATCAGTCCATCTGGAAAGGCAGTGGGCATCAGCCGGGTAACGGCCGAATCCACCACCTGAATCTGATCAATCTGGTATGTCACATTTCCGTTATGGTCGCTGAGCATCAGAGTCTGGCCTAGTTGTATATTCCTCAAGAAGCTGAAGTGGGTATCTCTGTGTCCGCTGATAATCCGTGCGGCATGGGTCATCGCATGTGCCTGCATATTTTCACCGGGGCCAAAAGCCAGCGAGCTGCCGCCGTCTCCGGCC
>NZ_JBLXDN010000052.1:0-19422 GCF_048264025.1 Nitrincola sp.
CTCAGATGCCGGTTTGCTTTCTCGTCAGATAAGCATGGCACATTGTTAGGGGGGCGGGTCCATCTTATTTCCTACAACAAGCCAAGCGGGTCATTTATTCGCCCGCGTAGCGTGCTCCTACAGAGAATGTCAGGCTAGAGCGCTATAACCTGATGGCAGGTTTTTTCCACCAGCACCGGATCATGGCTGACCAGCACCACGGAACAGGCAAAGTCCTGCGCCACTTCAACCAACAATTCGATGATCTGTTGACTGGTGATCGGGTCAAGCCGTGATGTTGGCTCATCGGCGAACAGCAGCACCGGATCCATCAGCAGTGCTCGCAACAGCGAGATTCGCTGTAACTCACCCCCTGACACCTCAGTACAACTGCGTTGCAGCAGTTGTGGATTCAGATGCAGGCGTTCTAATAGCGGCGGAATACGGCTAGCATCCAGTCGATGCAGCTTGACCAGATCCATCAGCAGTTGCTGCAAGGTTACCCCCGGTGCAAAAGCCGCGGGCGGGTCTTGATAAAGCTTGAGTAACTGATGCCGGGCAAACGGACGCTGATAGGATACCTTCCCTTGATCAGGTTTTAGATTACCCAGCAACAGATCACCCAGAGTGCTTTTGCCACAACCACTGTCGCCCACCAGTCCGGTTAACTGATGTGGATAGAGCTCAAATGACACATCGTCAAACAAGGGCTTACCACCCCGCGACTTGCCCAGCCCCTCGACCCGCACCAAAGGTGCTGCAGCAGGTAGCGGTTGCTTCACCTGTGTCCAGCTTTGTGGGTCGGCTGCCAGCAATTCGCGGGTATAGTCCGACTGCGGGTTTGCCAGCACGCTTTCTACACGACCTCGTTCCATCACCTGGCCTCGACGCATTACTATCAGATCGCCGCCCAATTGACGCGCCACATCAATATCGTGGGTAATGGTCAGCAAGGCACCCTGATCCAACTGACTTTGCAGTAAGGCAACCACCTGATCCCGGCGACCATAATCCAGGCCTTTGGTGGGCTCATCAGCCAGTAGCAATTGACCTCCAGCCGCCGTTGCTGCCACAAATGCAACCCGTTGTGCCATCCCCCCGGAAAGCTGTGATGGGATTTTGGCTAGCGCTCCTTCCAACCCCAGGCGTTGCAAGGCCTGCTCAGCCAGCACCTCAGCCGCGTCCTGCTCCTGTCCCAGTACATAGTGATGTACCTCGGCCACCTGACGTTTCACCTGCATCACTGGATCCAGTGCATGCCAGGGCTCCTGAGGCAGCATGGAAAGTACCCGACCCCACAGGGCCTGGCGCTCAGATATAGACAAAGAAAACAGTGACTTACCATTAAGACGCACATCACCGCGTACACTCAAGGCTTCAGGTAACAACCCCATAATCGCTTGAGCCAACAGGCTTTTGCCTGCGCCTGTCTGACCCAATATGGTCAAGGGCTGCGACGCTGTCAGGGTGCAACTGAGCGGCTCCAGCAAACGGGTCTCACCGGCATAAACGCTCAGCGCATCGACTTCTAATAACAGATCCTTCATTTTGCTTTCCCCGCCAGCAGATTAAATCCCAGTATCAGCAAGAAAATAGCCAGAATAGGCTGAGCCAATACCCAGGGTGCGTCGCTGTAATAAGGCAGCAACTCCACCACCATTAACCCCAGCTCAGCAACAGGCGGTTGCAATCCGACATACACAAAACCAATGGAAGCCAAAGCCAAGATGGCATTACCGGCACCAAAAGCCGCCAGTGTCAGCACAGAAGGGCAAATAGCCGGCCAGATATGCCGACGAAACAGATACCAGCGACCAAAGCCCAACTGACGCGAGGCTTCCAGTTGAGGACTGCGAATCACCACCTGTGTCTGCGCTCGGACCACCCGGTAGTATTCGATCCACAGCACCAGCGAGATCGCCAGATACAGCACAATAAAGGAACCCGGTGCGATAGCAGCCAGTAACAACACCAGCACCAGACCTGGCAGGGCCAGCAGGGTATTAGCCAGAAAGTTCAGCAACCGCTCGGTCATCCCACCAAACCAGGCAGCACAAACACCCAAGCCAGTACCCAAAACCGCCGCGGTGGTGACACAAAACAGGCTAAGCATCAGCGACAAGCGGATCGCATCACCCATACGCGCCAACATACTGCGCCCAAATTGATCGGTACCCAGCCATTCCTCAGCACTGGGGGCGGCAAGAAAATTAGACAGGTTCTGCCGCGCACTATCGCTCTGATTCAACCAGCCTTCCAGCAGAATGAACAACCCTATACACAGCAAAATGACAGCACCCAGCCACTGAGAAGGACTCAATGCCGGCAGTTTAAACGAAAATCGGTTCATTCAGGTCGCCCTCTCGGATCAATCTTGTAACAGGCCAGATCCACCAACGTATTCAGTGCCACAAATATCAGTCCCATCATCAAAGCGGTGGCCTGAATCATGGGTACATCACGGGAAAAAATCGCATATGCCAGCCCATGACCTATGCCTGGCCAGGAAAACAGTGACTCGATCATCACGATGCCTTCGATTAACCCCACCAGTTGGATCCCCATAAACGCCACAACGGGCACTGAGAGGTTTCTCAAACCATGCTGACGGAAGGTCTGCCATTTTGTCAGCCCTTTGACGCGAGCAAAGCGATAGTAGGGAGATGCAATCACCTGAATCGTACTGTCACGCACCACCCGACTGGACACAGCGGCCAGCGCCAACGCCAGCGAAAAGGCTGGTAACACCCAGTCATTGCCATTACCAAAACCTGCCACGGGGAAGAGTGGCCAGTAAACGGCAAACACCAGAATCAACACCAGACCTATGACAAACACCGGCTGGGCACGCAACAAGGATGACAACACCAGCAGACTACGATCTAACCAACCACGTGCACGCAGACCGGAGGCGATACCCAGTGGAAATGCCAGCAGTGCCGCCAGCAAAATCGCCACAACCGCCAGTTGCAGCGAATGACCCAGTTGATGCTTGATTTCATCGATTACGGGTGCCCCACTGATCAGCGATACGCCAAAATTCAGTTGCAACAGATCCAGCAACCAGTTCAGATAGGCCTGCCAGGCGGGCATATCCAGTCCCAGTTCCTGCCTGACCCAATCCGCCGCCTCTGCACTGACGTTATCCTGGCCATAACGCCCCGCTGCAACCCGGAAAGCCATATCTCCTGGCAGGCTACGCATCAGCACAAAACTCAATGAACCGACGCCCCAGGCCACCATCAAGGCTTGTAACAACCGATTGATCAGAATCCGCTGGATCACTGCGACAACTCCATTTCATTCAGGTAATAGTTGCGCTCAAACGGATCAAAACGAAAATTCTGAACACGCTGATTAACCGCAGTCAGTTGGGTATAAAAGCTGACTGGAATCAGCGGCAGTTCCTCCGCCAGCATCCTGGCGATACCTTGTGAAATTTCACGGGATCGCTGAGGGTCTGTTTCCTCTTCCAGGGTTTTCAGTAAGGCGGGTACCTCCGTGTTGTCCCACTGCATGGCTCCCCAGTCCCCGCCCTTATCTGCACCAAAATCAGCCAACATGACACCCAGCGGATCAGCAATAAAGCCATAGTTTCTGGCGATTAGCGCCATTTCCAGACTGCCATCCTGATGACCCGCGGGTATGGCACTGGAGTTGGTTACCGATACCCTTACCTCAACACCCAGCTCGGCCAACTGAGCCTGAATAGCCGTAGCGACCACCGTCAGTTCCGGGCGATCCGCATAGGTGATCAAATCCAGGCTAAAACGCTGATTATCGCGAACACGCACACCATCCGCACCCAACTGCCAGCCCAGGCCATCGAGCAAGGCCGTAGCTTGTTGCATATCCCGTTCCATCGGCGGCAAGTCAGCCACATGCCAATCGCCCAAAGGCGCTGGAATCAGCTGGTTAGCCTCAGATCCCGGAGCACGTAACACCGCCGCGGCAATACCCGATCTATCCAGTGCCAGACTCAGCGCCTGACGTGCTTCCACCTCTTTGAGGTAGGGGTGGCCACTGTTAACCTTGATTAATATGGATCGCGGTATCAGCTCAGAGTGCAGATTCACATGGCTGACGCGGCTCAAAATGCCGGTACTGGCCGGGTCAATGGTATAACTGATGTCTGTCTGACCACTGCGTGCTTGCAATACACGACTTTCACCACGATGGCCCGTCAGGTACTCAGCCGAAGCAATGGATGCTACCTGCCCCCAGTATTCCTCAAAACGTTCCACTCTTAACTTATGTGGTGGTGCAACAGAGGTAAGACGAAATGAGCCACTCCCTAGCAACTGAGTGACTCGACCTTCTTCATCGAAGGAATCGGGTGAAATCACCACATTGGCATAATGCGCCAGTACCGCCGGCAGCAAATGGTAAGGCGAGCTTAGGGTAATCTCAACAACGCCATCCCCAGCCTGTAGCTGATCGACCGGCACCTGAGCCAGGGTGCCATGCTGCTGACGCGCACCTTCCAGGCTGTTAACTACACTCGTGGCATCCATCAAACGTCCATCATGGAAAACCACGTCATCTCTAAGATAAAAACGCCAGCTCAGTCGATCCTCTGATACCTCCCAGTGGGTTGCCAGACCCGGTAGCAGCTCACCCTCCGGTGACACATCCACCAGGGTTTCCACCACCCCCATGCGGGTAAAAACATAACCATTCTGAGAAGGGTTCAGGCTGGTAAATTCAAACGGTCCACCGACCGTCAAATGGTTATTCGCAGGTTGTGCAAAAATGCTTGAATGGAACAGGATGCCGAATAACATCCCGAACCAGACCAGCCGCTTCAGGTTATGCATGGAAATTTTCCTCAGAGTGGTTTGTTACAAAAGACCAAGGTCAGCACTTTACATTTAAATGATAATGAGTTTCAATAACTAAATGAAATGTTATATTATAACTCATGAGGTCAGCATGAAAAAAGACATACATCCAAAATACGATTATGTGGTATTTCGAGATACCAGCTGCAACCGATCTTTCCGCATCCGCTCAACCTGTCAGTCAAACGACACCATCGTGTGGGAAGACGGAAAAACTTATCCCTTGATTAATCTGGATATTTCCAGTGCTTCACATCCGATCTATACAGGTGAAAAACGTATAGCCAGCAACGAAGGGCAAATTGCTAAGTTCAACAAACGCTTCAAAGCACGCAGCCTGAAATAAGGAGCAACGGTCATGCAAGTTCTCAGTTCACTCAAAACAGCCAAGACCCGCCATCCAGATTGCCAGGTGGTTAAGCGCCGCGGCCGCTATTATGTGATTTGCAAAAGCAATCCACGCTTCAAGGCACGCCAGGGAGGAGTTAATAAGCGTTGATCTTGCGCTACTGACACCCGGTTTACGGTTAGTAGTTTTTAGCGGGGTGACCATGACCCTGGTTTTATCCTGCCAGAGTCATGGCGTTAAATCCTGTTGACTAGGAACGCTGAAGTGCCTGCAGTGCTCTGTTGCGTTTCCACCGAATGAGCAGCGGTGACACCAACGCCAGCAGAATCAGTCCCATAATCAGCAGCGAAAATGGCCGGTCGAAATAGTAGCCCAGCAGATTACCCTTGGACATCACCAAGGACTGCCGGAAGCCGATCTCAGCCATAGCGCCCAGTATCATCGCAAGCACTATAGCGGCGGTTGAGAAGCCGGTTTTTCTCATCAGGTATCCCAGTAAGCCAAAGGCCACCATCACATATACATCAAACATACTGTTGTTGATGGTGTAGGAACCGACAACCGATAGCACCACGATGATCGGTGCAAGAATGGCAAACGGAACCGAAGCCACCTTGACCACCTGTTTTGCCAATGCCAAGCCCACAATACCCATCAATATATTTGCCAGCAGCAGCCCGACAATGATGGCATAGACGATATGGGCATTAACGGTAAACAGCTCATGCCCAGGTTGCAAGCCATGAATGTAGAGGCCCCCGAGCATCACGGCGGTGGCGGCACTGCCAGGAATGCCCAGTGTCAGTAAAGGAATCATGGCCCCACCTGTGACCGCATTATTAGCTGTTTCCGCTGCAGCCAAGCCTTCAATCTCGCCTTTGCCATAGTTTTCTGGGTTTTTGGAACTACGCTTGGCTTCATTGTAGGCCACCCATGAGGCCACATCGCCTCCCGCACCGGGCAAGCAGCCGACCAACACCCCAATGATTGATGAGCGTGAAATTGTGCCCCGAAGTCGTCGCCACTCGGCACGACTGGGAAAGAGGTGGCCGACCAGTTCAGGAGCCGGGGTAAGGTCTTTAGCGCCATGGAGTTTTTCTGCCTGAATCATGACCTGGGAAATGGAAAACAGGCCGATCATGGCAGGAATCAGTGAAATGCCACTCTCCAACTCCCCAACACCAAAGGTAAAGCGAGGGTAAGCGGTCATAACATCCACACCCACCAGACTGATCAACAAGCCTAACAGACCTGCAGCAAGCCCTTTCGCCATTGCACCACTGGAAAGGCTGCCAATAATCGTCAAACCAAAGATGGCGATCAGAAAATACTCGGGGGCGCTGAAGCGTAATGAAATTTGAGCCAAAGGTGGTGCCAACAGCAGTAATGCCACAACACTGACTATACCGCCAATCACCGAACAGATAGTAGAGGTTCCCAAGGCTTTAAGGCCCTCGCCACGCAGCGTCATCTGATAGCCATCCATGGCCGTCGCGGCAGATGCCGGTGTGCCAGGTGTATGGATCAAGATAGCGGTGATAGACCCACCGTAGACGGCAGAAGCATAAATAGCAGAAAGCAACACCAGTGCGGCCACAGGCTGCATGCCAAAAGTGACCGGAATCAGTAACGCGATGCCCATGGTAGCGCTCAACCCAGGCAAAGCGCCGAGAAAAATGCCGCCAAGTACACCGACAAACAGCATCAAGATAACATCCGGAGAGGCTAACTGCGCCAGCACTGACAACAACAGGGTAGTATCGACTTGCATGATCTCTCTCCTTTACAGCAATAACCCAGTGGGAAGGGAGATGCGTAACTGCCAAACAAAGAGCATATAAATAAAGCTATTCATGATGACCAGCACCAACAGCACTTGTAGGTAAGATTTCACCCCGAAATAGAGCATGAAAAATACCGCCGTGAGCGAACTGGCAACAAAAAAGCCCAGAATACTGATCAAGGCCACATAAATGCATAGCGCCACGAACGTGACGATGGGACCGCTTATATTCTCAAACACAGCAAGGTGTTGAGTCCCCTGTTTTTTGCTGGCCAGTGTTTTAACTATGCCAGTCCAAACGATGAACAGCGAAAAAACCGCGAAGGTGACCAGAATCAGTTTAGGAAATACCGCTGGATCAGCAGGCATCTGAGCCGAGAGGCTGTAGAAGGCTATCGAGAAGAGCAACATAACCAATCCGATGACCAGATCAGAGTGTAAAGCTTTCATAAGGCACCCTATTTATTGTTGTAAAGTTTTGCCTAGTTGAATGGATCGCCGTGATGCAATGAGACATCACGGCCTGCTGGACTTACCAGCCCAGTAATTCTCCTAGCGCGCGAACGCCTTCTTCTTCCTCTTCAAGCATTTCGCGATAGGCATCACCGGTACGGATATCTACCTTCAATCCCATTTCTGCCATTTTGGCTAAATGTTCAGGATCTTGCATGCCAGTGATAAAGGCTTCCTGCAATAGTTCCAGTTGAACGGGATCGATACCCTTAGGCGCAGCTATACCTCGCGCCGACCAGGAGATTACTCCTGAATATCCCATCTCCTCAAGCGTAGGAACATCTGGAATAAAATCTGAACGTTCAGGCGCCATGATGGCAATAATCTTTAAATCACCATTGCGATGGGCCATGTTGGTATCACCAACATTAGAGAAATTTACATCTACATGGCCGCCCTGAATCGCGGCGCGCTGCTCAGCTGTACCCGTTGTATGCACAGGCACAAACTGGGTAGCGTAATGGTGATTCATTTTTAGCATGGCAATATGGTCGTCACCATTCGCGCCGGTGGTTGAAGCTGTCAGCGTATTAGACTGAGCAAAGTTAACCAGCTCATCAATATTGTCAAAGCGTGTCTCATTTTTATTAATCGAAATAACGCCATAATCAGTCACATGGTTGGCGATAAGCTCGAAGTTATCCAGATCAACATCACGCCGATACTGTGGATCCATATAGCCAGTAATCAGATTAGGTGTATTAATGTATCCCAGGGTGTAACCGTTATTGGATGAATTGAGCAGTTGCGTCCAACCCACCCAGCCACCGCCACCAGGGCGATTGATAATATTCAGTGGAACTCCCAGCTCACGCTCTACGGCGGGGAACAGGATACGTGCGCCGACGTCCGTATTGCCACCCGCACCAAATGAAATAATCGTAGAGATTGGCCGTTCTGGATAAGAATCTGCCCATGAGATGCTAGCGCACAGAGCAATTGGAAGTGAAATACAGGCAAACATGCCCACTTTTTTTATAGTTTTCATTGTTTTTTCCTCGTTTGCACTGTTGTCTGCAGTGCTTATTTATAGTTATTTAATAACGAAAATGATTAGGTTCTAACGCTTAAGGGGCCGATGTTACATCAGCTGTAATCGCTTTAGTGTGTCTTGTAAACCGAGCAAGTCGACTGTACTGCCGCCTTCCTTGATTTTTGTTCGAAAGTCTTGTTCCGTTTTTTCGCGCAACTGGGTTTCCTGCAGCACCGTGGCGATGTCCTGCCGTGGGACCACAACAACCCCATCGGCGTCACCAAAAATGAAATCACCTGGATTAATCAACGTATCACCAATGCAAATTGGCACATTGATCTTTCCAAGCTGCTTCTTGGCAGTGCCTTTGATGCTAATACCCTGACAAAATACCGGAAAACCGAGTGCTTTAATGGTCTGGACATCCCTAACCGCACCGTTAATCACAAGACCGGCCACGCCTTTCTTGATGGCTTGCTCGGTTAGGATATCGCCCCAGGGGCCAGCTTCTACGAAACGCTTGGCGTCCACCACCAACACATCTCCAGGCTGCACATGCAGTAAGGCATAGTGCAACATAAGATTGTCACCAGGACGAATATCGACTGTAAATGCCGACCCAAACACCTGCATACTGCTACACAGTGGCTTCATGCCACTATCTAAAGCGCCACGGGCGCCTTGTGCTTCATAAATGGAAGCGCTACCGAACTGGCTGAGTTGTGAAACGAGATCGGTAAAGTTGGTTTTATTTATCATTTTTATACTCCTGAGTTGACCTCAGCCTCACTATCATATATTGATTATCTTTAATCAATCAGCTAATTACGCAGGAAAGTTCACTAAAAATGAATCTACGTCAGATACGCTACTTCTGTGAGGTCGTCGATGCCGGTGGAGGCAGTGCCGCGGCAAAACGCTTATTTGTCGCGCCGACAGCCATCAGTGCACAGCTTACGTTGCTGGAACAGAACCTGGGAGGAGAGCTGTTTGATCGCTCAACTCGGCCCATGCAGCTCACGTCACTCGGAAAATTCTTTTACCCTCGGGCAAAAGAATTGTTAATTCAGGCCACACGCTTAGAGGAAGAGTCCAGACAAGTCGCCAGTGGCAGTGGCGGGTGGCTTGGGATTGGCTTTATTCGATCAACTCTTTTTTCATTGTTGCCCTCTGTTATCAAGAATTACCGAGCACAAAATCCAGAGGTTCACCTGGATCTTGTTGAGGTACTGTCTGAATATCAGGAAGAAGGCTTAAGGCAACACCGTATTGATGTCGGTATTTCACGTTTTATCGGCCTGTTCGAACGCCATGCGGACATGCACTATGAAGTGATCATTAACGACCCGTTTATGGCGGCCTTGCCAATTGATCATCCACTTGCGGAGCTTGATACCTTCCCTATCAGTGCCTTCAAGCAACTGCCCTTCATTCTGTACCCTAAGGATCCTCGTAGCCCATTCGGGCAAAAAATTCTGACACATCTTGAGGAAAAAGGCATACGTCCGACGGTAACCCATGAGGCCATTGAAATTCATACCGCGTTGGCGCTCGTAGGTGCCGGGCTCGGTGGAACCCTGGTCAGTGGTTCGATCACGCCAAACAATCGAAGGGATGTGGTCTTTCTACCTGTCGATGACATTGATATCAGTACCACACTTGTTGCGGTCACACGCAAAGACGAAGCCAACCCACTCTTGGATAACTTTATAAAAATGCTTATCGCGAATACAACTACACAAAAAAAGGACGCGTGAAATCGGCCGCTTTACCAAGACGAAGGGCTACTTCTTCAAGCAATGAGACCCGAATACCGCTGTGGTATAACGCGTAGTAGCCGATCGTTGGGGGCTGAGGCAGGGTCTCTAATATCTCCAAATCCTGTGTTTGAGCAAAGCGCTGCACACAAAGTTTTGGCAGCACGCTGATACCACGCCCAGCAGTGACCAAACCGACCAGAGCCAGTAAATTATCGGTGATCTGCACGGGCGAGGCCATTCCTTGGTGTGAAATCCAACGATTCACATCTTGAGCAAACCCGGAGCGCTTGCCCTGACTTATCAGGGTATAGGATTCCAGTTTACTGATGGGCAAAGGCCGCGGCCCATCCACTAAACCAGCCCTGGCCATAAACGCCATTTCCACCTTCTCTAACAGCAGCGTTTCCACACCTGGCTGAGCAAACACTTCCGGGACGAGCGGTATGACCACTAAATCCAGTTCACCATCCTGAAACTGCTGGTAGAGCGTACGGCTCATATCAATAGTGACGTCTAAGCGGATGTCCGGTCGCTCAAGAGTGTATTCCCGCAAAAATCCAGGCAGCCAAGTCAGTGCGGTCAGTTCGGTAAAGCCAATACGGATCCGGTGAAGTTTACTCTCCGGTTGCTTATTGAGTTCACGAATTTTATTGGCGCTATCTATAGTTAGGTAGGCCAGCTCTAGCAGTTGCTCACCCTCTTCGGTTAAACGTGCATTACGCTGTGAGCGATCAAAAATATGCAGTCCTGTTGCCTGCTCCAACTCTGAAATTCTTTTAGAAACAGTTGATTGTGTTGCATTGAGCCGCTGTGAAGCCTTTTCAAATGTACCTAGCTCAACCACCTGTACAAACGTTTCGAGTTGCTTAAGAGTCAGCATAGATGTCCCATATATGAATATTTCGACTTATATTTTATGAATTTTATTCGCTTTTTTGAAAGTATAGAATGCTTTTAACTAGAACACAGGTGCTCAATGGCGTCAGGCCTTAAAAAATACTTCTAACGAGCACCCTACTGCCCTACATAGCTTTAAAACTATAAAAGTAACAAGGAATAAGACGATGAAGGCACAGTTTAAATTCAAGCAAAAATTGATCCTGAGTGCGATGACGGCAATCTTGGTTAGCGGACTGAGTACATCAGCCGTAGCTGAGGACTTCCCCAACAAGCCAATTCAGTTGATTGTCGCCTTCGGTGCCGGGGGTAGTACCGATACGATGGCACGCATCTTCGCGAAGTACGCTGAAGAAGAACTCGGCCAGCGAATAGTCGTGGTTAACAGACCGGGGGCTGGTGGCGAGTTGGGATGGGTCCACTTGGCCAATGCGGCACCCGACGGCTATACCCTTGGCTTAATTAACTCGCCAGTAGTCGAAGTTTATCCTTTCACCCGTGAAGGTACTGTGGGTTATTCCCTTGATGATATTCGCCCTCTGGCCAATATCATTACCGATCCAGGTGTTTTGGCAGTAGCCACCGACAGCCCCTATCAAACGCTGGAAAGTTTTGTAACAGCGGTACGGGAAGATCCAAAATCCGTAGTTGTATCCCACGAAGGCATTGGGGGTGACGACCACCTGGCTGCACTCAACTTTGCCAAAGAAGCTGATATCGACCTTAATTTTGTCTCTTACAGCGGCAATGCTGAAGCAACGGCCGCGCTGCTTGGTGGGCACATTACGGCTTTTGAAGGCAACATGTCGGAAGTGGTAAACCAGATCAATGAGGGCAAAGTACGGGGCTTAGCCGTCTGGTCAAATGAACGAATCGATGCGATTTCGGCTGTCCCGACCGGTAAAGAACAAGGTTATGACGTTCTAGCGGCAGCATCACGCGGCTTTGCTGTACCGGCTAATGTGCCGCAACCAGTGTATGACAAGCTGTTATCTGTGACCCGTGAGGTGGTAGAGAATCCGGAGTTTCTTGCCGAAATGGAGCAGCTTAACATGCCTGTTAACCCTATTTATGGACAAGACTACGTTGACTTCATCCACGAAAGTCATGATCGGCTAAAAGCCCTTTGGGACCAGGAACCTTGGATTGAGCAGTGATTTAAAACCCGTTAGGAGAACTCGCTCTATGCCACTGAACAAAATTGACCGCACCCTGGCCGTTTTGATTGGAGCCTTGTGCGCTGGTGTAGTCTGGGTCGGGCTTGACATGCGCGGCGATGCGGGGGTTTTCCCCGTGATCGCCGGTTCACTTGGGGGGCTTGCCTGTTTGGGCATCGGAGTCAATTCGTTTCGCCGCAAACTCCCTGATGAATCCCAGCCCCCAGTTGCCTGGCAACGTTTCACCCTCTGGGGTCTATGCGTGCTGGGGTTATTAGGGCTGATGATAAGTATTGGAACATTTGTTGCGTTGATTGTATTTCTACTGGTTAGTTTATGCTGCCTGAGTGACTTACGATGGCCCGCGGCCCTAATACTTGCCGTGTCCTTTTCTGCCCTTATCTATGCCGTTTTTGTGCACTTACTTTCAGTCCCTCTACCTGGTGGCGGGCTCTGGAATTGGCTAGCCAACTAACAGCTTTCCTCACAAACACCCAAGAGACTATTTCTATGGATATACTGTTTGTAGCACTCGGTAATATTCTGACACCGATGGCGCTGTTAACCCTGTTACTTGGCACCTTGGCCGGAATGACCATCGGCTCCTTGCCAGGACTTTCTTCAACCATGGGCGTTGCGCTTTGTATTCCCATCACCTTCAGCATGCCGCCAGATCTGGCACTGATTCTACTGGGTGCCGTATACGTTAGCTCAGTTTACGGTGGCTCTATTACCGCCATTCTATTGCGCACCCCTGGCACAGATGCATCTATCGCCACAGCGCTGGATGGCTACCCATTAGCTATGGCTGGACGAGGGGGTGAAGCCATAGGCATGGCTACACTGGCCTCACTTTTCGGTGGGCTCTTCAGTGTGGTTGTATTGATCACTGTTGCTCCTCCTCTTTCGACTGTTGCCCTCGCATTCGGACCACAAGAGTACACGGTTTTAGCTATATTCGGGCTCGTAACCATCGTCGGTGTCGCCTCGGATCAACCTATAAAGGGTGTGCTCTCAGCGGCAATAGGCCTGATATTGGCGAGTGTAGGGCTGGATGCGTTCACTGGTGCGCAGCGCTTTACCTTTGGCCAACGCGAACTGTTTGATGGCGTGCCCTTGCTACCGGTACTCATCGGGCTTTTTTCAGTTTCTCAAGCATTTAATCTGTGCGTACCCAGAAGTGCGGGTGTACTAACCGGTAAAGGGCCCCAACTCCAAGGGCGTAATCTGCCGTTATGGTCCGACATGAAACGCTGCCTACGCACATTATTGCGCTCTTCTGTCATAGGTTCAGTTGTTGGGATTTTGCCCGGCGCGGGCACCAGCATTGCGTCATTTATTTCTTACAACGAAGCACGCCGTCATTCGAGCACACCGGAAAACTTTGGCAAGGGTGAGCTAGAAGGAGTTGCCGCTTCTGAATCAGCAAACAATGCCGTCACAGGTGGTACATTAATTCCTACCCTAACGCTGGGTATTCCTGGGAACGCGGTCACGGCGGTCTTTATCGGCGGGTTAACAATCCACGGGCTAATCCCGGGACCCAGCCTGTTTACCCAACACGCGGAGACAACCTATACCCTAATCCTCTCGCTGTTACTGGCCAACATACTTTTTGCGATTTTGGGATTGTGGCTGTGCCGCTATCTGGTCATTGTCACCAAAGTCCCTGGTGCGGTATTAGGGCCGATGATTCTGGTATTCAGCGTGATCGGTACCTATGCGCTACGTAACGAGATGTTTGACGTCTGGCTGGTTGTCGCTTTCGGTGTGGTGGGCTATTTCATGGAGCGCTGGCGTTATCCTGCGGCCCCCTTAGTTATTGCCCTCATCCTGGGACCAATTCTTGAGGTTAACTTTCGCCGCTCGATGCAAATTTCGCACTGGGACCTGACCACGTTCTTTACTCGGCCACTGTCGCTAACACTTTGCGTTCTGGTAGTGCTGGCTCTGGCGTATCCGTTATGGAGCCAATGGCGTCGACGCAACACCCAGCAATAACTAGACCTTGTACCCAACAAGCAAACCCACATCTAATCATTTGAGATGCTGACAACTATCATGAGTACTACAACTTTTCTCAATACAGCAGCCCCAGCCCATTCAACCCAAGGCGTCCTGTTACCCAATGAACTATTGGCTCAGGTACGGGAGCGTTTCTTACATGTCGACACCTGTCCTTATAGTGGCAAGCGCACCTACTTTGAAAACGCCGGTGGCTCACTGACGCTTAAGTCGGTAGTTACCCAAGGGGCCGACATTGCGGCCATTCCCGATAACGAACACCGCGATAACCCCGCCTCTCATGCTATATCCGCGATAGTCGCTGCGGGTCGCAACGACTTGATGACTTTTTTCGGTACAAGCCCAGACAATGGTGTGATTTTTGGTGGCGAAACAGGGACAGAATGCCTGTTTCGATTAATCCGTGCCGCCGCCCTCTCGGCTGAAGCAGGCGGTAACTTTGTCACCTGCACAATCGAACATCCCGCCACCTATGATGCGACTCGTCAATGGGCCCAACGCACCAACCGTGATTGTATTGAGGTTCCTTTCGATATCGATGCAGGGCGCGTGACGGCCGCACACTATGCCAAGTATGTACGTGCCGATACCCGCATCGCCACCATCCTGCATACCAGTCCAGTAACAGGAATGAGCATGGATATCGCGGAGATAGCCCAAAGCATCCGCCAGATTGCTCCTGAATGCATCATCATCGTTGATGGTATCCAACATGCACCCCATGGTTTACTCAATGTAGAAACCTATGGTGTGGATGCCTATGTTATTTCACCCTATAAGGCGTTCTGTCGTTTTAATAATGGCTATGCCTGGGTGTCCAAGCGCCTGAGCCTAACCGAACACGACAAACTGATAGGCAAACCTGCTGATGCATGGGAATTAGGTAGCCGCGACCCCTCCGCCTTGATCGGAATTAGCGCTATGGTCGACTACCTGGTATGGCTGGGTGGACACTTTACCGATGCGGCTTCACGTCGGGCTGGACTGATCGCGGCAGGCAATGCGATACGTAACCACGAGCGCGCATTAGTCGATCGATTGATTAACGGCAGTACAGGCTTAGCCGGGCTCAGCTCGTATCCTGGGGTAAAACTGATTGGTCCTGCAGACACCCCTCACCGTGAAGGAGTCGTGTCATTTGCAATCGCTGAGTACGAGGCTAAGTATATCGTCGCTGAGCTCGGCAGACGTGGAATACGCGTGCATGCCCGCAGTGATGATGTCTTTTCGGGTAATATTCTCCGCCCACTGGGGCTTAAGGCCGTCACCCGTATCTCGTTAGCCCATTACAACAGTGCAGAAGAAATTGATGCGTGTTTAGCCGCCTTAGAGGAGATCTTGTCGTAAATACAGCGTCCCTTTGAGGCTTTGGGATATGTCAGCACCCTGCCTGCTTATTGTTAAGTGGGCAGGGGCGCAGAAGGTGCTGATGGCACAGCGTCTCAAGCTGTCTGTACCCTGGGCATTTTAAGCCTCAGGTTTAAATACATTTCTGCCCATCACCCCCACATCACCCGTCTGATACTGACTATATCCCAAATTCACTGTGATTTTTTTTAAGACATATTCCCGCATTTAGTGATATTTTAACCACTCAAGCTGAATGGACCTTATGCGCTTATCGAAGCAAATCATGGTCAAAATATCTCGTTAAAGAGAGGATTGCTCATCGTAATGACTCCCTGGTAACCAGGTTGTTGCAATAAAGGAATCGGACTCTATGCAAGAACGCCAGCATGCTGACGCTACAGGACTTCCTTGGCATCATACCCTTGTAGGTAAGGTGGTGATGTTTATGCTGCTAGGCGTATTATTTGCGTATTTGACTGGAGCGTTATCGGGTTTTTTCATGGTGGAACGCGGGGCGCGTGAACAATGGAAGCGCGAAGCCCAGGTTAATGCACAAATTGTCAGCGCGACTATTCGGCGCATTTATACCTCTGTCGCCGTAGCCACGGATGACACCGGCCAAGTCACACATATTATTTCCCAGCGCCCAATTGGTGATGAAGAGTCGGTGCTTGAAACCGGGTTCAGTCCCGTTGATGTCTTGGCTTTGGCTAGTGCACAAACTCGCAATAATGTGTGGTTATTTGCCAAGTCTGCCGATGGTTCCTTCAAGGTCGTGGCCGATGCGCTTAATGGGTCGACAGACTCGCCAGCCAGCTTAACAGTAGCGGCTTGGCAGACAAACACCAACGCCACTGATTTTTATGTTGGATTCGCCAAAATTGGTTATGAAGAGCATTTTATTAGCTCACTGCCCATTGTCAGCGCTGATAACCAATTAATGGGCGTTGTAGCGTCAACCATTGGTCAGAAAGAAGGACTGTACCGGATACACAACGATCTGATTGGCAAAGTTTTTGTGGCACTATTGGTCGTATTGATCGCCACAGCGCTGCTGGTGACTGTGTTGATGCGCCAATTTTTCAAACCCGTTCCTATCCTCGTTAAAGCACTAACAGATATAGCCAGAAATCAAACCACGCACCAAACACCTTATACGGAGCGTAATGATGAAATCGGCGATATGGCCAAGGCTATCAATGCCCTGCGTAAAAAAGTCATTGAACGTGAGCACTTGCTTGAAGTAAAAGACGAAGCCCTTCGTTATCAACATCTTGCCCACCACGATGCTTTGACCAAACTACCCAATCGAGTGCAATTGAATGATGCCCTAAAAGCAGCACTACAGGCCTTAAATCAAGGCATAGTATTTAATGTCATGTTGTTTGATCTCGACCATTTTAAAGCCGTCAATGATAGTTTGGGGCACGGTGCAGGTGACGCACTGCTGGTAGAAGCCAGTCAGCGGGTGCAGACTCTTCTCAACCCAAATGATTTAGTCGCGCGCCTTGGCGGTGATGAGTTTGCCATTATTCAACAGGTGATTGTTAACGCACCGAATGAAGCTATGGCGCTGGCAGGAAATATTGTTTCTGCTCTGCGTAAGCCCTTTCTAATTGATGAGCAGAACATTCAAATCGGCGTCAGCGTGGGTATCTCAAATGCACCCATCGATGGTGACAACAGCCATGATCTGCTGCGCAAGGCCGATTTGGCACTCTATGCGGCCAAGGCGAAGGGGCGTGATTGCTATATGCTCTATACTGAGGGAATGACCATGGACGCCTGGGTCATTGATAAAAGGTAAGACTATGAAATGGCTAATGGCTATATTAGTAACTAGCGCGATAGGGCAAACAGCGGCTGCCCATGACCTGATAGCCTCTTCGCCAACCCTGTCACATATTGTTTCGACTGGGGAAATTACTATCGGGCATCGCAGCAGCGAGATTCCGTTCTCCTACTTGGTTAACGGTCAACCGACCGGCTATGCAATTGATCTTTGCTTAAATGTTATTGAAGGGCTGGAAAAAAACCTGGGCTTAAATGAACTCAAGGTGACCTTTGTACCCGTCACGCCCGCCAATCGGTTTATTTTAGTACGCAATGGTGAAGTGGATATCGAGTGTGGCGTAACCACCAATACGCCGGAGCGCCGCCGCCAAGCGGCTTTCTCTTACCCGCATTTTCTGACAGCCACACGCTATGTATCGTTAGCCGAAAAGCAGATGAATAGCTTGCAGGATTTAGCTGGCCAGAGTGTCGTATCCACAACAGGTACCATTAATATTGCACAGCTCAATGAACTCAATCGTACCCAGGGGCTGAACATTTCGGTGATGCTCAGCCGTGATCATGAGGAAGCCTTTTCCATGGTGGCCTCAGAGCAGGCGTCTGCATTCGTGATGGATGATATTTTGTTAGCCGGTTTAGTGTCGACAGCCACCGACCCTACAGCCTTTCGAATTTCTGACGCCACCCTGAGTAGCCCAGAACCCTATGGCCTGATGATGCCACTTGATGATGCTGTGTTTGTTGAGCAGGTCAATAAAGCGCTAGGCGATATTTATCAAAGTGACACTATTTTCACTCTGTATGAAAAATGGTTTTTACAACCTGTCCCACCCGATAACCATGTACTGAATCTGCCGTTAGCGCCAGAACTTGCCGCTATATTCGCCAACCCCGAACAGCACCAAAAGTGAGGAGGTGTGTGATGCGCCGGAGTTTATTGATCTTAGGCTGTAGCTTACTGGTAATACTGCTCGGTGGAATAACTGCACAGGCGCAGACAACGACACCGATTAATACACTTGAACGGATAAAGGCGACCGGCGTATTGCGTGTTGGCTATGGTGATACAGCTCCCTTCTCTTATGTGGATGAACTGAGCAACGAAGTAGTCGGCTACTCTATCGATATTTGCCAACGTGTAGCTCAACAACTGCAAGTGCAATTGAACCTTCCCTCACTTGATATAACCTATGTACCACGCACACCAAGTAACCGGGTGATGTTGCTGAATAGTGGTGATATCGATATTGAGTGTAATGCCAGCACGAATACGCCTGAGCGTCGGCACAGCGCACAGTTTGCCCTAAGCCATTTTTTTGTTTCCGTGCGCTACGTATCACTGCAGAAGAACAACTTTAAAACCCTACAGGACTTGTCTGGACGTAGTGTCAGCGTAGCACGCGGCACGGTCAATGTCGGTCAGATTAACCAGGCAAATCGCCAGCAACAACTGCACCTGTCGGTTGTTCCAGTTGAAACATTACAGCAAGCATTTAAATTAGTATCCGAGGGCCGCGTAGCTGCTTTCGCTATGGATGATATATTACTCAGCACTATGATTGCTGAATCAGATCATCCTGAAAGATACGCGCTATCTGATGAAGCCGTTTCCCCGATGGAACCTCTGGGCTTTATGATGCGACTGGGTGATGACGCCTTTGCTGAACAAGTGAATACCGCGCTGGAGCAAATATATACCAGTCCGGACATGCCACTGCTATATCAACGCTGGTTTCAACAACCCCTTCCCGGCAAAGGCATAACCCTCAACGTACCGATGAGCACAATGCTAGCTGAACACTTCGTTTCCCCCAGGTAGGAGAAGTATGACTCTTTTGTTGTGGGAGCCCGCTCCGCGGGCGAATGCACAAACAAAACACCTTATCGCCCGCGGAGCGGGCTCCTACAATGGGGGATTCTCTATCCTGTAGGAAATAAGATGGACCCGCCCCCCTAACAATGTGCCATGCTTATCTGACGAGAAAGCAAACCGGCATCTGA
>NZ_JBLXDN010000053.1:0-18229 GCF_048264025.1 Nitrincola sp.
AGATGCCGGTTTGCTTTCTCTACAGATTAAGCATGGCACATTGTTAGGGGGGCGGGTCCATCTTATTTCCTACAGGGCGGTAGTACCACCTTTTGTGGGAGCTCGCTCTGCGAGCGATTTACACGTGTTCGTCGAACACGTCGCTGATTTGCTTCATTAAACGGCGTTCTTCCATCAGATCTTCGATCTGACGGCGGCGTTTGCCGTTATATTTGAGGCGGCTGCGGCCGATCTCGTCGTCTTCTGAAAACTGTTCGCTCCAGTCATCTATCTCATCGATAGAGACCTGATCGACACGTACTTTTGTGCCCATCTGTTCTGCTCTCACGCAAAGGTTGATACGTTGGCCTGTCAGGCCTCATGTTTACTGTAACCGTGCTCAACAGCACCTCTACATATCCGCGAATATAGTGCTGAACCTCCAAGGCTCAAAATTAAAAAAATCTATAGCAAATTAAAAAAATACCTATAGATGACTATTTCTCCATTACATAGTTGCCAGGGGCATCACATAACGGGTATACCCCGTCATCCGGATTGCCAAGTGTCGGTGGTAGTACGTGGCCTGGAGACGACTTGGATTCCAGCCAGCCCACCCAGGGTTCCCACCAGGAACCTTGATGTTTTTCATGCTGCTGCAACCATTGATCTGGCGGGATATGCTTGTCTTCAGAGCGCTGCAGGCCTATCTGAAAGCTACGCCTTGGGTTGCCAGGTTCACTGACAATACCGGCATTGTGGCCGCCACTGGTCAGTACAAAGGTGATCTCTGTATTGAACAGGTCGTTGATTTTGTACACCGACCGCCAGGGGGCAACGTGGTCTGTCACGGTGGCCACAGCAAAAACCGGTACACGTACATCCCGTAAAGAGATCGGACGGTCATTGACGATATAACGGCCACTGGCCAGATCGTTATTCAGGAATAGCAAGCGCAGGTATTGTGAATGCATACGATAAGGCATACGTGTGGCATCGCTGTTCCAGGCCATGAGTTCACTGGTACCGGGTTTATCGCCTAGCAGATATTCGTTGACCATCTTAGACCAGAGCAGGTCATAGGAGCGCAGCAGCATAAAGGCACCGGCCATCTGTTTGGTATCCAGATAGCCCTTATCCCACATCATGTCTTCCATGTAACTCAGCTGACTTTCATCGATAAACAGCATCAGCTCACCGGCTTCAGTAAAGTCGGTCTGTGCGGTGAACAGGGTCACGGATTGCAGTCGATCATCTTCATCACGTGCCATGGCCGCAGCCGCAATCGACAACAGGGTGCCACCTAGACAATAACCCGCGGCATGAATCTTCTGATCCGGAACGATCTTGTTGATCACATCCAGCGCCGCCATGATGCCTTTTTGGGTATAGTCTTTCATCGACAGGTCGCGGTCTTCCGCCGTGGGGTTATGCCAGGACACCATAAACACGGTATAACCCTGATCCACCAGGTATTTGACCATGGACTTGCTCGGTGAAAGATCGAGAATGTAGTACTTCATAATCCAGGCAGGTACGATCAATACCGGCTCGGCTTTAACTTTATCGGTAGTGGGCGTGTATTGAATCAGCTCAATCAGACGATTACGGTAGACCACTTTACCTGGCGAGACAGCCAGATCCCGGCCTACTTTAAGGTCGGACTCTGCCGGTTGTTCTTCCAGCAGGGTGTGCTGCATATCTTCTACCAGTTTCTGCATCCCCTGCATCAGGTTCATGCCACCAGACGTCAGGGTTTTGTTAGCTACAACGGGGTTGGTAGCGGCGAAATTGGTTGGCGAGAGCATGTCCAACCACTGGCGAGCCGAGAAGGTCACCATGTTTTCATGATGTTTGGCAACGCCTGGAATATTGGTGGTCGCGTAATGCCACCATTGCTCGTTCAGCATGAAATTTTGCGAAATAACGTTATAAGGAAATTTGCTCCAGGCCGGATCATTGAAGCGACGGTCATCTGCCAGAGGCTTGATGAAGGGTTTGATTTCGGGATCAAACGCGGCCCGCGATGCCCAGAGCATAAAGGCTGAATTCTTGCGCAGAATGTTTTCGGTCATTTCGGCCATTTTGCCCGGTGAATGACCCATATGAATTAACCAGTCCATGTAGGCAAGTAGCAGCGATGCTGGTGACATGCCTTTGGTATAGCGCCCCTCCATCGCGTGAATCAGGCGATCCAGAGTGGTTTTGATTTCGGGCATGTTTGCCCCTTGAATGCCAGGCATAAACGATATCCTTTTTAGTTGACTAACCCTAGATTCATTTTAGCCAATATTAAGCAAACTTCATCTAGTTGTATCAGTAAATATACTTATAAACCTTTTGCTGCATGTGCGAAATGGATAGAATGGTTTACACTAAAGTCTGAATCGCTCTGTCTCAAAGCGAAGGAAGCCAGTTATGTCTACAAAATACCTCAAGCGTTTTTTTAAGCCTCGTTCCATCGCCGTTTTTGGTGCATCAGAACGGCATGACAGCCTTGGTGGTATCGTACTGCGCAACCTGTTGGACAGTGGTTTTAAAGGCCCCATCATGGCGGTCAATAAGGAAGGTTATCAGCAGGTAAACGGCGTGACCTGCTATGAAGGGGTCAGCAGCCTGCCGGAAATGCCGGACCTGGCCATTATCTGCACCCCACCTGATGGCGTGGCAGATCTGGTACGTAAACTGGGTGCCAATATGGTGCGTGCCGCGTTGATTCTGACCGGGGGGCTGACGCTCGAGAGCGTGACCGGGCAGGGCAGTATCAAGGATGAGATTCGCGAAGCCGCGCGCTCCTACGGAATACGTATTCTTGGTCCAGATTGCATGGGCATGCTGATTCCCGGTTCCGACATGAATGCCAGCTTCTCCCACGTTAACATTCGCAAGGGTCGGGTTGCCTATGTCGGCCAGTCGGGATTGATCGGCACGGCAATGATTGACTGGGCAAACGGCCAGGAAATAGGTTTCTCACATTTTCTGACCCTGGGTGACGGCGTCGATGTCGATCTACCCTCCATTATTGATTATCTGGCTGGCGAGCCCACCACCCATGCGATTCTGCTGCAGATGAATCGGGTGATCGGCCCCTCACGTAATTTCATTTCTGCGCTTAGATCGGCCTCACGTAACAAACTGGTGCTGGTGTTGAAATCCGGCATTATTCCGGATGGGCGCATGCATGAAGAGGTGTGTGAAGGTATTGCCAATCAGGATGATGTCTATGATGCCGCGTTACGTCGTGCTGGTGTGGTGCGGGTAGACACCTCGGATATGCTGTTTAATGCCCTGGAAACACTTACGCGGATGAAACCCATGCGTGGTGAACGCCTGGCAATTGTCTGTAATGGCATGGGGCCAAACGCCCTGGCATATGACCGGCTCAAAGTACGTAAAGGACAGTTAGCTGAGCTGACCGAGGAAACCGTGGCGGGTCTGGCTGAGTTTTTGCCGGCTCACTGGAATGGTCGTAATCCGGTAGACATCAACGCCGATGCCACCCCGGAACGCTACGCTGAAGTGATTATGCGTTTAACCAAAGACCCGAATGTGGATGCAGTACTGTCTATTCATGCACCTACCCGCATAGCTCCGAGTGTCGAGACGGCTGATGCGGTGGTTAAAATTGCCAAGAAAACCCCGCGTAATGTGCTCACTTGCTGGATGGGTCGTGAATCCGCTATCGCGGCACGTAATCGCTGCAATGCCTCTGGCATCACCACTTTCCTGAATCCGGAAGAAGCGATAGATGCGTTTATGTTCATGGTGGAGTATCACCGTAACCAGAAGGTGATGCGTCAGACCCCAGCCCCTTATCGTATCGATAATGAGCCTAACCGTAATAAAGCCCAGCAACTTATTCAACGGGTTATCGATGAGGGACGTGATTACCTCACGCATCCGGAAGCCTGTGATCTGCTGGATCTGTACGAAATTCCGACCTCCAACACCCACTATGCCGATGATATCGATCAGGTGGTCGATATTGCCAGCCAGCTGGGGGGCTCGGTTGCCGTCAAGGCACTGCATCAGGGTAACGTCTATCCCTTCAGCTACGAGCGGGATGGCAATCGAAACCTGCGCTGGCGCGATCTCGCGCTGGATCTGTACTCCATGACTGAAGTGCGCCACTCCACCACCAAGTTGGCCTACCGTGTCAGTGAGCGTTATGCGCCTGAGCAACAGATGGGCTTTGCTGTGCAGCAGATGAAACGCGGCTTTCAGTCCTTACAGATCAACCTGGGTATTACCCGTGATCCGGTGTTTGGCCCGCTGGTTATTTTCGGCATAGGAGGCTATACCGCCGATACTCTGGCGGACCGCTCGTTGATGCTGCCGCCGATGAACTCCGCCCTGGCTGAACAGTTGGTAAAACGGTCACGGGTTTATGGGATCGTTGCCGAAAACAGTGACTGGCCTGAGCGTGACTTACAAAACATCTGTGATCTGTTGATCAAGCTGGGGCAGATGGCGGTTGAGCTGAAGCAGCTTAAAGCACTGGAGATCAACCCCTTATTGCTGAACAAGCGTGGCCTGCTGGCGGTGGATGTATGTGTATCACTGGGAGAGCCAGCTAATCTGTCGGTATCGCCTTATCCGGAGTATTTGACCGAGCATATCCGACTGAAAAAATCAGGCCGTCCGGCAATTCTACGGGCGATTCGCGGAGAAGATGAGCCAGCGCATCTGGAGTTTTACAACAAGCTATCTCCGGAGTCGATTCGTCTGCGCTACTTTTACAGTCGAGGGGTGCCAACCCATCAAGAGCTGGCTAACTGGACACAAATCGATTATGACCGGGAAATGGCCTTGATCGTTACTGCACCCAAAGATAATGCCAGCGGTTTTGAAACACTCGGAGTCGCCAGAGCGGTGACCGATGCCGATAATATCCGCGCTGAGTTTTCCGTGGTGGTACGCGATGATCTTCAGGGTGAAGGTTTGGGTGTGGTGCTGATGCAGAAAATCATTCAGTACTGTCGTGATCGCGGCACACTGATGATTATGGGGTCAACCTTGCCGTCCAATAAAGGCATGCAAGCGCTGGCACGGAAGCTGGGCTTCCGTAACAGCTATAATGCCGAAGAGGACGTGATTGACATGAAGCTGATGCTGCATGAACCCACAGAAGATTGGCAAATGCTACGTTTGCAGCAATGAGCGCCTAAGCAATCAGAGAGTTGGGCAGAAAATATCATGCAGGGTGCCAATCAGCCGTTTGGCCTTGTCGCCCTGTAGCGAGTAGAAGATAGTCTGCGATTCGCGACGTGTTTTAACCAATCCATCACGGCGTAACAGCGCCAGGTGTTGAGACAGTGCTGATTGGCTCAAATCCAGAAAACTGTTCAACTCGGTTACCGATAACTCACGGTTTCCTAGGTAACACAAAATCAGCAATCGGCTATCATTGCCTAGTGCTTTCATCAATCGGGCAGCTTCACCGGCATTTTGTTTCATTAGTGCCAGGCCGTCTGGCGCCATAACGGATTCCTGAGAATCCTCAGATGTCATTACAGCATTCAATTCAGTCACCCCAAGAGTCATAGTTTTTGTCGTATATTTTATATGTAGCGAGACTATTTTACAGATATCCAATGCTTGGATAAAACCCTGTATTATACTGTCATGCTATTAATATAGTACTGTAGCAGAATGCGTTCAGAAAATATTCTGTCTGAATAATGGACATTGCCCCATGCTGAAAAGACTGGCCCGGCCGGTAAACACCTTGTTGATTATTCCGGTGCTGCTTATCAGCCTGGCAATCAGCAATGGGCTTTTTAGTCGGGCAAGCATTGATTTTGATCGTTTTCACCGCTTGATGGACAGCCGCTTTGGTTCTCAACGCTTTCAAGTGTCACAGCGTTGGGAAGCTATGCTCAGAGACGCTGCACAGGCTGAAACGGAGCGGCAGAAGCTGGAAATAGTAAACCAATTTGTTCATCAGTATGTGCGTTATCGTACGGATCGCAGGTTGTATGGCGTAGAAGATTACTGGGCTTCGCCATTGGAGACTCTGGGGCAGGGTCTGGGGGACTGTGAAGACTACGCTATTCTTCAATATGTCAGTTTACGCCAGGCCGGTATCAGTGATGATCGCTTGCGGTTGATCTATGTAAATGCCAGAACGGGAGGGCCGCGCAGTAGCATTACCGAAGCACACATGGTGCTTGGCTATTACGCTACCCCTACGTCGGAGCCATTGATTCTGGACAGCCTGATCGCCAATATTCGCCCGGCGTCAGAGCGTAGTGACTTGTCACCCGTGTTCAGCTTCAACAGTGAAGGTTTATGGGCTGGGGGAGCAACCTCGCCAGCCGCCAGCGCAACAGCACGCTTGTCTCGCTGGCGTAATGTTTTAGATAGAATTCAGCAGGAAGGGGTGAGTTTTCAATGAAAGCGGCAGGTCAAAGGAATCGGTTTGTGAAACGGGAGTGTGGGTCATGTCACTGATACGTCAATTGTGGATCGCGGTTGTGTTGATGATGTCCATTGCCTTCATCAGCAGTTTCAGCATCAGCACTTACAAAGCCAAAGATTACTTTGAAGAACAGTTATTGCTGAAAAACATTGATAATGCCGGATCGCTGGCGCTGACACTGTCTCAGATTGAAAAAGACCCGGTCACACTGGAACTGCTGATTGCCGCGCAATTTGATACGGGCCATTACCAGCGTATCGAACTGCTCAGTCCACAGGGTGAGATTCTGCAGCGTAAAGTCTATGAAGGTGATGATGCAACCGGCGTACCTGACTGGTTCAAATCCATCGCCTCGCTGGAAATAGAACCGGGTGTTGCGCAAGTGCAGGATGGCTGGTTTCAGTACGGCACTCTTTATGTTGAAAGCCATAAGCGCTTTGCCTATCAGGCGCTCTGGACCACCACCCGGGATTTGTTGGTGTGGTTTCTGCTGGTCTCTCTGGTAGCCGGTGGGCTGGGTACCTTGATTCTGAAATTAATAACACGCCCTCTGGATGATGTGGTGAACCAGGCTGAAGCGATTGGTGGACGGCGCTTCATCAAGTCCAAAGAACCGCGCACGCTGGAATTCGGGCGTGTGGTCAAAGCGATGAACATCCTATCTGAACGCATTCGCCAGATGCTGGACAGTGAGCGTAAGCGTCTTGAAGAGATGCGCCACAAGAACCAGCACGATGAATTGACCGGGCTGGCAAACCGAGAGTACTTTCTCAGTCAGTTGGATACCAAGCTTAACAGTATTGATTCCGACAGCCAGCATGCGGTGTTACTGATTCGGGTGCGTCATCTGGCGATGCTCAATCAGCAACTCGGCCACAAGCAAACGGATGCCTTGCTGAAAAATGTCGCCCAGGCCATCCACCAGGCCACTGACGATATAGCCGATAACTTCACCCAGGCCGATGTTGGGCGTCTGAATGGCAGCGACTTTGCCGTGTTGTTAACCGATGCTCTGGATCTGGGTGCTATCAGTGAGGTGCTGCTGCACAAATTGCTGACACTGTCGGTTGACTACAACCCGGTGCCACAGTTACCCATTGCGGCCGCTTATTTCTCGCCCGGTGATAGCCGCGCCGACCTGATGATGAGGCTGGATACCCTGCTGGCTTATGCTGAGCAACGTGAGATAACCTGCAGTGAAATCACCCTGGCGCATCAGAACACCCCACGTTTTCATACGGCTGACGAATGGCGGATGGTGCTGACGGAGGCTTTGCTGCGTGAGCGTGTGACGGCGCAATACTATCCTGTACTGACCACTGATGGCAGCCAGCTGCATCAGGAGGCGATGATGCGCCTGCAGCTTCAGGGTGAGGTGCATTCAGCGGGTTACTTTATTCCCTGGGCGCGGCGACTGGGGATGTTGCCGGAACTGGATGTGGCGATGGTGAGTCATGTGCTGGGGCAATTGCACCGTTTGGAGGATGCGCCGCCCACGGCGATTAATCTATCTTCCGAAACCCTCAGTGACCTGGTTGCCGTAAACCGCCTCAGTGATCAGCTCAAAAATAGCCCGAAAGAAGCGCAGTTGCTCTGGTTTGAAGTCAGCGAACGCTGCGTTGTACAGCATCCGCAGGTGTTCAAGGAGTTCTGTCGCCAAATTAAACCGCTGGGTTGTCGCATCGGTCTGGAAAGAGCGGGGGCTGATTTTGCCCGTATCAACAATCTGCAGGAGCTGGGGCTGGACTATATCAAGGTGGATAATGCCTTCGTCAGTGAACTGGAAGGCAATATTACCAATCAGAACTTCTTGCGCGGGCTGGCAACGCTGGGGCATTCCATCGGCTTGCTGGTGATTGCAGACGGGGTGAAGCAGGGCGCCGAGGCACCCTTGCTAAAAGAACTGGGTATGGATGGTTATACCGGGCCTGGAATCAAAGAAACCTGAGCGTGTTATCCTCATCGTCTTCATCGCTAATCAGATTGAGACTACGATGGTTTTCACGCAGGGTTTGACGGGTCAAGAGTTTTTGCTGTGCGGCTTTGGGCAGGTCGGTGAAGTGGATCAGCCCTTTTTGAGTTAGCAGGTCGATCACGTCTTCCAGCACCCTGACCAGCTCGGTGTCGGTGTTTTGCAGCGCAGAAGCCGTCACTGTGGCTTTACAGGCTTCACATTTGACGTAATTCAAAAATTCTTCTGAACGATCATCAGCCAGTTCAGGAAAGGCATCGGATTGGGTTTCACTGACCCCGATAATTTTGCCGCAATTGTTTCGTTTGATATACATGCCTCAGTCTCCCTGACGTTTATAGCCTGAATCATAACACAAGGCGAATCAGTGACCACGAACAACCAGCATCAGATGCATACGATCACGTACATCCAGTTTTTGGAAAATAGCACTGAGGTGGGCTTTAACGGTGCGTTCAGTGATATCCAGTTTCCGGGCAATTTCCTTGTTGCTGGCACCGGTAATCACGGCCTGGGTTACCTCTTTCTCGCGCTCGGTCAGAATGCTCAGGTCGACCTCATTGCTTTGCTGCTTCTTCAGCACTTCTGAGAGCACGCCTATCATCCGTGTAACCAGAGCAGATGGCAGCCACATGGCGCCCTGGTGCACGCTCAGGGCAACTTGTTGCAGGGTGGCAATGTTGGCCAGCGCTTCGGTATAGCCTCGTGCACCGGCTTCCAGGGAGTGGCGCAGTTCATCGGTATTTTCCAGCCGTGTCAGAACAATCACCTTGCAACCGCTTTGGGAATAGAAAGATACCAGATCCAGCCAGTTGCGGCTGGCTGCCAAAATCCACACTAAGGTATCCGTATCGGCTGCCGGAGGGAGTGAAATATTGGCTTGTATATCAGCTTCGGGAAAGGCGGCTTGCCAGCGTGGGCTGACAAAGGCTTCGTCCGTTAGAAACAGGTTTTTATGGTTCATCTTTCACTCATTGCCTGAGATGTTGCTCTAAGAACTGGTTTTAACAGGTATTCCAGCACAGTTTTCTTGCCTGTCAATATATCCACCTGGGTTATCATCCCCGGAATAATGGTCAGATCGGCATCAAAGCCTGATTCAAAGGTACGTAGTCTAACCAGATAATAGGTATTGTCCTGCTCATCGGTAATGGTATCGGCACTGATATGTTCTACTTCGGCATCCAGGCCGCCAAACACCGCAAAGTCGTAAGCGGTGAATTTGATCATCGCTCGCTGTCCCGGACGGATAAAAGCGATATCCTTCGGTGGAATGCGTGCTTCAATGATTAACTGATCGTCCAGCGGGATAATTTCCAGTACTTCACGGCCAGGGGTTACTACGCCACCTACGGTATTGGTGAACAGGCGTTGTACCGTACCGCGCACCGGGGCGCGAATCTCGGTCTGCTTAACGATATCTTCCAGGCCAGATTCAGCCTGAGATAACACATTAAAACGTGCACGTGATTCGGATAACTGTGAGTTCCAGCGGTTTCGCACGGTTAACTCAACTTCACGAATCTTGTTATGCGCTTCTTGAATAGCCGCCTCATTACGGCTGATGATCGCTTCTGCACGATTCAGCTCTCCACGGGCGTTGGACACCTCACGCTCCAACCGGATGATATCCACATCGGATACCGCACCAGATTGTAGCAGTGGCCGGGTAACCTGCAGTTCCCGAGAGCTTAGTGCCAGACTGCTGGCATGTTGAGAGCGAGCCGCACGGGCTTCGCGAAGGTCTTGTTCGCGCTGTTCCAGCTGGTTTTGATAGATGGAAATCTGTTCGTTCAACTCTTCACGGTTGCTGAAGAAGGTACTGCGCTCATGAGCAACAATATCCGGAGCTTCCAACACCAGGTCAACGGGAAAGTCTGGCTCGTCAAGATCACCGATCAGCGCCTGTAGTCGTGCCACCTCGGCCCGTAGGGCAAGGAACTGGGCGCGACTTTCTCTCAGGCTGGAAACGGCGCGGGTGGGATCAATTTTCAGTAACAGATCACCGGGATTAACTATCTGACCTTCACGTACCAGAATTTCTTCAACAATACCGCCATCCATCGACTGTACCACTTGCAACTGCCGGGAAGGGATAACCCGTCCGTCTCCGCGGGCGACCTCATCCAGGGGGGCATAAGCCGACCAGACCACTAGCAGGATCAGCGCCAGCGCCATAACATACAACAGGCGGCGGGCATGCACCGGTTCCTGCTGAATCCGTCCCCATTCCGCATCGACAACCCAGTCTTTGTCGGCCGGATTGCCTAACCAGCGGCCAAAAATTCGATCCATCATTGGTGAGCCACGTTGGCCTACCGCCTGGCTGATTTGCCCGACTTTGTCGAAGCCCTGCTGTTCCAGTGATGCTTTCTGCGCAGTCATCAGTTTGCACTCCCCACACGGCCCTGTTTGAGCGCTTCCATGACATCAGCCTTAGGTCCATCTGCCACAACCTTGCCGCCATCGATAACCAGCAGTCGGTCAGCCAGCGCCAGCAATGAGTTGCGGTGGGTAATCACCAGCAGGGTTTTGCCTCTGGAATAGCGAGCCAGAT
Organism: Nitrincola sp.; assembly: GCF_048264025.1. Lineage (NCBI taxonomy): Bacteria > Pseudomonadati > Pseudomonadota > Gammaproteobacteria > Oceanospirillales > Oceanospirillaceae > Nitrincola > Nitrincola sp. Next base: position 10,930 of record NZ_JBLXDN010000053.1, read on the forward strand.
TCTGCTTAATGGTTTCTTCGCTGGAATGATCCAGTGCGCCGGTTGGCTCATCCAGCAACAGTAGCGGCGGGTCATTGATCAGTGCACGGGCGATAGCAACCGACTGACGCTGGCCACCCGAAAGCAGTTGGCCACGCTCGCCAACCTGCATATCAAAGCCTGCCGGGTGTGAGTTAATAAAGGGCGCCAGGCCACTGAGTGTTGCTGCCCGCAGAATCTGATGGTCTTCAGCCTGAGGTGCGGCGGTAATGATATTGTCTTTCAGGGTGCCAAAAAACATCGACACATCTTGAGGCACATAGCCAATCTGGCGACGCAGTTCCGAAGGATCAATCTGGCGGATATCCACGCCATCAATCAGTATGGCGCCGGACTCAGGCTCATACAGGCCCAGAATCAATTTTTCCAGCGTGCTTTTACCCGAACCGTTGCGTCCCAATACGGCGACATGCTCACCGGCTTTTATTTTAAAGCTTACATCGGTTAAGGCCTGGCGCTCATCATTTGGATAGCGGAAGCAGACGCGTCTGAACTCGATTTCACCCTGCAGGGAAGGGCGGCTGATCCAGTTTTTATTTTCGGGGCGCTCAATCGGGCGTTCCATAATCTCATTTAGAGACTGCATGGCTGTGGCTGAATGGTGGTATTGGGCCAACAACCCGGCGGCCTGGCTGATGGGGGCCATGGCGCGGGATGACAGCAGATAAGCGGCAATTAACCCACCCTGAGTCAGATTGCCCTCAATAATCATGTACACACCGATAATAATAATGGCAACCGCTACGCTGTGCTGTGTCCACTGAGCCCCATTGGTGATCGAGGCTGAAATCAGCCGCATCTGTGCGGCTGTGCGCGTCAGGAAAATGGTGGTTTTTTCCCAGATGGACTGAATTTTACTTTCAGCACCAAAGCTTTTCAGTGTTTCCAGATTGGACAGGCTTTCGATCAGTGTGGAGTTGCGCATCGCACCCGCACGCATAGACGTTTCGGACAGGCTGTGCATTTTGGCCTGTGCACTCAACGCGTAAACCAGTACCAGCAGCGCACCGGCAATAATCGGTAGTACCAGTGGCCAGCCAATGATGGCAATAACTGTGGCAAACAACAGTACGAAGGGCAGATCAACCAAGGCTACAACGGTCAGTGAACCAATAAAACTGCGTACTGATTCAAAGGATTGAATATTGGCGGCAAACGAACCCGCTGAAGCGGGGCGATTGGCCATTTTCATCCCCAGAACCCGTTCCATAATCGCGGAAGACAGTTTGACATCGGCACGGCTGGCGCCCAGATCCACAAACCAGCTGCGCATCAGGCGCAGTACCAGGTCGGCAGATAGTACGACAAACACCCCGACAGCCAATACCCACAGGGTATCGGTGGCATGGTTGGGGACCACCCGATCATACACATTCATCACAAACAGCGGCATGGCCACGGCAAAGCAGTTAATCATCACGGCGGCCAGCATCACATCGCGGTAGAGGCGGCGATTTTCAGCGATAACCCCCCAGAACCAGTGACGATCACGTACTTTTTTAATTTCTGGTGCGCGGCTGTCAAAGCGAAACTCAGGTCGGGCGTAAATCACCTGCCCGGAAAACTGTGATTGAATTTCCTTTAGTGGCACAGCCACAACGGTTTCGCTTAATTCAGGGTAAACGACTTCAGCGGTTTGCTGTTCAGTATCAACTCGGTTAACCACGCAGGCCTTGTCGTTTTTCAATAACAGGATGGCGGGTAACAGATTGCCATTGAGTTGATCGAGGCGACACTGGCTGATGCGACTGGCAAGACCAGCTCGCTTGGCGGCACGTCCAAAAACGGAAGGGGTCAGAATACCATTGACTAGCGGCAGTCCCGCGATAGCCGTTTCGGCTGAGACCGGAGAGTCATGAAACCGTGACAGAATAAGCAAACAGCCGAGTAATGCACCGCCAGGGGTTTCAGTAAACACAGACATACAGTGTCTCAACTCAGGTGAAAAGACGGACCTGAAAATCAGGCCCGTATAGAACAGAACGTATCCAGCTAATAACGTTTAATCAACGCAACAGGCGACTTTGCGCCATGCTGCTGTTTACATCCAGATCAGGGCAGGCACTTTCGCCGTCAACCATAAAGGTTTCTGCACCCAGATCAGACAGACTTGGAAGTCCTTCACGCACAACATCCAGTGCCGGCAGAAGTTCACCCATGCTTGTCAGTGTACGCGCCGCGGCAATACTGCGATCGTAAACGGCATTGGTATAAGCACGGCTGGCCTGGAAGTACTCATTTTCTGAATCCAGCACGTCCAGCAGGGTGCGATCACCGATACCAAACTGGTCTTTGTAAGCGGTACGAACACGGTCAGAAGAAATGCGGTGCTGGTTAAGAACCGGCAGTTGCTCATCCAGCTTGCGTACGTCATTGACGGCAATCTGCAGGGTCTGACGCAGATCGACACAGGCTTTGTCACGCTGATGCTTGGCAACATTCACTTCTTCGTAAGCTCGCTGCAAAGAGGCCTCATCACGGCCACCGTTATACAGATTGTATTGGAATTCCAGCGCTACACGGCCATCGTTGCGACGGTTGCTGAAGCCCTGATCATCATAATCCTGTGTGCCGTAACGGGCTGTCAGGTTAAGACGTGGACGGAAATCGGAACGTCTACGGTCAACGGCAGCTTCCTGAGAGTGAATGTTACGGATAGCGGCATGGAATGCCGGGTTACCCTGGTAAGCAAGTTGCAGGGCTTCACGCACATCGGCAGGAATACGGGTGTCATTAAGCTGGGCTGGCAGCATGTTTTCAGCTGGCAGTTCACCGACAATGCGCAAATAGCGTGCACTGACATCGTGCAAGTTAGACATTTCGGTCAGCAGGTTGGCTTCAGCCAGAGAAAGACGACCAGAGATCTGTTCCAGATCGGCGCGGCGTGCCACACCGGCATTGGCGCTTTCTTCGATCTGATCAAATACAGTGATGTGCTCTTCGTAGTTTTCTTCAGCCAGCGACACCAGTTCGCGGTAGCGCATGACGTCTTCGTAAGCATTTACCGCCTGAAATGCCGTATTTTCAACGCCATCAAGCAGTTCGAAGTAGCGCACCAGTTGAGCGCTTTCGAAACGTCTTACTTCGTTTCGGGTTCTGAACCCATCATAGAGCATCTGCGTCAGTGTGATCTCAGCGGCCGCGCCTGAAAAATTCTTTTTGCCATCGTAATTTTCCCAGTCACGGTGTTCATAGCCATAGCCAGCTGTAAAATCGACTATTGGGCGATAGCCACCACTGGCGAATTCAGTATCATGACCAGACGCCATGAAAGCATGCCAGCTAGCCTGGACTTCAGGGTTGGTTTCTATAGCCTTGCGAGCTATGTCAGCGATGGTGGTGCTGTCCATCTGAGCGTAAGCAGACGCAGATAAAAGGCAGCTGCCTGAGATCAGACAAACCATAAGCGTGCGTGGAGCCTTAATTATTTTCATTCCTTTCACCCATGATTAAAGCAGTAAACATGATTATATAGAGTCTAGATTAGCATCTTAGCGTAAGCAAAAAGTAATCACTTCATACAATAACTTATAGGCTGTGTAACAAACGCTGTAAAGTTTCTGACAATAAATCATGTTCACGATTGATTGTGCTATCTAAAGTACGCTGAAGCAAAACTCGTGCCGCATCCTTGAGATCTGACCGAATGAGTGCTTCAGCTCCCATAAGTACGGCTATCGGCAGGCCATCGGCATAGGCGCTGTGAATACCGTTGATCAACCAGTCGACCTGCTCGCTGCGTACCGGCTCATCGATGGATGCGCTTAGGCTTAAAATCAGTAATTCTGAAGCACACAGCCATAAATGATGCTGTAATCGGGTTGCAATTTCATGACAGGCGCGCGCGTTTTCCAGTGCGTAAGCGTGTTTATTGCAGTGTGACAGAGTGGAGGCAGCAAAAAACAACTGATAGCAGTGGCTGCTCGGCGTTAAGTTCTCGGACGGTAAGGCGAGCAGTTGCTCACAGTATTGATGGGCTTCTTCTGGTTGCCCATCAAAACACCAGGTCCAGGCCAGAAAACCCATAGCCAAAACCTCAGGGCTCTCGTGGCTGTAATAGTTCAGTTCTTCGGGGTCAGCCTGTTTTGTAAGCAATAATGACTGTTCAGCATGCGCGCGACTCTGCTTGAGCTGTCCCAGCCAGAAGTAACTGTTGGCCAGTGCCCAGTGTGCCAGCGTTAACTGGGCCGCACTGTGCGCGTGATCATACAGCAGGTTGGCGGCCTGCAATCGCGAACGCTGAGAATCAACCGAGCCAATGCCAAGAAATAGCAGGTGTAATGAGCGGAAACAGGCGGTTTCATCCGCAACCTGCTTTGCCAGTTGCAAGGCTTCAGAGGCGGCCTTGAAGGCGTGCAGGTCGCCATAGCCAAACGCCATAATACGACACTGGGCCAGATCATTTAGCAGGGTAATGCGCTGCTCCAGTGAGTAATCCACCGTTGTATCCAGCTTCAGGGCTTCGCCCAGGCACTGAGACGCGTCAGTATAGTGCCGTTGTTGTAAAGCATATTGCCCGCAGCGCAGGTAGAGATCAGCAGCTTTATCCAGCTCACCAGCGGCTTGCCAGTGGAAAGCCAGACGTGCGTTGAGCTCAGTGGGTATTTTGTTGTGTTGCTTCAGTTTTTTCTGCTGTAGTTGCAATGCCAGTGTCTTGTGCACGAAGCGCTGGCGGCTGGGTGGATTCAACGACGCCAATACCCGTTGCAATAAAGGCGGTGTGAAGGCTATCTGCGTTTTGCTCTGCCACTGCAGCAGTTTGGCTGCGATCAATTGATCAAAGGTTTCGGTTGGAGTGGCGAGGTTCTGTGTCTGACCAATCAATAAGGCTTGATCCGGGCGGATGTCCGGCCATTGCAAAGCCAGTTGCAACGCACTGTCACGCCATTCATTCAGTTGATCAATTCGATGACTAAAGTAGTGCAGGACTTCGTGTGGAATCAGGTTGTCTTCAGATGAACAGGCCATCGCCTTGAGTAAAAAAGGATTATGATCGGTCAGCTCCAGCAGCTGTGCCGCTTCATCCGGGGAACGCCAGCTCTGACTGTTGCGGGAAAAAAGCTTAAGCAAACGGGTTGCTGAGGTGTCACTGAGCCTGGGTAGTGTCAGGTTCAGCCAAGACTGATTTTTTGCCGTTTCAGGCTTGTTGCGAGCGCTGAACAGTAGTAACAGTGGGCAGTCTGTGCGGTCTGTCAAACAATCAATCAAAGCCTGTGTGGAGGCATCTATCCAATGCCCATCTTCAATCCACACCAGCAGGCAGGGGCCACTAACCCCTTGTAGTAATTGGCTGATAGCAGTAATTGCCAGTTGAACCGTCTGCTCAGTGGGCGGTGCAATACTGGTTATCAGGTCAATCAGGATAGGTTGCTGCAGCAATTTATCCCAGCCGTGTCGGCGCATTCGCTCTTTGAGGGTGTCAGGTTTGATCGCTTCGTCACCCTGAAACCCGAGTAGCTGGCGTAAGCAACTGATCAGGGGAAATAAAGGTTGTTGCTGACGATCCGGGTAGCAGCGTAGCTTGAAGATTCTGTCACCCGTCTGGCGTTGCTGTTTCAACCATTGGGTCAGCATCAGTGTTTTGCCGCATCCGGCAGGGCCGGTCAGGTTTACCAGTCGGGGAAGCTGCTGCTGTTCGGCCTGATCACGCTGCTGGTCAAGCTGCTCACATATAGGTAGCTGTTCTGGAAGTAGCAAGGTGTCGGAGTCGCTAAACCAGCCGGGTTCATCCACCAGTAAAAAGGCCCCGGATAAACTGCCATCATTGCGGCGGCGGCGCTCGGTGATTTTACGCGCCTGCACCTTACGATCCAGTAACCGGTAGCAGGGTTCACTCAGTAGAATCTGTCCATCTGTGGCGCTCTGGCACAGTAGGCTGGTTTCTTCGGTCACATCGCCGAGCAGGTCGGGTAGAGAGGCACTCAAAGATGAAAACAACGTGCCAGTGTGGATGCCGGCACGTAACTCGATCTCCGGATGGGTGCGGGTGTAATGCATCAAACGTATGCTGCAGCGAACAGCCAGCCAGGCACTGTCTTCGAGTGCACTTGGCCAGCCAAAATAGAAGAACGAGCCACGACCGGCACTGTTCAGATGGAAGGCGCCGATGTCATCACAAAGCAGTTTGCGCGAGTAGTGATCGGCATCGAATAGTTGCTGTGCCGCAGCTTCTGGATCTGGCAGACTGCAGCGCCATTGCAGATGCACCACCACTACAGGTGAGATCTTTTCAATAGCTGGAAATTGGTCTGGTTGTGAAGTGCGTGTTGGTTGCTCGTTGAGTTTCTGTGTTAGTTGGTTATACAGTGCTTGAGATTTGCTATCCGGTAAAACGCCAAGCTCACGCTGCATGCGTTGGGTAAAATTCTCGTACAGTCGTAATGCCAGTCGCGATTGACCGTTTTCAGAACATAACAGCATAACTTCACGCAGTACGGATTCATTGTCTGGATCAAGCTGCTGTATCTTCTGAGCATAACTGATCACCAGACCTGACTGTCGATTGGCTTGTGCCTGAGCTATCAGTGTATTCAGCAAGCGTATCTGGCAACTGCGAAAATACGCCCGCTTATCCGTCAGCCAGTCTTCAAATTCTTCGCAGCCTGGCAGGGTATAACCCGCCATAAACTCACCAGTCAGTAGGCTGTCTTCCTTGAAGTGATCAAGGTTGTTTACCTGGGGTGTTGTCGCACGCTGCAAGGTTTCCAGATCGGCAATATCAAGATGCAGCAGCGCATGATTCTGTAGCGCGACAAAGTGCCGATCCACAATCAACGCTCCATTAAATGCACTATTACCAAACAGCTTCGATAGAATGGATAATACCTGACGCAGATTCACCCGCGCCGCCGGTTCATCCAGATCAGGCCAGAACAAGCTGGCAATAAAAACACGTGAGTGGTTACGATTTCTCTCAGCCGCCAGAAAACCCAATAACCCCAGCGCCTTGCGATAGCGCAACTGCAAAGGCACCTCACCCGCAGCCCCCTTCAACATCGGCGTATCCAGCAAACAAAGACGACTAACCTGTGTATTCAAACAACCACTCCAAATTAAACCAAACCCTTTCGCCCGGGGACCGGGCTCCCACATGGGGAACCCCACACTACCTGTAGGAGCTCACTCCGTGAGCGAACAACCCCAATCAAAACCCTGTTCTATTCGCCCGGAGACCGGGCTCCCACAGACCGGGCTTATATGGACCCGCCCGTGTTGCAAGCTATTTTTGACTCGAGCAGATGTGTTGCACGCTTATATCCGA
>NZ_JBLXDN010000054.1:0-16711 GCF_048264025.1 Nitrincola sp.
TCCATACATTGAATTTGATGGAGTTAGTTTGAAGCGGTTACATTCTAAATTGTAGGTGCTGATTCTTTGGCGCTTACATCCAACTCAACGGTTCCCTGTGGAGCCGGTAGTTCATCTATCGCGAAGATCGGCTCACCGGTCTGACGATTCAGCACATACACATCGCCCTGCTTGGTCGGTACGACGAGTGCCGGTTGCAAGCCGCTTGCGGTATCCAGATCAATCAGCGATGGCTGGGCCGGTGTATCCATATCCCACAGGTCATGGTGCACAAACTGTTGCACCCAGACCACCTGACCGGTATCCAGACTCAGCGCCACCACGGAGCTGGCATATTTTTCATCATGCTCAGTACGATACCAGCCAAGCTGATCGGGTGTCCGGTTGCCCATCGGGAAATAAATCAGCCCCAGGTATTCATCGGCACTGGCTATGGCCCAACTGTTGGGCGAGCTGGGCGTATAGACCTGATCCGGTCCGATCGGTGCGGTATCCTCAGGGTTGCCGGAATCCCAGTTCCACACCAGCTCAGCGGTTTTAGCGTCATAGGCACGAATGACACCCGACGGTGAGTTTTTGTCGTAGTTATCGTTCACTGAACCCGCCACGATGACCAAACCATTAGCTACTACGGGTGGCGACGTGGAGTAATAGAAACCGGCTTGCTTGAACGGCATATTATGGATCAGATCGAGTTCACCGTTTTCACCAAAGTCAGCGCAGCGTGCGCCGGTGGCTGGATCAATGGCAATCAGACGGGCGTCAGAGGTCGGCATATAAAGGGTGGCATCACACTGCACTGCGGCCTGGGTTTCGGCAGCCACATCCAGCCTCTCAGCGGAGGGAACCTCTCCTGATGCCGGTGGCAGATACGACACACCGCGACAGGTCTGATGCTGACGCTGGCTTTCCATCGGCACCTGGGCATCATAGACCCAGCGCTTGGTGCCTAGGTCGGCATCCAAGGCCACCAGCCAGTTGTGTGGTGTACACAGATACAGCGTGTCGCCGATTTTAAGTGGCGTCGCCTGATAGGTGGTTTCACCAATATCGTCAGGGCGCTTCATATCCCCGGTGCGATACTGCCAGACCTCTTCCAACTGCCCGACATTCTGGGGTGTGATCTGATCCAACGGCGAATAGCGCTGCCCCATGTTGGTTCGCCCATAGGCATACCAGCTGGCTTCAGGCGCTTCCCCCAGGTTCGGTGACTCACTGTCCACCTGCATATCGAGAGTGCCTGAGAATTCATGCGGCTTGGCCCATATGCTGCCCAGTAGTATCACCCCCAGCACGAGCCAGACAGGAAACAGTACTTTGCGCCCGCCCCTGTCCGCCACGTTGGAAAACAACAACGGGATGGCCAGCAACATAAACAAGCCCATACGCGGTGCCAACGCCCACCAGTCATAGCCAGACTCCCACAAGGACCAGATCAGAGTGACCACCAGAAACAATGCAAATAACGGGCGGGACAGCGCATGGCGTTTAAAGCCCAGCCAGGCATTGAACAGCAACACAACGCCGGCCAGCAGATAATAGAGGCTGCCGCCAAGACTGAGCAGGTAGACACCACCCGCCGTCAGCGCCAGCCCCGTCAACGCCACTAGAATCGAAAATAACAGCATAAGCTTCACTCATATATTGAGTTACATATAATTGATGCTAGCGGTAAGACACCAGGCTATAGAGTGCCTACGAACTAACTGGCTTTTTACTATAGACGATAAGGTAGTTTGGTTTTGTGTGGTTACGCACATTGAGAGATAAGGATGGGTAATCTGTTCGAATTCAAGCACTAACCCGCTGGTTGTAACTGATAAAAGATGAACACAAGAGCAAATCGGCTTAACGTACCACTCAGCTAGTATATTTTTTTATTATGCGCAGCAGGATACCAGCCAAGCTGATTTTGAAAAGCCCCCTGATCCGAAGACCAAGGGGGTTGTTGTTACCGATAGCTAACTTACCCTGAAAAATCAGTGGTCGCCGATATCCTTACCGTGTGCGTCAAAGACACTGCTATCAGCCTCGCCTTCGACAGTCAGGAAACCCGCCAATCCGCGTTCAGCCCGTGACAGAGCATGATCGACCAGGATGTAGCGGCCTGGGTAGTCGACCTGGAACTCGACCATGGTGGAACCACCGGGTGCAACTGTGGTTGTCTGCACATTGTGAAGTGGCGGATCGGTCAGGGCACCTTCGTGATAGACACGATCAAAGATCTCCCCTATCACATGGAAGGAGGAGGTCGCATTCGGCCCACCGACACCGAAGAAAATCCGTACCGTTTCCCCTACCTGTGCAGTCATGTTGTGAATGCTCTTGAGTGAGTTTACCGAGCCATTAAAGATCATGTACTCGAAATCCTCATCAAGCAATTTATCGATTGAGAAGGACAGCTCACCTCTGGTACCAAAATCCTCTGTAGTATATAGCTCACCCTGCATGACATAGAATTCCTTGTCTACCGGATCAAGGCCACCCTCGGGTTCGACCAGAATCATCCCGTACATACCGTTGGTAATATGGTGCGCCACCATTGGTGTTGCGCAGTGATAGACATAGAGCCCCGGTTGCAATGCTTTAAAGGTGAAGCTTTCGGTCTGACCCGGAGCCGCCTGGGTTACAGCAGCACCACCACCGGGTCCGGTTACAGCATGAAAATCCACCGAATGGATCATCGTGGAGCTTTCGGGATTTTTCAGGTTGATCGTGACGGTATCACCTTCACGCACGCGCAGAAAAGGCCCGGGCACAGTACCGCCAAACGTCCAGAACTTATAGCTGCTACCATTATCAAGTTTGCCAACTTTTTCCATAGTTTCCAGCGTGTACTCCAGGGTTGTAGGGCCACGATCTCCGATGGGATCAGGCAGATCCATTGGTGACAGCGTCAAATCCTCGGCATCAATATCGGGCGCTACTCTCCCCTCTCCGACAACTATCAGCCCTTCCATGCCTGCAGGTCGGTGACCAGGCACCGAACACCAATAAGCAAACTCACCATCCTTGTCAGCACGAAACGCAAGTACCGTACTTGATCCCTGCCCTGACACCTGATCTGATTTGGCGTTGTTGAAATCCGGCGCAACGATATCATGCAGAGCACCGTCACCATTAATCAAATTGATCTGCACCATCGCACCCGATTTAACATTCAGCGTGGGGTTGACCTTGCCATCAATCTCACCGCCCTGGCCAATATAGACCAAACGGCCATCGGCGATTGCAGTTCGTAAGGTAAAGGTCACATCAGGGGTGTACTGTGCGGTGGCATCATTAGCAGCCGTAGTCACCCATGGCGTGAATAAAATTGCTACGAATAGTAGCAAGTAGTTAAGGGTTTTAACTCTCATATACTTCTCCTGCTGGATTACCAGAGATTCGGCATCAATCAAGGAGGCACTAGAATGGGGTGATTCAATAGTCTAATGGAGCATTAATTTTTCTGTAACACCAATATCTCTGTAAGAGTTTAATCTAGTAGAAATATATCAAAAAGCAAAAAACTTACATTAAGTATTAAAATTTTATCCATTTATTAATACAACTTATCTAAATTAGATAATCTTTAATAGTTAATTATTAGCCAGGCCCAATAATAAGGTAACGCTATATATAATAACCATAAATTAACACATTGAATATAAGCAATGAGGTTATTTTGTTTTATCTACCACTACACTTTTGCAAGGAAAATCGGATAAACTTGTCATTATTCTGGATGTTGTATGTACCTTAAACATGGACATTATTTAGGCTCCATCAAAATATTATTTCAAACTTCATTCCAGTGATCATCCCTACCCTTGCAGCAACAGGAAAAATCAATGAGCCAAGAACAACCCAACAATCCTTTACATGGATTAAATCTGGAAAAAATACTCACCCGCCTGGTGGAGCATTACGGCTGGGATGCTTTATATGCGCAGATCAACATCAACTGTTTTCACAACGAGCCATCCATTAAGTCATCGCTGAAGTTTTTGCGCCGAACGCAATGGGCCAGAGATAAGGTTGAAGCGTTGTATATTGATACCTTTTGAGCCGAAGAGCCGGAATGAGCTATCTATAAGGAAAAACTCAGTGCAACTATTTGAAACAGAAAGGCTCACTGCAAGACAACTCGGCCATGAGGACCTACCGGCCCTCACCGAGATTTTGAGTGATCCCGAGGTTATGAAGTATTCAGTTCGCGGGGTCTGTGACGAGAAAGCCACCAGCGAGTTTATTGACTGGTGTAGAGCCTGTTACTCATCGCATGGAATCGGCCCCTGGGCGTTGTTGGAGAAAAGCTCAGGTGACCTGGTTGGTTTCTGTGGCGTCAGCCCTGAATTAGTCGGGAATGTTGAGGAATTTAATCTGGGCTATCGGTTAGGACGAAGATTTTGGAATCAAGGTTTCGCGACCGAAGCTGTCAATGCTGTTACTGATTATGCGTTCGAGCAAAAACACTGTGAATCGGTAGTTGCCATCATCGAACCAGAGCATGTGGCGTCAGTTAGAGTATCCGAGAAAGCAGGTTTCCATGATTACACAATTCGCGAATTTCATGGTCGGCCAGTGCGGCTGTATCGGATGACCTGCCAGGATTGGCGCAGGATACATATAACTTAATGCCTGGCTTATGCAGCGTGGGACGAACCTGAAGCTATTGCTTTGGCGACATCGTTGGGAGAAGCGCCAAGTGCTAAAAGTGACTTCATGATCAGATCTATGGAAACACTCGGATCTCCAGCCTCCATTTTTGCTATGCGGGACTCATGGCTTGTCCTTTGGGCTCATGGAATACACTACATGTCAGATATGATATACATACAAGTGAGTGAGTTTGCTAAGTTCAGGCTGCCTGACAGGATTAGTGAGCACAAGGCATGTCTTGGGTTGCCTGTGTTTCAAAGTTCAGGTAGCTGGGGTTGGTCCAGTCCATCTGGACTTGGTATTGTCATGGTCATTATCTTTTGGCTTGGGGTTTGGCTATGCCTAGGTTATCTGGTAGAACGCCTAGTCAAACGATAAACCAAAAAAGCACTATACTCAGTACTGGACCCTCTGTCGCAAACGCCTGCATGGGAAGTTAGCTCTGCGCCTATTTATTCACGCTGGTATATTGTTGTTGCTGTTATCCGCCCATGCCGGAGCTTACACTGTACCCGCGGATTTCACTGGTTCACCTGATTACATCACTGAACCGCTGCTCACAGCGGTTGAAGGTGCTGAGCGTCTCACACCCGAGCAAGCACTTGATACGCTAAATTTCAGCAACCTTCACTTTCGACAATCCAGCGACATCTCCGCCGAGGCTTACTGGCACAAAATCGAGTTTTCGCCGGTACAGGCACCCACCAAACTGATTCTGCGTCTTAGCAACATCATGATTGATGAGTTGGATTTCTATCTGATTCAGGATGGTCAGATAATACGTCACTGGGTGCGTGGAGATACCCAGAGATGGACTCCAGAGGCGCCCTACGCCAGCATTTGGTTTCCTATCGATCTGCCCCCCGACACCGAAAGCCTGGTGCTGATCAGAAAAGCCAGTGACGGGCCCTTACTGCTTCCGCTACGCATAATGAGTCCACAGCAATTTGACCGGCAGACCGAGCTCAGCTTCAAGATCTGGGCAGCGGCGGCGGGCGCTCTGTTGATATTACTGCTCCATAATACGGTCACCTTTCTACTCTTTCGCCACCCGGCCTATGGCTTTTATATTCTGTTTCATCTGATTGTATTTCTCAGTCTAGGCGTGAGTCAGGGATTCGGGCCCTGGTTGTGGTCGATGGCGTTCAATCAATTCCTGGCGTCAATCATCTTGACCCTTTACACACTATCGGCCTGGAGCATTTTCCACTTCAGTCTGCAGTTCCTGCAGATACGCACCCGTTTGCCCCGTTGGTGGCGTTATCGCCGCCTAGCAGATCTGGCCTTCGCCACGGCGGTACTGATCAGCCTGGTCATACCTGAAAACTATTACGCTACTCCTTTTTCCATCCTGCAGGGAGTGGTTTCAATTCTCAGTTTATACTGGGGAATCACTATTCTACGTCGTGGTTTCACCCCGGCAGGCTTGTATCTGGTTGCTTGGTCTTTTTTCATTGTCGGTGCTGCAATCGGCGCGATGGTATTTCGCAACCAGCTACCATTCAACAGTTTCACCGAGCATGCTTTGCTTATCAGTACGGTCATTGAACTACTGTGCTTTTCATTCAGTCTGACACAGCGAGCTCAGCATTTAGAAACCGAAAAAAATCAACAATTGATGACCAATCCTGACTCGGGTTTACCCAATCGCAACTACTTTCTCAACCATCTGCACCACCAGGAGGCGTTACCGAATCTGTCGGTCCATCTGGTGTTGATCCAGCTGTCAGGCATTACTGAACTTAGCGAAGCGGTTGGCCCAGGCAGCGCAGTGAAAGCCACAGCGATCCTTGCCAAGCGGGTCAATCAGGCGCTTGAATCTGAGCCCTGCGTTATAAGGCATCACCTCCCCAATCTCAGCCAGGCCAGGCTCATCGATATGGATCAGGGGATTCTGATATTTCTTTGTCATCAGACCACTAGTCCGCAAGAGGTCATTGAGCACCTCGAACCAGTCCTACATCGAACCATCCACCTGGAGCAGATAGAGTTCCAGCAACTTTTCTCCATCGGCGTCGCGTCAGGTAGTTTAAATGATTTGGATATGACAACACTCTATCAACATGCACAACTGGCTGCCCGAGCTAACTGGCGTTCCAATCATCTCTGGAATCAATACCAGCAGGATCTACAGCTGCATCAACATAAGCAATTGATGCTGGTGGCTGAGATGAGTAAAGCGATAAGCAATGGCACCACGCTCGCCATCAATATTTCAGCCCGTGACCTGCTGCAACAGAACTTTGCTTCCGGGTTGATCGAGTTGTGCCGCGAATATGGCATTTCACCCCGAAGTCTTGTGCTGGAAATTACTGAAACCGCCGTCATCAGCGATAGAGACCTTGCTGTAGACAATGCCAGCCTGCTTAGGTCGGCCGGTTTCAGCCTGTCTATTGATGATTTCGGTGCCGGCTACAGCTCGATGCAGAATATCAATCGCCTGGCTCCTGAAGAGATCAAGATCGACCGGCAGTTTGTCTCCGATCTGACCAGCAATGAAACCCACCAGACACTGTGCCGTAGCCTGATCCACCTGAGTAGGGATCTGCACACGCATGCCACCGCTGAAGGCATAGAAACACAAGAGCAACTCGATCTACTCAAATCCTGGGGTTGTCACTCGGGCCAGGGATACTACCTCTACCGCCCCATGCCGCCGGATGAGTATTTGAGTCTATTAGTAGCTTCAACTGACGAGGACAATTACACTTGAGTAAGCGACAAACCCAATATTAACCAAGAGGCTCTTTTGCTAGAAATCACCGAAAACACTCAGTTGGCAGACTGGGAGATCGAGTTTCAACCGATTCGTGCTCAGGGTGCGGGTGGGCAAAACGTTAACAAGGTCTCATCTGCCGTGCATTTGCGCTTTGATATCCAGCGTTCGTCATTACTGCCCTTCTATAAGGAGCGTCTGCTGAGCTATTCCGATCAGCGGATCACCCAGGATGGGGTCATAGTGATCAAAGCCCAGCGCTTTCGTACCCTGGAAATGAATAAGGAAGATGCCCTGCAGCGGCTGAAGGAACTGATTCAGCAGGCCATCAAACCGGTCAAGTTACGCCGTGCCACCCGACCCACCAAAGGTTCACAGCGCCGCCGTGTGGATAACAAAACCCAGCGCGGTAAAACCAAGTCACTGCGTAATAAAGTGGATTTTTGAGTAGCAGCACATGACAGTTGTGAATTTACAAGCCTATGGAATAGGATTAAAAATCTATAAAAGGAATTAAAATGAAGCGTTTTTACCACCCTTTTGTTGTGCTAGGGTTCGTAAGCACCATCTTTAGTGGCTCTGTGTTTTCTGAGCCGCGGGTTGCCGAGCATGATAAACACCAAAAATTTCAGTTGGAATATGAAGCGTTCAAACAACAAAAAGCGGATGAAATTCAAGCCGTAATAAATTATCACACTGATCATGAATTGCCTTTAGCTGATGCGAACTATAGCTATGTAGTTCCACATAAATCGGAAACACTAGAATATCCACTTATATTTGAAGTCGTTATGTTTGGCACCCCAGAGCAGTTGAATACACTGATTGCAGCCGGTGCTGATGTAAATGCCTTATTTCCTGGAGAAATACCAAGAACGCCTATTTATTTTTCAAACAACGCAAATAGAACCCCTAATGGTTGGCTTGAGTGTAGACCTGAGCAGGCCAAGCAGCTGTTATCGGCTGGTGCAACGTTAGATCTTGAACAAATATCATCTACCAGCAATAGAGTTAATCTGCTGGGAGACTTAACAGTCTCTGATATGCCTGGCTGCCCTGAAATCCTTTCCCTGTTAATTGAGAACGGTGCAGATGTTAATATGCAAGATATGTATGGTAGAACACCGCTATCCGACGCGTTGCTATTCAATGGCATTAGCGCTGTTGAAACTTTGCTGGCTGCAGGTGCAGACCCTACCCTTAAAGATATAGCAGGGCTAAGTGTTTTTGAATATGCGCTACAAATGACCTTGCCTTATCTTCCAGAGGAAGATTCAATAGATTCACAGGCTAATACAATCCGCAGGTTTATAGAGTTAGCTATTAATAATAAGCAAGAAGCATACTTTGAATTGAGTCGACAACAGCAAGAAGCCGAAGATCAGTGAGACACAGCGATATCGGCTAGCTGAGTCGGTGGTAACAAATCAAAGCTGGCCTTCATGGTGCGCACCTCCTCTGAAGGGGTGCGTCCGAAAAAGCGCTTGAACTCCCGGCTGAACTGAGACGGACTCTCATACCCAACGCGACCTGCCGCTGCAGCGGCGGTCAGCCCATTACGTATCATCAACAGACGGGCATGGTGTAAACGTGTCGATTTAATATACTGGATAGGCGAGGTTTGGGTTACCGCTTTGAAGTGTACATGAAAGGCGGGAGCACTCATTCCCGCCTCACTCGCCAGGCTCCCGACTTCCAGAGCATCAGCGTAGTTCACATGGATATGGCGTAACGCCTTGGCGATTTTACCAAATTGTCCATAATGGTTAAGTGCTGAGCGAACACTGCCACCCTGCTCTCCCACCAGCACCCGATAAAAAATCTCCCGTACAATCGACGGCGCCAGTATGCGTGCTTCTGCAGGCGTCGCCAGGGCATCCAGCAAACGTAAGGTTGCATCGGCCAGGGTTTCGCACAGCGGGGTAGAAAGCATACCGCGCGGCGGCGCTAATTTGGCACCACCGGAGGCTTCCAGCAGCATCACCAACTCAGCAATGATCACCGCATCAAGACTGATAGCGATGCCCAGCATGGGCTCTTCCTCACTGGCTTCCGTTTCCGAGGTAAAGGGCAAGGGAACAGAGAGCACAAGATAATGCTGGGCATCATAAACATAAACCTCATCACCTAAGTAACCCCGTTTACGGCCCTGGCAAATAATAACGATACCTGGCTCGTAAAGAACCGGGGTGTTTGTAAGCGGACGGTTTGAACGCATAAAGCGCACACCCTCCAGTTGAGACTGCGTATAACCCTGGTGTGGCGCAAGCTGATATAAGCGTTTGACTATCTTGTCATGTACCTTGTCATGTACCGAAACATTGCTATCCAACGTCATACGAGTAACCTCCCCAGACTTTGAAAATAAATTAAAATAGCCAAGAGTCGCTAATACAAGCTATGCAGGCATGAGAGTAATATACATGCTTTTACCTATAAACTAACACGCACTATCAACCATCAAATAGGATTAGGCAAACACGCAATAGGAACGTCGCTATTGCCACTTGCCATTACTGGCTAATCTTCTCCGGGTACTCACCAACAGAAGGATTAGCACATGACAACTTCAACAACCCACTCCCCAAAAGTTATTTTATTGACCGGTGCCAGCAGTGGTATCGGCGAAACGACTGCGCGCTGGTTAGCCAGCCAGGGGCACAGTTTGATCATTGGTGCACGTCGTACCGACAGACTGAAAACCTTGACCGACGCCATTCGTGCAGAAGGCGGCACGGTGGATTATCAGGCGCTGGATGTTACCGACCTTAAGGACATGCAGGACTTCGCGAATTTTGCTCTACAGATTCACGGCCGTATTGATGTGATCATCAACAATGCGGGTGTGATGCCACTATCACCTTTGGCGGCGCTCAAAGTCGATGAATGGAACCGCATGATTGATGTCAACATTCGCGGTGTACTTAATGGGATTGCCGCTGTTCTGCCGACCATGCAGGCTCAGGAGCGCGGCCAGGTGATTAATATCTCCTCCATCGGAGGATTAAGCGTGGTGCCAACCGCGGCGGTTTATTGTGCTACCAAATATGCAGTGCGCGCCATTTCCGATGGCTTACGCCAGGAAACCGACAAAATTCGTGTAACCTGTGTTTACCCTGGTGTGGTGGAATCAGAACTGGCTAATACCATCACCGATACCGAAACAGCCAAGATCATCGATATTTACCGTCAGATTGCCCTCAAACCGGACGCAATTGCCTCGGCCATCGCGCATGTCATTAACCAACCCGAAGATGTTGATACCAGCGATATCGTCGTTCGCCCTACAGCGAGTAACTGATAGCGCAGGCTACCAAGGCACTCAAACAACCAGAGGATGCTGCAAACAAAACAGGTGCAGGCGATCCTGCCCTGACGCAGCCATGAACTAGGTACGGCCAGTGTGCAACTCATTAAAGATCGGGCCAGATTAAGTTTCGGGGGCTCTGGCTGGCTATATGATAAACACCAACACACTAGAATCGGTTTCAATTGAGTCTTTATACCAGAGGGATTAACGTCATAAAAAATAACCGCGAGTATTATATCGCGGTTATTTTGCTAGGCTCTCAGGCTGTTTTCACACAGCCTCCAACAAAGCCCTTTTCGATCAATAACCTGCTTAGGCTGCTACAGCCTGCATGTTTGCTTTTCTTGTGCGACGACGCAATGCAAGCCCACCGAACAGTACGGAACCAAACAGCCATACAGCCGCAGGCAGGGGTACTTCAGAAACATCGGGTGGATAGGAGAAACCAACAGCGAAGCTGGAGATAGCTGAAGTTCCGGTCATGAGAAGGTTATACACAGTATCACCTGTCATGCTAAACAGCGAAGAAACCCGTACATTAGCTGGATTACCACTAGTCAGCACAGTTTCATTCAAACCATCAAAGATAGACAGAGACACAATTAACCAGTGTGCTAGCCACACTGAAATCAACCAAACCCAAAGAGGCGCCTGTTAATTGAGTATCCCAGGACAGTGCAACTGATTCACCAGCGGCAAACTCACTGCCAAAGGTGTATTGAACGGAAGGGACAGTGACCAGTGAGAGGACTCCGCTTCCCGCCGAAGTTGGATTTGTGATGGACACACTTCCTGCCGAAGCAGTAAATGATGCCAGCATCAGCATAGCGCCCAGTAAAAATTTTTTCATAGTTGAATCCTCAACTTTTGCATTTAAATACACTCATGAAATCTAAAGGCTTGTGGGCTAGCCGTTAGTTCTCATGTATACCTTTGATGGTGATACTGTTCTGGAGAAGTGCCAGTTTGTATAACCAACAAGGTGCTATAAGATAGAATTCTGCGGTGATCTAAACAGTGTGCCAACACACTTACACTCAAGAGAATTACTAGACAGGTGCTGAAGCGCTAACAGAAGCCTAGCGCTATAACCCCAAGGAGCGTTTTGTGAAAGTTGCAGTTTTAGATGATTATCAAGATGTTGTGAAGACACTGGACTGTTTCAGTATTCTTAGTGACCATGATGTACATGTTTTTAATGAAACCTACATAGATGCCAATGAGTTAGCGCTTAAGCTTGCAGATTTTGATGCAGTGGTGTTAATTCGTGAACGTACCCAGATCACAGAAGAGCTGCTATCAAAGCTCCCCAATCTCAAACTCATCAGTCAGACTGGAAAAATCAGCAATCACTTAAACCTGGAGGTATGCCATCAGTACGGAGTTTCTGTCGCGGAGGGTATTGGCTCTGCCATTGCCCCAGCAGAACTTTGCTGGGCTTTAATCATGGCTGCTTCACGACATATTCCTGAGTACGTATCAAATCTTTCGCTTTCCCAGTGGCAACAATCGGGTGGGCTTGGATTAGGTCGAACATTAAACGGATTAACTCTAGGTATCTGGGGTTACGGAAAGATTGGCCAACGCATCGCCCAGTATGCCAAAGCTTTTGGTATGTCGGTTCTTGTTTGGGGAAGTGACTCATCAAGAAAGCTGGCTGAAGCGCATGGATTTATGGCGGCTGGCTCGAAGCGCGAGTTTTTTGCTGATTCTGACATAGTGTCACTTCATCTGAGATTAAATGAAGTGACTAAAGGTTGTGTAACTCAAGCGGATTTATCGTTGATGAAGCCAGACTCATTATTTGTGAATACCAGTCGGGCTGAGCTGGTTGAAACCAACGCTTTGTATATCGAGATGCAAGCCAATCCAACCAAACAAGCAGCCTTGGATGTATTCTCGATTGAACCGGCCACCACCGCAAATGAGCCCTTACTATCCTTAGCCAATGTGCTTTGTAGCCCTCATCTGGGCTATGTTGAAAAAGGCAGTTATGAGCTTTATTTCAAAATTGCTTTTGAAAACGTCGTGGCATTTGCGCAAGGAAAACCACAGAATCTGGCTAAGGCTTGATCGAATCAGGCCTTAGGCAAGCGGAGAGTTCAAGGGGCTAACAAAAATAATGCGGCATCTCGCTCAGCCTCCAGCTGGATCCACGCCCTTGCCAAATTTACATTATCCCCCAAATGTTGACGCTGTATCCGCTCTAACCTCTCGTCATAGCGACCGTTAATCACATTCCAGTCTGGATGCAGCACCTCAGCACGCAAGGCCCGTACTTCATTGCGCTGTATCTCGTTTCTAAGACGATCACGAAGTGCCGGTTGATCACTACCCACTAATCGATTAACAATACTTCTGAGATCCTGATATCGGGTTGTGATCAGCTGTTTATCCAGCGGACGCCCCGTATGTCTGGTATGGTTTGGGCTTAATGATCTTGGACCCTGTTGAACACCAAGTGTACCGCCACTGGTAGGCGTGAGGTCCAGTGTGGGTATTTGATGGGCATCCGGACCACAGGGCAAATTTGAAAACACTTTTTGGCCGTTTTCGCCGGTACACCGATAGATTTGGGATAGCGCTTCAGTAGACACCAGCAGCGCAACCAAAAATACAATTTTATTCAATAACATGCTTTAATCATCCCTGACATGAATGTGATGTTTGGTAGTATATGCCATTCACTCTCTATTTGAATATTAGCCGATTGACTTACAAATTTTACAGTCTTAATTTATGAAACCCACTGATATTGGACAAGCTTATAATCAAATCACCCACCTCTGGGAAAGCGAAGGCTTTAACCGGAACAATGGGATCAAGCCGCATGAGAAAGCTATCACTTTCACTAAAAACGCAGGTAAGGCACTGGATATCGGCTGTGGTTGCACGGGCCGCTTTATCGACCTATTGCAGGAGCATGGCTTCCAACCGTCGGGTATCGATGTATCGACTGAAATGATTCGCCTGGCAAAACAGCGCCATCCAGACATTCAGTTTTATCATGCCGATATCTGCACATTCGAACTGCCTGAAAATTACGATTTTATCACCGCCTGGGACAGCATTTGGCATATTCCACTGGCACAGCAGCAACAGGTAATCAGCAAAATTATCAATAGTTTGAATGCTGGCGGGGTGTTCATATTTTCATTTGGTGGTACGACTGATGCCGGTGACCACGTAGATGATTTTATGGGCCCTGAAGTCTACTACTCATCGTTAGGTGTTAATGGATTCCTGAAGTTATTCATGGATTTAGGTTGTATCATCAGACACTTAGAATTTGATCAACACCCAGAATTACACACGTATATGATTGTGGAGCGGTTAGACGCAGGTTGAAATCAGCCGAGTGAATCTTCAAGGTACCTGACCCCATGAAAATAACCGCGAGTTTTATGTCGCGGTTATTTTACCATGAACAATAGCCTGCTTAGACTACAATAGCCTGCCTGTTTGTTTTGCTTAAACGACGACGTAGCGTCAGTCCACCGAGTAGTACGGAACCAAACAGCCATACAGCCGCTGGCAGAGGCGTTTGCGTAACCTCAACCGGATAAGTGAAACCAACAGAGAAGCTGGAGATGGTCGCAGTACCGGTTATGATTAGGTTGTATATAGTGCCGCCATTCTTGGTAAATGGCGCAAAAACCGATGAGTTAGCCGCATTGTTGCTAGTCAATACGGTTTCAACTCCACCCTCAAGGACAGACAGCGTCCAGTTAGCCAGCGAGGAAGACACGCTGAAATTAACCAATCCTTGAGCAAACCCTGTCAACTGGGAATCCCAGGACAGAGTGACAGCTTCATCAGCTTCAAAGAAAGCCCCTCCGAAGATGTATTCACCAGTAGCCGTAGAGACATCTGTGATAAAACCACTTCCCTGTATTATGGTTGGATTAGTGATGGATACACTTCCCGCCGAAGCGGTAAATGATGCCAGTATAAGTACAGCCCCCAGCAATAATTTTTTCATAGTTGAACCCTCAACTTTTGCATTTAATTAACACATAACTTTTAAAAACTTATGGACTAATCGGTAGTTTCCATGCGTACCTATGCTGGTGATACTGCCCCGGCGAAGTGTCAGTTTGTAAAACCATCAAGGTACTATAAGATAAAATTTTGCTGGGCCTGGGTAAGTGCGTTAACACACCTACGGGTATGAACTCTTTAGTAGAGTATCTGGGCACGAACAAATAACCCGCTTTCATCTCAGAAATCCGGTTTTCGTAAACACCGGCTGCCACTGTATACTATGTCCCCCAGCAGGCTAGGCTGCTTTTAAAAAAGACACAGACTCCCGTAGACATGAACAAAAACCAGACACCCGAAAACACAGTAAAAACGCCCACAACACCTGACAACACGCGGGTTACAAGGGCTCGGCGCTTTTCGGTTGCGCCGATGATGGATTGGACGGACGTATAAATCTTAATTTTATTATTCAATTACTTATTAAATATTAGAAAACAAGATAAGGACAAAATAAGGATTAATAATTTATTTTGTCCTTTTGCGATACTCATGAAAACGCAAGAACTAACAAGAAAACCGTAAGATCACGTACCCTGTACGACGTCTGAAATCCCTTCACGAAGAACCTACAATCTACTCGACCCATTCCGTAACCAGTAATGCTGCAACGTTATCAGCATGGGCGGTACGTGCATCCAACCCCTTGAGTAAAGCTTGCTCGGTAAAGGGCAGCTTGAGGTGTTTTGATGCCTTAGCCATAGGTTCAATGACGATACGATTGCCTTTGACCACGATGTTGATTTGACTACCCACCTCAAGGTTGGCATCGGCAAGAATCTTAGAAGGGATGCGAATTGCGGCACTATTGCCCCATCGTTTGATTTGCGTTTCCATAACGATCTCTCCGTTTTTATTGCTAAAAAAGATTTTCACATGACGAGCTTGATCCCTTATGGTGATCATATCGAAGTTCAAATTTCCGGGATATCACAAACAAACACGTAAAATCTCTATGCAAGCCCGGAAAGAGGTTAAGATCTTACGATCTGAGCTGATCTCATCGGGTAAACGGAATGGTCAAGTAGCAATCTTTTCACAACTTGCCCTCAAATCCAGCGATAACATCAAGAGGTGTCTTGTCGAAGTTTTCAGCAAACATTATTTGCCCCTTTAAACGCCCCGGTTTGCGAGGTGTAATATTTTCACGATGCGGCACCAGGTCCAGATACGGTTTACCGGCTTTAGCAATGACTACCGTTTCACCCTCCCATGCCTTCTCCCCAAGCTTTGAAAGCTGGGATTTCGCTTCGTGCATATTCACTTGCATAATGTTTCTCTTAGATCAGCTAGACATAGCTATAAATAAGTTACTGTTTCAGCTGACATCGTCTGATCAATCTTCTGACAAGATAAGCCTCATTAAAATGAAAAGAAATCACAATATATTTTGTTAAGAAAAACTTCATAATTACATGCACTGAAAGCCAGTATTCCATTCATGTGGAGATAGATAACGGTGGAACATTCAAAGTACATGGTCTAGATTTTAATGATCTGGTTCACTCCGACCATGAAGATAGCAACTGGTATGTGCTAAATTACAGAGAAGGTTTAGAGTTCAATGAGTTAGCTCAAAGCGTTAGAAAATATTGCGAACGCCTCATTTCGGGAGATAACATTGTAGATGCAGCCTTTGCCACCTCAAATCCCCATGACTTCCCTAACAGCAGCTTCTTCAATAAGAACAACGTTTACCCTCTAGAACTGGCTTTCTATCAAAAAATGCTGTCACTAGGCTTGAACAGTGAGCATTACCCCTTTAATGTTAAAGAGCAAACCCAATAGCTCATGAGGAGCTCTATCCTCAACACAGAACTGGTTACCAGTTCACTTATGAATACCTTCATTATGAGCACCACCTAAGCAAACTGTTTGGGTCGTGTACACCTATGAGCCTTTATCCTGTCAATAGGCATTAGTTTTTTATTGGCCGCGTCAGCGGCCAATACCAAGTCCCTGAGCCAGTGATCCTACTTCATCTGTCATCGTTGGCTGTG
>NZ_JBLXDN010000055.1:0-16253 GCF_048264025.1 Nitrincola sp.
GTCGGATATAAGCGTGCAACACATCTGCTCGAGTCAAAAATAGCTTGCAACACGGGCGGGTCCATATAAGCTCGCTCTGCGAGCTAACCAACCCATCGCCCGGAGACCGAGCTCCTACGTTTAAAATAGATTCCTGTAGGAGCTCGCTCTGCGAGCGAACCAGCTCATCGCCCGGCGAATGTAAATAAAACGATTATCTTCTGCACTAAAATTGAACATTAGGTTATTTTTTTGTGTATTTTTAGGGCGTAGTAGGCTAAGTTTTATCAGGGCTAAAGCCTTTAAATAAGTAGAAGCGCGTTAAACGCTCGGTTTTTATCTGTGTTAGCTGGCAAATCTGTTTTGCTGGCTCAGAAATTGCAGTCACTCCCGTGCGTTGATGCGTAACTACATTTCTAAAGTTGCGTAAAACAAAAAACAACATTCATGGGAGAAAATACATGAAGAAGATTGCAACATTCGTTGGCGCTGCAATGGCAGTTACGGCAGCGGTCGGTGTTAATGCCAGCACGCTGGATACTGTAAAAAACCGTGGTGCTGTTCAGTGTGGTGTCAGTGATGGCTTGCCAGGCTTTTCAGCCACAGATAGTAATGGTCGTTGGCAGGGTATCGATGCAGATTTCTGCCGAGCTGTTGCTGCTGCCGTGCTGGGTGATGCCGAAAAAGTCAATTTTGTATCACTGACAGCGACAGAGCGCTTCACTGCTCTGCAGTCGGGTGAAATCGATGTACTCTCACGCAACACTACCTGGACGCTCACCCGCGACGCCTCACTGGGTCTGAATTTTACGGGTGTCACTTACTATGATGGGCAGGGTTTCCTGGTCAAAAAAGATCTGGGTGTCAGCAGCGCACTTGAACTGGATGGTGCTTCAGTCTGTATCTCCTCCGGTACTACCACCGAGCTGAATCTGGCAGATTACTTTCGTTTTAATGGCATGAGCTATGAGCCGGTACTTTACGATACGGCTGATCAGACGGCTCAGGGTTTTGAAGCAGGTCGTTGTGACATTCTGACCTCAGACCAGTCTCAGCTGTACGCGCTGCGTCTACAGTTGTCCGATCCTGATGGTGCGATCGTGCTGCCGGAAGTTATCTCTAAAGAACCACTCGGACCTGTGGTTCGTCAGGGTGATGATGTTTGGTTCAACATTGTGAAATGGACCTTGTCCGCACAGCTCAATGCTGAAGAACTGGGTGTCACCAGCGCCAATGCCGAAGAAATGAAAACCTCAGATAACCCATCCATTCAGCGTTTGCTGGGTACATCCGGCAATATGGGTGAACTGCTTCAGTTAAGTAATGATTGGGCTTTCAACATTGTTGAGCAGGTCGGTAACTACGGTGAAGTGTTTGAACGCACTGTAGGTACAGGCTCTCCACTTAACATTGATCGCGGCCTGAATGCACTCTGGACTGATGGTGGTCTGCAATACGCTCCACCAGTTCGTTAAACGTCCACTTCTGAGTGAACAGTCCGGGTTATGGAGTTATCCACTCCATAACCCGTTCAGAGTCTGTAATCTGACAGGCATTTTCAGGCTGTGTACAGAGGTGCATAACTTTCATGAAATCAAATAACCGCAATAGCCTTACCCGCCTTATCTACAACCCGACCGCTCGCAGTCTGTTTTATCAGGCCGTGATACTTGGATTGTTGCTGTGGTTTGTGATGACCATTGTTGGCAATGTCATGACCAACCTTGAAGTCCGGGGAATATCGTCCGGGTTTGGCTTTTTAAAGCAACCAGCCGGGTTTGGTATCTCACAAACGCTGATCGAATATAATGAAACTTTCAGTTTTGGGCGTACCTTTTTTGTTGGGTTGCTGAATACCTTGTTGGTATCGGCACTGGGTGTAGTGGCTGCCACTATCTTGGGTGTCTTTATCGGTGTAAGCCGTATTTCTCCAAATTGGTTGCTACGAAAAATCTCGATGGTTTACATAGAAATTCTTCGTAACATCCCGTTGTTACTACAGATTTTTTTCTGGTACTACGTAGTGCTGCAAACGCTGCCAAGCACGCGAAATAGTTTGACGTTAGGCGAAGTGGTTTTTCTAAATATACGCGGTATCTTCGTGCCCAGGCCTATGGCGGAAACAGGCTTTGCCTTCTATGTGGGGTTGATTGTCGCGGCTATCGTCGGGGTGATTTTTCTGTCACGTTGGGCGAAAAAGCGCATGATCGATACAGGACAACAGTTTCCGGTATTCTGGGCCTCTACAGTGATCTTGCTCGCAACTCTCATCCTGGGCTTTTTTATCACCGGACGTCCAATCGGGTTGGATTATCCCGAGCTGCGTGGCTTTAACTTTCGTGGCGGTATGTCGTTGCTGCCGGAGCTGGTTGCACTCTGGTTTGCGTTAACCATCTATACCAGTACCTATATCGGCGAAATTGTCAGATCGGGCATAGAATCCGTGTCACATGGACAGACCGAGGCCTGCCGTGCTCTGGGTTTGAATGAAAAACATCGCATGAACCTGGTGGTGCTACCTCAGGCAATGCGAGTGATGATTCCGCCCATGACCAGTCAGTATCTGAACCTGACGAAAAACTCCTCACTGGCAACGGCGATCGGTTACCCCGATCTGGTATCCGTATTTGCCGGAACAACCTTGAATCAGACAGGGCAGGCGATAGAAATTATCACCATGACCATGCTGGTTTACCTGACGATCAGTTTGCTGGTATCGGCCTTTATGAACTGGTTCAACAAACGCGTTGCCCTGGTGGAGAGATAAGATGGATAAATTTACCCCTATTTCTGACCGCCCGGCGCCTATCGTTGAGGTGGGACTGATTGGTTGGATGCGCAAGAATCTGTTTTCCAGCCTGCCGAATACACTGGTTACACTGTTTACTGCCTATGTGCTTTGGATGGTATTGGTACCCTTTCTGAATTGGGCTTTCATTACCTCAGACTGGTTTGGTACCTCGCGGGCAGACTGTGACAGCGGCGGCGCTTGCTGGGTTTTTATAACAGTGCGCTTCAATCTGTTTATGTATGGCTTTTACCCGGAGGATAGCTACTGGCGGCCTAACCTGACCTTTATTTTACTACTGGCTATTCTGGTGTGGCTGTCTGTTCCGCGCCTGCCATTCAAGAAAACCATCGGTATCCTTGCGCTTACCGTCTATCCGGTAGTGGCTTACACGCTGCTCTACGGTGGTTTCGGGCTGGAGGTTGTACCGACCCACCGCTGGGGGGGCTTGATGCTGACATTGGTGCTGGCCCTGATCGGTATAGTCGTGGCAATTCCTATTGGCATTTTGTTAGCGCTGGGGCGTCGCAGTGAGATGCCAGTGATCAAAATGGTCTGTGTGATCTTTATTGAGTTCTGGCGTGGCGTGCCCTTGATCACCATTCTGTTCATGGCGTCGGTGATGTTACCGCTGTTCTTTGCTGGCGGTACTGATGCTGACAAACTCATGCGTGCCTTGATCGGTATTGTGATGTTCCAGTCGGCCTATATGGCCGAAGTGGTGCGTGGCGGGCTGCAGGCGCTGAGTAAAGGGCAGTTTGAAGGTGCTGATGCACTGGGACTGAGTTACTGGCAGAAAACCAGTCTGGTCGTGCTGCCACAAGCACTAAAAATCATGATTCCGGGCATAGTAAATACCTTGATCTCCCTGTTCAAGGATACCAGTCTGATTGTCATCATCGGCTTACTGGATGTGTTAGGTATGGTGCAACAGGCCCTGGCTGATCCGGCCTGGCTGGGCTATCCGGCTGAAGGCTATCTGTTTGCGGCTTTCATGTTCTGGATCTTTTGCTTCAGCATGTCGCGCTACAGTATCTATTTGGAAAATCATCTCAATACCGGCCATAGAAATTAACTGGAGTTCTGGTCAATGACGAACGAACAAGACTATATCATTACCCTGAAAGACGTGAATAAATGGTACGGTGAGTTTCATGTGCTAAAGGACATCAACCTGAATGTGAAACAGGGTGAAAAAATTGTCATCTGTGGGCCTTCTGGCTCCGGCAAGTCCACCATGATCCGTTGTATCAATCATCTTGAAGAGCATCAGGAAGGCGACATAGTCGTCGATGGCGTGCTGCTTAATAATGACCTGAAAAACATCAGTCAGGTGCGTAAAGAAGTGGGGATGGTGTTCCAGCATTTTAATCTGTTTCCACATTTAACTGTGTTGCAGAATTGTACGCTGGCGCCTATTTGGGTACGTAAAATGCCGAAGAAGGAAGCTGAAGAGATAGCAATGAAGTATCTCGAGCGCGTTAAAATTCCGGATCAGGCACTTAAGTATCCAGGACAGCTCTCCGGTGGTCAGCAGCAGCGTGTGGCGATTGCTCGCAGTCTGTGCATGAACCCCAGGGTGATGTTGTTCGATGAACCGACCTCAGCACTCGATCCAGAAATGATCAAGGAAGTGCTTGATGTTATGGTGGAATTGGCCGGTGAAGGTATGACGATGCTCTGTGTTACCCATGAAATGGGTTTTGCCAAGAAAGTAGCTGATCGGGTTATTTTCATGGATGCAGGGCAGATTGTGGAAGAAAATGAACCGCAATCCTTCTTTGAAAATCCGCAGTCAGATCGCACCAAGTTGTTCCTCAGTCAGGTGCTTGACCACTAAGGTGCCGTGCTGGCGGGGCAGCCATTGTCTCGTCAGCATTTTTTTGTTTGCAGCACTCTGTTGAATTAATCAGCACTAATTTCACGTCTGTCACGTAAACTCCATTGTATAGGGTTAACATTGGTAAAGGTGTGGCCGGATTGAACCTCTTATTCTGGCTTCGGGTCTATACTGGCAAGTTTGATATGTGAATTGAATGATAGGGAGTAGCTATAGCGTGCGCTGGGTCATGTTCGGTTTTTTACTGTTATGCGGATTGCTGTTGGTCGGGTGTGACCAGCAGTCAGTGCAGGGAAGCCAATCAGCACGCGTGGAACGTGCGCATCTGGTGGAATTACACCAGGTAGCAGAAGAAGCGGTTAAGCTGGATCGAGTGCGTACGGGAACTTTGCGGGCAACTGTTAAGTATCGTTTGTTCATTCAGGAAGAAGGGCAGATTGCCAATCTGCCTTGGTACCCTGGTGACCGCGTGACCCGTGGCGATCTTTTGATTGCATTGGATGACAGTTTGCTACGTTCGCAGATTGCCCGCAGTAGTGCGGAGTTACAGCGAGCCGAGCGTGATCTGGAGCGGGTGCGTTCGTTGTCACAGCGCAACCTGATCTCTATAGAAGAGTTGCAGCGTCGTGAAACTGAATTGGAAATTGCGCGGGCTGATCTGGCTATTCTGACAACTCGTTTGGGCTACACCCGCATGTCGGCCCCCTTTACTGGCGTTGTGACTGAGCGTTTGTCCGAGCCAGGTAATTTTGCGGCTAAAAATACCCATCTGTTAACCCTTATCGATCCGACTTCGTTGGTGGTCGATCTGCAGTTGTCGGAGCAGGTTATTACTCATCTGCATCTGGGTGACAGGGTAAGTATAGCCTTGGACGCATTGGGGCCTCAGGACTTTACCGGTAACATTACCCGTATCTATCCGCAAGTTGATCCGCTGACACGCCGGGGGCAGATAGAAATTCAGCCTGATCCTATTCCAGCAGGTGCCGTACCCGGGCAACTGGCCCGTGTCAGCCTGTCGGCAAGGCTGCAGGAACGTATGATGATTCCCTTTTCTGCTTTGCGTTATGATCGGGGGGAGTATGTCTACCTGATGAATGCAGAGCAGCGCATTGAAAAACGTGAGGTTATTACCGGTGTTCGGGTGGCGGATCGGATTGAAGTTTTGAATGGTCTTGAAACCGATGATCAGATCGTTATCCGCGGGTTTATGGGGTTAACGGAAGGCTTGGTGGTACAGCCTGTTATGCCGTTGGCTGAGCGGGAGTCCTGAGATGGAGCCTACGCCAGTGAATCCCCCCCAGCCGCGTCACGGATCCGGGTTGGCGGGTTGGTCAATCAAGCATCCAGTCGGTGTGTCGATGATTGCACTGGCTGTAATCGTGCTTGGACTGTTCACGCTTAGTCGTCTGTCTGTTGATCTGCTGCCACGACTCATTTACCCAGAAATTCGTGTCAATATCAGTGACCCGGGTGTCCCGGCATTGGTCATGGAAGATCGTATTACCCGCTTTGTTGAAGAGCAGTTAGCCATCACTGAAGATATGATCAATATCCAGTCCAGCACCAGTCAAGGGCGTAGCAGTGTTGACCTGATCTTTCCTTATGGCAAAGATATTGATATCGCCTTGCGCGATGCCAGTACCCGTCTGGATCGGGCTCGTCAGTTACTGCCCGATACGATTGACCAGCCCACCATATTCAAGCGCGATCCTTCTCAGATACCAGTAATGCAATATGCCATCAGTTCTGGCTTGCGAAGCCCAGTAGAGTTGCGTAGCTGGGTTGAGGATGTCTTTTCCAAATGGTTTATCAACTTGCCGGGAGTTGCGGCGGCAGAAGTCGGCGGTGGGCTGGAGCGTGAGATTCAGATTTTGCCGGATCCGGTCAGGTTGGCGGGTCTGGGACTGGAAGTGGATGATGTGATCGATGCCTTGATACGTAACCATCGCGAGGACCCATCTGGGCGTTTGCGTACACCGCGCCAGGAAATTAGTGGTCGTATCAGTGGACGTTTCGATAGTGTAGAAGCACTAGCTGGACTGTCGATTTCGCTGCCTGACGGTGGGCAGGTGTCGTTAGATGAAGTAGCACAAATCCTGGACACCCATAAAGATGAGCGCCTGCGTATCCGAGCCAATGGTATCCCAGCGCTACAGATGTCGATTCAGAGTCAGCCCGATGCCAATACCATTTCAGTTGCCAACTATGTTCAGGAACGCATGCAATGGCTTAGTGAGCAGAATTTGTTACCTGGCGATATAGATATCTACCCGATTACAGATCAATCAATTTATGTGCGCCAGGCCCTGAATAACTCGGTACTGGCGGTGGTCAGTGGTGCATTGCTGGCCATGTCCGTGGTGTATGTGTTTCTGGGTAACCTGCGCCGTACCTTGATTATTGGTAGTGCTATTCCCATCGCGGTGATGGTGACCTTTGTATTGATGGGGCTGGGCAATTTGACCCTGAACATCATGACACTGGGTGGATTGGCACTGGGTGTCGGCATGCTGGTGGATAACACTATTGTGATGCTGGAAAATATATACCGGCATCAGCGTGAAGGCGAGTCTAGCCATGACGATGCCGCCAATGCTGCCGCTGAAGTCAATAGCGCTATTCTGGCATCCACCTCTACAAATTTGGCCGCCATTCTACCTTTTCTGTTTGTGGGTGGGTTGGTAGGACTGCTGTTCAGAGAACTGATCATTACTATTTCTGCAGCCGTTGTCGCCTCGATGGTGATAGCGCTGACATTGGTGCCGGCTTTAGCCTCTAGGGTGTTAACTCACAAAACCAGCCGTTTTCGTCGCTTCATTGACCGCTTTATTGAAACACTGCAATCTGGCTACGCTAGCTTGATCCGCAAGGTGCTAACTTTTCGCTGGCCGATTCCGCTGGCTTTTATACTATTGCTGGTGGTCAGTGCCCCTACCTTTATCGGTGGCGCACAAACCTTTCTGCCAACACTGGATGATGGTCAGGTGGATCTTCGGGTGATTGGCGATCCGGATATTACCCTGGATGAAATGGACCGGCGGGTGTTGATCATTGAGCAATTAGCTCGCCAAGATCCAGATGTCGACAGTGTGTTTGTGGTATCGGGTGGGTTTGTCTGGGGACGTGCTTCTCGGGAGGCGGCTAACCAGGCGAGTATGACGGTGCAGTTAAAGTCACTCTCAGAGCGGCAAATCAGTTCACAGCAATGGATTAACCGCATGAACCAGCAGATTGCGGAACAACAATTGGCCGGTATCCAGGTACGCATGCGTCAACGCGGCATTCGCGGGATACGTACCAGTACCAGTGATGATGATATCAGTGTACGTATCCAGGGACCGGAACTGGATGTGCTGGACAACTTGGCTCGTGAAACTGTGTCTCGACTTGAGTCCTTGCAGGGCATTCAGAATCTGGCCTATTCATCTGAAGAACAGGTGCTGGAGCTGGATTTTAAGGTGGATCGACAGCGCGCAGCGGCTTTAGGAGTGGATGTACAGGATGTCAATGAAGCGCTGATCATGGCCTTGGAAGGCCGAGTTGTAACTGATTTCTATGAGGGCGGACGTGGTTACGATATACGCGTTAAGCTCCCTGAACACCTAGCCCAGGATGTACAGGATCTTGAGGCTGTTATGCTGTTTCCTGCTTCAGAGGGTCGTCAGTCACTGTATCTGGGAGACCTGGTAGAAGTAGACCTGACCAAGGCGCCAGGCAATATTCGTCGTGACAGCCAAATGCGGATTGTAGAAGTTACGGCCTCCCTGGTTGATGGTTATCCACTGGGAGAGGTGTTGGCAAACATTGAGGTGGCGTTGGCTGATATGTATTTGCCGGATGGCTATAGCCGTTTTGATGGTGGTGCGTCTCAAACCTTGAAAGAGGGTCAGACGCTTACCGGGATTCTGTTACTGCTGGCATTGTTTCTGGTATTTGTGGTGATGGCTGTGCAGTATGAATCGCTGCGCAATCCGTTAGTCATTATTCTCAGTGTTCCCTTCAGCGCCATAGGTGTTGCTGGGGGGTTAACCTTGCTGGGCATGCCCTTATCCATGCCGGTCTGGTTAGGAATGATTATGCTGGCAGGCATAGTAGTGAATAATGCCATCGTACTGGTGGAATATATTGAGCTGCAACAGGATCGAGGTATGGCAAGAGATGCAGCCATCATTGCGGCAGCCAGACTGCGCTTGCGACCGATACTCATGACTACCATGACCACGGTTGCAGGAATGCTGCCACTGGCTATCGGGATAGGTGAGGGTTCCGAAATGCTGCAGCCGTTAGCCGTAGCGATTGTATTTGGATTAAGCTTTTCAATGCTGGTGGGGCTGTTACTGGTACCCGTTATCTATTCGTATTTTCATCCCGCGATGCGTAAGGCTGAGCCACTCAGTCAGGCTCAACCTTACGTGGCAAGTTAACGATAAAAAAGTGTCCAGACACAAGCTGCAGCGATAGCCACGGCGATGCAAAAGCGGATCCAGGGAAAAGTCGTGGGTACGGGGAGTAACTTGTGACGATCTGGTGCGGAATCATGCAGCGTTTTGCGACCCGTAAACATGGCTTTTACCAGGCCTTCGCCTAACAGCTTATAAAAGGCGATGGCCAGTATATGCAGGCCGACCAGAATCAATATCCAGTCAAAAAAGCGCCGGTGCCAGCCACTCATCCAACCTACGGTATCCTGACTTGCTGCGCTTGCCAGGGGGCCTGAAAAAAGTATGTCATCATCGGTAAATAAGCCGGTGAGTAATTGAAAACTCAGGGCTCCCAGTAACACCAATACCATCAACCCGCCTAAAGGATTATGTCCCAGATAGGGGTGTGGCTGACGGCGAATGATGGACATGGCATAACACCCCCAGTAGCGAGGACCTGTGATAAAACGGCTGAAGCGTGCGGCCGGTGTGCCGATGAATCCCCAGATAATACGATAAATTATCAGCCCTAAAAGAATCTGAGCCAGCAGCATGTGATGCTCCAATGCGTCAAAATTATCGCTTTGAGTGGCGGAGAACCATAACAGAAACAGTAAAACAGGCAGGCTCCAATGAAAAACGCGTAAGCTCCAGTCCCAGACCTTCACGGAAGTTTCCATTTCTTTATCCTTCGTTTAAATGCAGACAAGTTCATATACACAGATAGCATAACATAGTGAAAAGTTTAATCAGCAGCGTTTGTGGTCGTTTCGCTTAGCGCGTATTATTAAGCTCATACCCAGTCAGTAAGAAGTTACTCTGCGCATGCCCAAAACGCCGCAAGTTTTGCCAAAATCGACCGCTGTTAATTTGATGCTGCTGTTATTGGGGATGTTGATACTCCTGTCGTTATATCTGTTTCATCACTCTGTCTCCGAATCGTATGAGTCGCGACAACTGGAGCGATCAGAACAGTCAGTTAAAGCCATTTCTTTAACACAGCGAGAGCTGGTCAATGCCCGTTTGCAGGAAATTGATCGCAGTCTACTGACTTTTCGGCGTCTGCTGCAAAGTAATAATCAGGCTGAAGTAGATCTGCGGACATATATGTTGTCTAAGCAGTTGGAAACACCAGAGCTATTGGATTTTTTTCTGCTTGATAAGCACGGCCAGATGCAAGTCTGGACCTTTGAACAGTCCTCCCTCTCGGTTGCAGATCGTGATTATTTTCGCATTCATCAGCAGCAACAGATCGATCAAGTCTATCTTTCGGCACCCACTATGTCCCGTTTGGAGCCTAGTGCCTTATTTATTGCCTTAAGTCGTCCGGTGTTTAGTCCTCAAGGCGAGTTTGAGGGGGTTATTGTTGCCGCAATTGATGTCTATCAATTAGCTGAAGGGTTAGGGCGTATTACCCAGCAGCCCGGATTGACGACAGCGTTGTTAACTTTGGAGGGTGAGCTGATCTATCGTATGCCCTTGATTGATTTGCAGCCTGGTTTGATGGTTGCACCGGTAATGCAGTGGCAAGGTAACCCTCCTGATAATTACTCCTATAGAGGAGCCGCCCCTATCGATGGTAAATGGCGTCAGACGGCATATCAACGCTTGAACGATTGGTCTTTGCTGGTAGTTGTAACCGAAGATCTGGACCCAACACTGGTTGATATTGCACGTTTTCAACGCAGTGAAACCTATAAGTTTATTGCTACGGCACTACTGGTGCTGTTGAGTTTATTGTTCTGCGGCTGGATGGTGCAACGCCAACGGCGCTTGGATCAATATGTGGTTGAGCAGGACAGGTTACACCATCTGCGATTGCAGGAAGTGCAGCGGTTGGCACATCTGGGCTATTGGGAAGCTGATATTCAAACGGGTGATCTTTGGTGGTCGGATATTATTTATGAAATTTTTGGCCAGGACCCGGAAACCTTTAAGCCGAGTGTTGAATCCTTCAGTGCCGCTGTCCATCCTGAAGATCGTGAAGCTGTGCTAGCCAGTACCAAGGCGGCGGAAGAGTTGGGTGTTCATGATATACAGCACCGCATTCTCAGGCCTGATGGCAGTATGCGCTGGGTGCATGAGCGCGCTCGGCTGGAGCAGAATGCCTCAGGTCAGCCGCAGCGCCTGATAGGCTCAGTACATGATATTACCGCACAGAAACAGCATGAAGAAGCGATTCGGCGTCAGGCTGATGCCCTGCAGTTATCAAATGAAGAGCTGGAGCAATTTGCTTATATTGCATCGCATGACTTACGCCAACCACTTCGAATGATTATCAGTTTTTCCCAGGTCATTGATAAAAAACTGGGCGATGATTGTTCGGATGAGGTACGTGAATACCTAGGTTATGTCACAGAAGGTGGTCAGCGTATGGATGATATGCTGCTGTCCTTGCTGGAGTATTCTCGTGTTGGGCGAGGGGGGGAACCGGCTATCTGGTGCTCTTTGAAAACCTTAGTGGATGAAGCTTTGATCTATCTGGGGCCGGAAGTGCGTAAGCATGGCGCTTCTGTTCGAGTGGAGGGCGATTGGCCAAGTATCTGGATAAGTCGTAATGAGGGGGTGCGCTTGTTTCAGAACTTGATTGCTAATGCGATCAAGTTCCATGTACCAGGACAGCCGCCAGAGGTGACCATAAAGGGGTGTTGCCTGGAGGGTGTTTGGGAAGCTAGCATCTGTGATCAGGGCATAGGTATTGAACCGGATCAGATTGAGCGTATTTTTAAAGTGTTTCAGCGTCTGAACCCTCGTTCCAGTTATACGGGTGAAGGGATTGGCCTGTCAGTTTGCCGAAAAATAGTGCAGCGCCATGGGGGTGAAATTCATGCGAGTTCGGATGGTCTTGGAAAGGGGACCTGTATTCGATTCAGCTTGCCCTGCTCGCCGACTGAGGAGTTAAACATTGCATAAAACAGAGACTATATCACGGCCAAGACCCGGTCATAACGTCCTGATGGTAGAGGATGAGCCTGGCGATGTTGCGCTGATACGGCTCTATCTGCAGGAAAAAGATGCTGACGCTTTCTCTCTGGACGTAGTTGGTAGTCTTTCCGAAGCAATCTGCTCATTGGATCAGCGTCAGAGTCTGCCTGATGTCATTCTACTGGATCTGAATCTTCCGGATAGTGAAGGGCTGGTTACACTATTACGTTTGCGTGAGAAAAGCATGGATATCCCTATCGTTGTATTGACCGGCATGGATGATACTCGTTGGATACAGGAAGCGCTGAAGTCAGGTGCACAAGATTATCTGGTTAAGGGGGCTGATGGTCGGTCACTGAGAAAAGCATTGCGTTACGCTATTGTTCGTCATGAACGGGATCAGACAGCCAGATTGTCTGAAGCCGTATTTAATATTACCAATACCGGTATCATGATGCTCGATCGGCAGTTTTTTATCCGCCAGTATAATCCGGCTTTTCTTCGTTTAACTGGTATGCACGAGTCGATGGCAGTAGGGCGAACACCCCATAGCCTGCCTTGTGAGTTTCAGGCATTGCGAAGTTGGGATATGTTGTTGGAGGAGCTGCAGGACAAGGGTGCCTGTGCCGATGAGCTCAGTTGCCGAAAACCTGGCAGTATGGACTGTGTATTGGCCATGCGTGCTCATGCTGTGTATACCTCCGACGGTTATATTTCTGGCTATGTCATGGTGTTTGAAGATATCACCGCGCGCAAGAAAGCTCAGGAAGCACTGGCTTACCAGGCTACTCATGATGGCTTGACCGGCTTGCCGAACAGAACACTCTTCTATGATCGTCTAAATCAGGCACTTACGGCTGCCGAGCGCTATGGAACAGCGTTTGCGCTGATGTATATAGATCTGGATGCCTTCAAGCCGGTCAATGATACCCTGGGTCATGCCGCAGGCGATCAGGTACTGGTAGAGGTGGCTAGACGGATTCAGAGTGCCGTACGTCAGTCCGATACAGTCGCACGTTTGTCCGGAGATGAGTTTGCGGTGATTGCGGGTTATTGTGATGACGCTGAGAAGGCTGTCGGTATCGCTGAGAAGATACAACAAACACTGCAGCTACCGATTAGTCTCCCCCAGGGGACAGTCCATATCAGTGCCAGTATTGGTATTTCTCGTTGTCCTGATGATGCATATGAAGCCCACTATCTGGTCAAGACCGCTGATGAAGCCATGTACCAGGCTAAGCGACAGGGCAAGCTGGGTATCTGTCTTTACCGGTAATAAAACAGCCGGTGCACCTTTTAGGGCGACCCCCATTCACCATGCTTTATTCTGGTGCGGAAAAGTAGCAGCACATAGGCCGTCAGTACCTAAAAATCTGGCATAGGGATTGCTTTAATCTGACTAACTGGTCAGTTTTTAGTGTTGCATGTGAGAGCACATTGCGGCTGGCCACCTGTTAACACTCTAACTGACCTTAGTGAACAGCCCCTGTCTGTCGATAGGTGTCTTGTTACTTCAGGCTAAAGGATGACTCTATGAACGCTGGTAAACCTTTCACACTAAAAAAGCTCGCAACCCTTTGTACAGTAGCGGCTTGCCTGAGCTTACAGCCTTTGATGGCGACCGATACTCACGCGTCTACGCCGATCAACTTCACTTTGGATTGGCGTTTTGAAGGTCCTTCAGCACCCTTTCTGATGGCGCTGGATAAGGGTTATTTCGCTGACGAAGGTCTTAGCGTCACCATCGATTCAGGCAATGGCTCAGCTGGTGCGGTCACGCGTGTGGCTACCGGTGCCTATGATATGGGCCTGGCAGACTTTAGCGCCTTGGTGGAATACAGTGCGGCTAACCCTGACTCGGGCATGCAGGCAGTTTATATGCTTTACAACCATACACCGGCTGCGGTGTTTACCCTGAAAGAGTCGGGTATAGATACCCCGGCTGATCTGGTTGGCAAAACCCTGGCGGCACCGGTGTTTGATGCGGGGCGTAAAGCCTGGCCTGCATTTGCTGCGCACAATGGCCTGGATGTTGATGCTGTCAGTTGGCAGAGTGTTGATCCGGCGATACGTGAGACATTGCTGGCGCGTCGACAGGTTGATGGCATAACCGGTTTCTATTTTACCAGCTTGTTGAACCTTGAAGCTCGTGGGGTGGCTCTGGATCAGATTACCGTGATGCCCTATTCAGAGTTTGGTGTGGCCCTCTATGGCAACGCGATCATTGCCAGTGAAAAATTGCTCGCCGAAAACCCTGAAGCTGTTGCTGGATTCAGTCGCGCTTTCAATAAGGCGCTGATCGAAACGATTCAAGATCCAGAAGCGGCGGTAAAATATGTTTCCAGCCGGGATGGACTGGTGGATGAAGCTTTGGAGTTGCGTCGACTGAAGTTGGCTCTAGATGCCCAGGTCATCACCGAAGAAACTCTGGCTGAAGGGCTGGGTGCGGTCACCTTTGATCGCCTGGAACTGTCTATTGCCGAAGCGGTCAGTTCTTTTGGACTGGAATCTACACCCGATGCGGCTAAGTTGTTTAATGCCTCTCTGCTGCCTGAGCAGAGCAGTCGCGCCGTTCCCCGTTGATTTGCTTGCTTGCCCGGCCTGAGGTCGGGCAAGTCCTGTCGTGGTTTCTTGAGGATGTTCTATGGAGTTTGTAACCTTTGAAAAGGTCAGTCTGGCCTATGATGAGGGTGGGCCGCTGGCCATCCAGGATGTTTCACTAGCGGTAAAAAAGAATGAGTTTATCGCGGTGGTTGGGCCATCGGGTTGTGGTAAATCAACTCTGATGAAACTGGTTTCAGGGCTGTCTGAGCCGACGTCCGGTTATGTCTATCTGAATGGACGTCAGGTAGCCGGGCCACAAAAGTGTATTGGTATGGCATTTCAGGCCTCCAATCTTTTGCCTTGGCGCACGACCTTGCAGAACGTCATGCTGCCACTGGAAATTGTACAGCCTTACCGCTCGCAGTTGCGCCGTCAGCGCAAGTCCTTTGAAGAGATGGCGCGTGCACTGTTGGAACGTGTCGGCTTGAAAGGGTGGGAAGACAAGTACCCCTGGGAGCTGTCGGGAGGGATGCAGCAGCGTGCCTCCATCTGTCGTGCGCTGATTCACAAGCCGGAACTGTTGATGCTGGATGAGCCTTTTGGTGCGCTGGATGCGTTTACCCGCGAAGAGCTCTGGTGCATGTTGCAATCGCTCTGGCAGGAGCAGCCTTTTACCGTTGTACTGGTGACGCATGATCTGCGTGAGGCGGTATTTCTGGCCGATACCGTCTATGTCATGAGTAAAGGGCCTGGCCAGATTCTGGCCAGGCGTGACGTTGATCTGCCGCGCCCGCGTTCTTTGGAAGATACCTATACCGAGAGCTTTGCATCTCAGGTACATGTACTGCGTGAGCATATAGGCTCAATACGCAAGACCGGATAATGGAGGCCTGTATGGCATTTAATCGTCGCAAGTTTATGATCAAGAATGCCAGCTGGATGTTGATACTGGTCCTGCTGTTGCTATGGGAAATCATCTGTGTCGGATTCAACGTGCCAGAATACCTGTTTCCGGCCCCTACGGCTGTATGGGATGCAGGTGTGGCGCGCTGGGAGCCGATCATGATGCATGCCTGGCAGACTTTTTTTACTACTTTGGTGGGGTTTGCTATCGCGGTGCTGGTCGGTTTGGTTTTAGGTGTAGCTGTGGGAACCTATCCGATTGTGTATAAAGCCCTCTATCCACTTCTGGTCGGTTTTAACAGCATTCCGAAAGTGGCCTTTGTACCGGTGCTGGTGGTGTGGTTTGGTATAGGTACCGTGCCCGCTATTCTGACAGCCTTCCTGATCTCCTTCTTCCCGGTACTGGTCAATGTAGCCACAGGCTTGGCAACACTGGAGCCGGAACTTGAGGACGTGATGCGATCTCTGGGAGCATCCAAACTCGATATCCTGCGAAAAGTGGGTCTGCCAAGAGCCTTGCCGTATTTCTTTGCCTCGCTAAAAGTGGCCATTACGCTGGCGTTTGTCGGTTCGGTGATCTCTGAAACAGTCGCCTCCAATATGGGTATAGGGTATCTGATGATGGCCGCCAGTTCGTCTATGGATATGGCCTTGGTCTTTGCCGGTCTAATTGTCATAGGCGTGATGGGCGTAGTCATGTACGAAATTTTTGCCTGGATGGAAAAACGTTTTACCCGTTGGGCTAATCGTGGCAGTAATAGCACAGCTATATAGTTCCTGAATTCAGATAATAACCGCAACACTCATGTGATGGGCCAGGTCGGAGAGAGGCCAGCTACCGAAATGTGGT
>NZ_JBLXDN010000056.1:0-15532 GCF_048264025.1 Nitrincola sp.
TGTTTTACCGTGGTCAACGTGGCCAATGGTTCCTACGTTGACGTGCGGCTTGTTACGTTCAAAAGCTTTCTTAGCCACGGCTAAATCCTCTTAATCAAGTAATTGCTAAATCAATTCTGTTTAGTAACAGCTTCGGCTATGTTCTGCGGTGCTTCACTGTAGGAATCAAATTCCATAGAGTAAGTTGCCCGACCCTGCGAAGCAGAACGAAGATCAGTTGCATAACCAAACATCTCGCCCAGTGGAACCTGAGCATTGATGACTTTACCGGATACGGTATCTTCCATACCCTGTACCAAGCCACGGCGACGGTTAAGGTCACCCATCACGTCACCCATGTACTCCTCAGGAGTCACCACTTCAACCTTCATCATCGGCTCAAGCAGACAAGGGCTTGCTTCCTGGGCATATTTTTTCAGTGCCTGGGATGCAGCGATTTTAAACGCCATCTCGTTGGAGTCAACCTCATGGAACGAACCGTCATACAGACGCGCTTTCAGGCCGATCAGCGGATAACCGGCAATGACGCCGTTTTTCATCTGCTCTTCGATACCCTTCTGCACCGCAGGGATGTATTCCTTAGGAATCGCACCACCCACGACTTCATTGATGAACTCCAGCCCTTCTTCATCACTCGGACTGAACTCAACGACGACATGACCGTACTGACCACGACCACCGGACTGACGGGCAAACTTATGGTTTGCAACAACCGGTTTACGGATCTTCTCACGGTACGCAACCTGTGGCTTACCGATATTGGCTTCGACCTTGAACTCACGACGCATACGATCGACGATGATATCCAGGTGCAACTCACCCATACCAGAAATAATGGTCTGGCCGCTTTCTTCGTCTGTAGCCACACGGAAAGAAGGATCTTCCTGAGCCAGCTTGCTCAGTGCGATACCCATTTTTTCCTGATCAGCTTTGGACTTAGGTTCAACAGCAACCGAAATAACCGGATCTGGGAATTCCATACGTTCCAGAACGATCTTGTCATCCAGACTACACAGGGTATCACCCGTAGTAACATCTTTCAGACCGATAACCGCGGCGATATCGCCCGCGAGAATCTCTTTGATCTCTTCACGTGAGTTAGCATGCATCTGCACCATACGACCCACGCGTTCTTTTTTCTCTTTAACAGAGTTATAAACGCTGTCACCAGACTTCAGAACACCCGAGTAAACGCGGATGAACGTCAGTGTACCCACGAAGGGGTCGGTAGCAATCTTGAATGCCAGCGCAGCAAAAGGTGCACTATCATCCGCTTCACGCGTTGCCACTGTACCGTCTTTGTCGTCCAGCTCACCTTCGATCGCCTTAACTTCAGTCGGCGATGGCAGGTATTCAACAACCGCATCCAGGACAGCCTGAACACCTTTGTTCTTGAACGCAGAACCGGCCAGCATCAGGACGATGTCATTAGCCAGGGTACGTGAACGCAAACCGGCTTTGATTTCTTCCTTGGTCAGCTCTTCACCGCCCAAGTACTTTTCCATCAGCTCGTCATTGCTTTCAGCCGCGGCTTCAACCAACTTCTCACGCAATTCTTCAGCACGATCCTGAAGATCAGCAGGAATCTCTTCCAGAGAGAAGGTCATACCCTGATCGGCTTCGCTCCAGATGATTGATTTCATTTCAATCAGGTCAACAACGCCTTTGAAGTCATCTTCGGCACCGATGGGGAAGTTCAGCACAACAGTATTTACATTCAGACGCTTCTTCAGCTGCTCTTCAACGCGGAAGAAGTCTGCACCAGCACGGTCCATCTTATTGACGAACACCATGCGGGGAACTTCGTACTTGTTCGCCTGACGCCAAACTGTTTCAGTCTGTGGCTGCACGCCTGAAGAGGCACACAGCACCACAACCGCACCATCGAGAACGCGCAAAGAACGCTCTACTTCGATAGTGAAGTCAACGTGCCCAGGGGTGTCGATGACGTTGATACGGTGTTCTTCAAACTGTTTGCCCATACCACTCCAGAAAGTGGTGATGGCAGCCGAGGTGATAGTGATACCACGCTCCTGCTCCTGCTCCATCCAGTCAGTGGTAGCGGCGCCGTCATGCACCTCACCCAGCTTATGAGACAAACCTGTATAAAATAATACACGCTCCGTAGTGGTGGTTTTACCAGCATCTACGTGCGCACAGATACCAATGTTACGGTATCTGGATAGCGGTGTTTTACGAGCCACGACGTTATCCTCTGAAGTTTAGAAGCGGTAGTGAGCAAAAGCTTTGTTAGCTTCAGCCATACGGTGCACGTCTTCGCGTTTCTTAACAGCTGCGCCACGCCCTTCAGAAGCGTCAACCAGCTCTCCAGCCAGGCGCAACGCCATGGATTTTTCACCACGCTTACGCGCAGAATCGACCAACCAACGCATAGCCAAAGCCATACGACGTGAAGGACGAACCTCGACAGGTACCTGATAGGTGGCACCGCCGACACGACGGGATTTTACTTCTACTACGGGCTGAACTGTTTCAAGTGCTTTATCAAACAGTTCCAGCGGATCCTGTTTAGTACGCTCTTGTACTTTATCCATTGCGCCATAAACTATGCTTTCTGCAACAGATTTTTTGCCACTGACCATCAGATGGTTGATGAATTTAGCCAGTGTGATGTTACCGAATTTAGGATCCGGCAGTATTTCGCGCTTCGCAGCTATGCGTCTTCTAGGCATGATAAGCCCTCAATCAATTAAAAGGTCTTCAGGTTTAGCCAGGATGTCTTAGACACCTGCCCTTACTCTTATCGTCAGTTCGGTTTAGCGCAACAGCATGCGTTTTTGAAAAAGGCCTGACTGTGACAACTTTGCCGTTTAACGACTTATTACGACTTAGGACGTTTGGTACCGTATTTGGAACGAGCCTGTTTACGGTCATTAACACCGGAACAGTCAAGCGCGCCACGTACAGTGTGATAACGCACACCCGGCAAGTCTTTTACACGACCACCACGAATCAGAACAACAGAGTGTTCCTGCAGGTTGTGGCCTTCACCACCGATATAAGAAGACACTTCATAGCCGTTGGTCAGACGTACACGACAGACCTTACGCAGCGCTGAGTTAGGCTTCTTCGGTGTGGTTGTATAAACACGGGTACAAACACCACGACGCTGAGGACAAGCTTCCAGTGCACGAACGTCACTTGGCTGTACTTTGCGTTTACGCGGCTTACGTACCAACTGGTTAATTGTTGCCATTCAGCAAACTCTCCACCTTTGGTTTTAGCATATAAAAAGACTGAGTATTCCTACTCAGTCAACAAGAGGGCGGGAAGTTTACCTAATTCCCGCCCCAATCGTCAATTACTGTCTGTTTTTTAATCAGAGCCAGACATTGACGCATTCAGTGCTTTGGTCAGTGCCTGCTGGACTTCTTCCGCACTCACTGTACCACTTTCGGAGCTCATACGACGTTTGCGTTTGCGCTCACTGTGGTAGGCCAGACCGGTACCGGCTGGTATCAGTCGACCCACCACAACGTTTTCTTTCAGACCACGCAGGTAATCGCTCTTGCCATTCACGGCGCCTTCGGTCAGTACGCGGGTTGTTTCCTGGAAAGAGGCCGC
The DNA here is from genome assembly GCF_048264025.1 of Nitrincola sp. Lineage (NCBI taxonomy): Bacteria > Pseudomonadati > Pseudomonadota > Gammaproteobacteria > Oceanospirillales > Oceanospirillaceae > Nitrincola > Nitrincola sp. Next base: position 3,586 of record NZ_JBLXDN010000056.1, read on the forward strand.
CGAAATAAACGACTCAGTTGCCAACGATGCTTTGGTGATACCCAGCAGTACGCGCTCGAATCTAGCCGGGAATTTACCCTCCTCGACCAGTCGTGCATTTTCATTACGTACGGCAATGTATTCAACCTGATCGCCCTGGATAAAGTCAGAATCACCGGAATCGACAATTTCAACCTTACGGACCATCTGACGCACAATCACTTCGATGTGCTTGTCGTTGATACCTACACCCTGGAGACGGTATACATCCTGAATTTCAGCGACGATATACTTAGCCAGTTCATTAACACCCAGAATGCGCAGAATATCGTGCGGGTTAGATGGGCCATCGGAAATAACCTCACCCTTCTCAACCGACTCACCTTCGAAGATGTTCAGGTTACGCCATTTCTGGATCATGATCTCTACCGGATCACTGCCGTCATGCGGGGTGATCACGATACGGCGTTTGCCTTTGGTTTCTTTACCAAAGGTCACCACACCGGAGATTTCGGCCAGAATGGCATACTCTTTTGGCTTACGCGCTTCAAATAGATCGGCCACACGTGGCAGACCACCGGTGATATCCTTGTTGACCGTACCTTCCTGCGGAATACGTGCCAGAACGTCACCTATCTGCACTTCGGCGCCATCGTTCAGGTTGACGATCGCCTTAGGCGGCAACAGGTACTGTGCTGGCATCTCTGTACCCGGATAGCAAAGATCCTTACCGTCAAAATCGACCAGCTTGATCAGCGGACGAATATCTTTACCTGCCTGAGGACGGTCCTTGCCTTCCAGAATTTCGATAGTGGAAAGACCGGTCAATTCGTCAGTCTGACGCTTGACGGTAATACCATCTTCCAGCCCGGCAAATACAATTTTACCCTTGATTTCAGAGACGATTGGATGCGTATGTGGATCCCAGTTAGCGACGATGGCGCCGGCTTCAACCGTTGCACCTTCACGCACTTTGATCATCGCACCGTAAGGCAGCTTGTAACGCTCGCGCTCACGACCGTGCTCATCCGTTACACCCAGTTCACCGGAACGTGAGGTTGCTACCAGGTTGCCGTCAGTACGTTCTACGTACTTCAAGTTATGCAGACGTACAATACCGCCATTTTTCACCTGGATGCTGTCAACTGCGGCTGCCCGCGATGCCGCACCACCGATATGGAAGGTACGCATGGTCAGCTGTGTACCCGGCTCACCGATTGACTGTGCAGCGATAACACCCACAGCTTCACCCTGGTTAACCAGGTGGCCACGTGCAAGATCACGGCCGTAACAGCTAGCACAAACACCCTGATTAGCATCACAAGTAATGGCAGAACGTACCAGCACTTCATCAATTTTGCTGAGCTCTTCTTCTGTGTGCAGACGATCAACCCAGGCCTCATCGATCAGGGTACCCTTCTCGATTAATACATCACCCGTGACTGGGCTCAGCACATCTACTGCGACGACACGACCCAGCAGCTGCTCGCCCAGACTGACGATGATATCGCCACCCTCAATGATCGGCAGCACCAGAACACCGTTCTCGGTACCACAATCTACTTCAGTGATAACCAGATCCTGCGCTACGTCAACCAAGCGACGTGTCAGGTAACCGGAGTTAGCTGTTTTCAATGCTGTATCGGCAAGACCCTTACGCGCACCGTGTGTAGAGATAAAGTACTGCAGTACGTTCAAACCTTCACGGAAGTTGGCAATGATCGGCGTTTCGATGATCGAGCCGTCTGGCTTGGCCATCAAACCACGCATACCGGCCAGCTGACGTATCTGTGCCGCACTACCACGAGCACCTGAGTCAGCCATGATATACACGGAGTTAAACGATTCCTGCTCAACCTGGTTACCATCAGCATCGGTCACCAGATCGACTTTCAGGTTGTCCATCATGCGCTTCGCCAGCACTTCGTTGGCACGCGACCAGATATCCACAACCTTGTTGTATTTCTCACCGTGCGTGACCAGACCTTCAGCGAACTGACGCTCAATCTCGGTCACTTCAGCTTCAGCTTCAGCAATAATCCGCGGCTTCTCATCCGGGATAACGAAGTCATTGACACCAATCGAGGCGCCTGACAAGGTCGCCTGACGGAAGCCCATGTACATCAGCTGATCGGCAAAGATAACCGTTTCTTTCAGACCGCAACGACGATAGGCTTCGTTCAACAGTTTGGAGATGGCTTTCTTTTTCATCGCCTGATCAACCAGCTCAAACGGCAGGCCATCGGGAACGATATCAAACAACAATGCACGACCCACAGTGGTATCACGAACCGCAATGATCTCTTCAACATTGCCGTGAATATCACGAATCAGTTCACGGATACGCACTTTGACACGGGCTTGCAGGTGAACCTGACCAGCACCGTGGGCACGGGTGACTTCTTTGATATCACTGAACAACATACCTTCACCGGCCGCTGCAACGCGCTCACGGGTCATGTAATACAGACCCAGAACCACGTCCTGCGATGGCACGATGATCGGCTCGCCGTTGGCGGGTGACAGAATGTTGTTGGTAGACATCATCAAGGCACGGGCTTCAAGCTGTGCTTCGATAGTCAGTGGCACGTGAACGGCCATCTGGTCACCGTCAAAGTCGGCGTTGTAAGCCGCACAAACCAGCGGGTGCAGCTGGATAGCTTTACCTTCGATCAGTACCGGTTCAAATGCCTGAATACCCAGACGGTGAAGTGTCGGTGCACGGTTGAGCAACACCGGATGTTCGCGGATTACTTCATCGAGTATATCCCAGACCAGTGCTTCTTCACGCTCAACCATTTTCTTGGCGGCTTTGATGGTCGTCGCATGACCACGCAATTCCAGCTTGGAGAAAATGAACGGCTTGAACAGTTCCAGTGCCATTTTTTTCGGCAGACCGCACTGATGCAGACGCAGTGACGGACCGACCACGATAACCGAACGACCCGAATAGTCGACACGTTTACCCAGCAGGTTCTGACGGAAACGACCCTGCTTACCTTTGATCATATCGGCAAGGGATTTCAGCGGACGCTTGTTAGAACCGGTAATGGCACGACCACGACGACCGTTATCCAGCAGCGCATCAACCGATTCCTGCAACATACGCTTCTCGTTGCGTACGATAATATCCGGCGCATTCAGGTCCAGCAGACGCTTCAGACGGTTATTACGGTTAATTACGCGACGGTACAGATCGTTCAGGTCAGACGTAGCGAAACGGCCGCCATCCAGCGGTACTAACGGACGCAGATCCGGTGGCAGAACTGGCAGCACATTTAGAATCATCCACTCCGGCTTGTTACCGGATTTAAGGAAGGCTTCCATCAGCTTCAGACGCTTGGACAGTTTCTTCAGCTTGGTCTCAGAGTTGGTCTGCGGAATTTCTTCACGCATACGCTGACACTCGCCTTCGAGGTCGATAGAGCCCAGCAACTCCTGAACCGCTTCAGCACCCATACGCGCATCGAATTCGTCGCCGAACTCTTCCAGCGCTTCAAAGTACTGCTCGTCATTCAGCAGCTGTCCACGCTCCAGGGTAGTCATACCCGGATCGATCACTACAAAGGATTCAAAATAGAGCACGCGTTCAATATCACGCAGCGTCATGTCCATCATCAAGCCGATACGGGACGGCAGAGATTTCAGGAACCAAATGTGAGCTACCGGTGAAGCCAGTTCAATATGCGCCATACGGTCACGGCGCACTTTGGTCATGGTCACTTCAACGCCACACTTCTCGCAGATAACGCCGCGGTGCTTCATGCGTTTGTATTTACCGCACAGGCACTCGTAATCCTTGATCGGGCCAAAGATCTTGGCACAGAACAAACCATCACGTTCCGGCTTAAAGGTACGATAGTTAATGGTTTCCGGCTTCTTAACTTCACCGTAAGACCAGGAACGGATCATATCCGGTGATGCCAGGGTGATACGGATAGAGTCAAACTCTTCAGTTTTACCCTGATTCTTGAGCAGATTCAGCAAATCTTTCATTGTCTATAGCTCCTCACGGAGTTCTCTGGGGAAGCGCCCGCAAGGGGCGCCACCTGATGTGATCAGTTTAGGTCTCAATCGCTTTCAAGTTCGATATCGATACCGAGAGAACGAATTTCCTTGATCAATACGTTAAACGATTCTGGCATGCCAGGCTCCATACGATGGTTGCCATCCACAATGTTTTTATACATTTTGGTACGACCATTGACGTCATCTGACTTAACGGTGAGCATTTCCTGAAGCGTATAAGCCGCGCCATACGCCTCCAATGCCCAGACCTCCATCTCACCGAATCGCTGTCCACCGAACTGTGCCTTACCACCCAGCGGCTGCTGCGTAACAAGGCTGTAAGAACCGGTAGAACGTGCGTGCATCTTGTCATCAACCAAGTGGTTGAGCTTGAGCATGTACATGTAACCTACGGTGACCTGACGGTCGAATTTATCACCGGTACGGCCGTCATACAGTGTCACCTGACCACTGTCATTCATATCGGCCAAACGCAACAGGGCTTTGATTTCACTTTCCTTGGCACCGTCGAATACTGGCGAGGCCAAAGGCACGCCCTTACGCAGGTTATTCGCCAATTCCAGAATCTCGGCATCACTGAAACTTTCCAGATCTTCACGACGACCCAGTGGCAAGCCAGCATGTTCGGCGTTATACACCTGACCCAGGAAGTCACGAACGTCTTTGACTTTTTCAGCCTTGGCACGCTCAATATCCAGCATGGTGTTGATCTTACGACCCAAGCCCTTGGCTGCCGCACCCATGTGGGTTTCCAGGATCTGACCGACGTTCATACGTGACGGTACACCCAGCGGATTGAGTACGATATCGATCGGCTCGCCGTTTTCGTCATAAGGCATATCTTCAACCGGCATGATGACCGAGATAACACCTTTGTTACCGTGACGACCCGCCATCTTGTCACCTGGCTGGATACGACGTTTGGTAGCAACATAAACCTTGACGATTTTCAGCACACCCGGTGCCAGGTCATCGCCAGTTTGCAGCTTGCCTTTCTTGTCTTCGAAACGCTTATCCAGGTTTTCACGACGCTCTTCAAGCTGCTTCTGCGCCTGTTCCAGCATGTCCTGTACTTCAGAATCGGCAAGACGAATTTTGAACCACTCAGAACGCTTTAAGCTACTAAGGAATTCTTCAGTGATCGTTTCGCTTTTCTTCAGTCCGGCACCGCCTTCGGCTTTCAGACCGACCAGTGCTTTAGTCAAACGCTCGAAAGTCGCATCTTCAACGATACGGAACTCATCGTTAAGGTCTTTACGGATGCTATCCAGCTCAGACTTCTCGATGGAAACCGCACGAGCATCTTTTTCCACACCATCGCGGGTAAACACCTGCACATCGATAACCTTACCGATAGTGCCGCCCTTCACACGCAGGGAGGTATCTTTAACATCAGAGGCTTTTTCACCAAAGATGGCACGTAACAGTTTTTCTTCCGGGGTCAGCTGGGTTTCACCCTTAGGGGTGACCTTGCCGACCAGAATGTCGCCTGGGCCTACTTCAGCACCGATATGCACAATACCGGTTTCGTCCAGTTTACCCAGTGCTGCTTCACCGACATTAGGAATATCCGCTGTAATTTCTTCGGATCCCAGTTTGGTGTCACGCGCCACACAGGTCAGTTCCTGAATGTGGATAGTGGTAAAACGATCTTCTTCGACGACACGCTCGGAAATGAGGATGGAATCCTCGAAGTTGTAACCATTCCAGGGCATGAAGGCGATACGCATATTCTGACCCAGTGCCAGCTCACCCATATCCACCGAAGGACCATCGGCGAGTATATCGCCACGGGCTACGCTTTCACCTGGGCGCACGATGGCGCGCTGGTTAATACAGGTGTTCTGGTTAGAACGCACGTATTTGGTCAGATTATAGATGTCGACACCGGCGTCGCCCATGGCTGTTTCATCGTCATTGGCACGTACCACGATACGGCTGGCATCAACAGACTCAATCACACCACCGCGAGTTGCAACCACACACACACCCGAGTCCTGTGCTACGCTACGCTCAATACCTGTACCTACCAGCGGCTTCTCGGCACGCAGTGTGGGTACAGCCTGACGCTGCATGTTCGAACCCATCAACGCACGGTTGGCGTCATCGTGCTCAAGGAACGGAATCAGTGCGGCCGCTACGGATACGATCTGACGTGCAGACACGTCCATATACTGGACCTTGTCACGCGGCATAACGGTAAATTCGTTGGCATGACGTACTTCAACCAGATCTTCGGCCAGACAATTTTTGTCATCCAGCTTGGCGGATGCCTGAGCGATAACAAAGTTGTTTTCTTCAATGGCCGACAAGTAATCGATGTCGTCAGAAACTTTACCATCCAATACGCGGCGATAAGGGGTTTCCAGGAAGCCATAATCGTTGGTACGTGCATAAACCGCCAAAGAGTTGATCAGACCGATGTTCGGACCTTCAGGGGTCTCGATCGGGCAGACACGACCATAATGGGTTGGATGCACGTCACGTACTTCAAAGCCAGCACGCTCACGGGTCAGACCGCCTGGGCCTAACGCGGAAACACGACGTTTGTGAGTAATCTCGGACAGCGGGTTGTTCTGGTCCATAAACTGGGACAACTGGCTGGAACCGAAGAATTCCTTAACAGCAGCCGCAACTGGCTTGGCATTGATCAGATCCTGAGGCATCAGGTTATCCGCTTCTGCCATGCTCAGACGCTCACGTACCGCACGCTCGACACGCACCAGACCTACGCGGAACTGGTTTTCAGCCATTTCACCCACTGAACGGATACGACGGTTACCCAGATGGTCGATATCATCGACGATACCTTTACCGTTACGAATACCTATCAAGGTCTTCATGACATCGAGGATGTCATCTTTTTCCAGAATCGGGCTACCGACTTCAGCTTCACGACCCAGACGACGATTGAACTTCATCCGACCAACAGCTGACAGGTCATAACGCTCTTCCGAGAAAAACAGATTCTCGAACAGGCCTTCTGCCGACTCTTTAGTTGGCGGCTCGCCCGGGCGCATCATGCGGTAGATTTCTACCAACGCTTCAATCTGATTACGGGTGGTATCGATACGCAGCGTATCGGAAATATAAGGACCACAATCCAGATCATTGGTATAAAGCGTTTCAAAACGCTCTATACCTGCTACCTGCATGCGGGTAATCAGCTCATCAGTGATCTCGGTGTTGGCAATAGCGATCACTTCACCCGTTGACGGATCAGCCATATCTTTTGCCAGCACTTTGCCGCTGAGGTACTCAGCCGGAACCAGCAGTTGCTTCATGCCAGCCTGGGTCATCTGACGGGTATGACGCGGGGTAATACGACGACCCGCTTCAACAATCACATTACCTTCAGGATCTTTGATCTCGAAGGACATGGTTTCGCCGCGCAGACGCTCAGGTACCAGATCCATCCAGATCTGATCACCTTCAAAGTTCCAACCGGTGTTCTCGAAGAAGATTTCCAGAATCTCTTCAGTGCTGTAACCCAGTGAACGTAACAACACCGAGGCCGGCAGTTTACGACGACGGTCGATACGCACAAATAGCGCATCCTTTGGATCAAATTCGAAATCCAACCATGAACCACGGTAAGGAATAATACGCGCTGAATAGAGCAATTTACCCGATGAATGGGTTTTGCCTTTATCGTGATCAAAAAATACACCCGGTGAACGGTGTAGCTGCGATACGATTACACGCTCAGTACCATTGATAACAAAGGTACCGTTATCTGTCATCAGGGGCATTTCGCCCATGTAGACTTCCTGTTCCTTGATATCCTTAACCGCTTTACTTGACGATTCACGGTCGTAGATTACCAGACGCACTTTGACACGAAGTGGCGCGGCATAAGTGATACCCCGCTGCATGCACTCCTTGACATCAAAAACGGGTTCACCGAGGCGGTAACCAACGTATTCCAGTGCCGCATTTCCGGAATAGGAAACAATTGGAAAAACAGAATTAAATGCTGCCTGGAGTCCGGTCTCGTCGCGCTGTTGCGCGTCCGCTCCCTGCTGCAGAAACTTGCGGTAAGAGTCCAGCTGTGTAGCAAGCAGGAATGGAACATCCATTACCTGGTTCAGCTTGCTGAAATCCTTACGAATACGTTTCTTTTCAGTATATGAATAAGCCATCAGTGTTCCCCAGCATGTGCACCTAGTTGAGAAGCCAGCCCAGAAGGGGATCTTCCAGTCTGTAGATCCGTTATCTGTTTGCTGTCATTCAATAACGGAAAAAGGCCGGTGGCTCACGGCCACCAGCCATACGCTTTCAAAGCAGTTTACGCTGCCTGCAGCGCATTAAAGCGATTACTTGAGCTCAACTTTAGCGCCGGCTTCTTCCAGTGCTTTCTTGAGTTCTTCAGCTTCGTCTTTAGAAACGCCTTCTTTGATTGTAGCAGGCGCTCCGTCAACCAGTTCTTTAGCTTCTTTCAGACCCAGGCCTGTAGCGCCACGAACAGCTTTGATTACGTTAACTTTCTTATCACCAGTTTCAGCCAGGATGACGTTGAATTCAGTCTGTTCTTCAGCTACTTCAGCAGCCGCAGGACCAGCAGCTACTGCAGCAGCAGCTGATACACCGAATTTTTCTTCCATAGCTTCAATCAGAGTAACAACGTCCTTTACAGACATTTCAGCTACTGCATTGATGATATCTTCTTGAGTCAGAGACATTATATAGATTCCTGAATTACTTTCGGGCTTAGCCCATTAAACGCTTAATCAGACAGCTTGCCGTTAGGCAATCAGGCTGCCTGCTCTTTCTGATCGCGAACAGCTGCCAGTGTACGTACCAGCTTGCCAGCAGAAGCTTCCTTGAGGACGCTCATCAACTTGGCAATTGCTTCGTCGTAAGTTGGCAGGCTTGCCAGCAGGGAGATGTCAACTTTCTCACCCTCAAAGGCTGCAGCTTTCAGCTCAAACTTTTCGTTACCCTTGGCAAATTCTTTCAGAATACGCGCACCCGCACCTGGATGCTCTGTAGAAAATGCAATAATAGAAGGACCTACAAAAGTGTCTTGCAGACACATGTAGTCGGTACCTTCCAGGGCACGACGTGCCAGTGTGTTACGAACTACACGCAACCAGACACCGTTTTCACGGGCCAGCTTACGCAACGCCGTCATATCTGTAACAGATACACCGCGAGAGTCGGCAACAACAGCAGACACAGCTGATTTAGCAGCTTCCTGGACTTCAGCGACGATCGCTTTTTTGTCTTCGAGTCCTAATGCCACGATTTACTCCTGGATTGAGTCTTTCGACCATTTACCAAACCAAACACCTGAACCTTTTTGATTCAGGCGGTGAGTACGGTGGTACTGATTCGTTTGAATCTTCACCGTCTGCGCAGGCCGGTTAAACCATTAAGAGGTACAACCTGAGTCATACCTCACCTGCGGTCTTTGACGGTCTTCGTATCTGTCTGACAGGTCACGAAGACCCTCAAAAACGTTGTAGTTAAAATCAGCTCAATGAAGACTGATCAACTACTACACCCGGGCCCATAGTAGTGGACAGGGTTACTTTCTTTACATAAACGCCTTTAGAGGAAGAAGGTTTCAGTTTCTTCAGATCCGCTACCAGCGCTTCGATATTTTCTTTGATTGCATCAGCTGCAAAGCCAACCTTACCGACTGAACAGTGGATAATACCGTTCTTGTCAGTACGGAAACGCACCTGACCAGCCTTGGCATTCTGAACAGCCGTGGCCACATCTGGAGTTACTGTACCGACTTTCGGGTTAGGCATCAGACCACGTGGGCCGAGGATCTGACCCAACTGACCGACAACACGCATAGCGTCAGGCGTGGCGATAACTACGTCAAAATCCAGATTACCGGCTTTAACCTGTTCTGCCAGATCTTCGAAACCGACGATATCTGCACCAGCGGCTTTAGCTTTTTCGGCATTTTCGCCCTGCGCAAACACAGCAACACGAACATCTTTACCGGTACCGTGTGGCAGTACAGTAGAACCACGAACAACCTGATCCGATTTACGTGGATCAACGCCCAGGTTTACAGCCACATCAATAGATTCAACAAATTTAACTGTAGACACTTCAGACAGCACAGCAACAGCATCCTGTACCGGGTAGAGTTTACCAGCTACGAGTTTCTCACTGATCGCCTTCTGGCGCTTAGTTAGCTTAGCCATTACTCTTCACCTTCTACAATAATACCCATTGAACGCGCACTGCCTGCGATAGTACGTACAGCAGCATCCATATCAGCAGCGGTCAGATCCGGCATTTTAGCAGTGGCGATCTCTTCAACCTGAGCACGAGTCACAGTAGCAACCTTCTCAGTGTTAGGACGCGCAGAACCGCTTTTCAGACCCGCTGCTTTTTTCAGCAGAATCGAAGCTGGTGGGGTTTTGGTGATAAAAGTAAAGCTGCGATCACTGTATACAGTGATAACTACAGGTGTTGGCAGACCTGGCTCAATACCCTGAGTCGCCGCGTTGAACGCTTTGCAGAACTCCATGATATTAACACCATGCTGACCCAAAGCCGGACCTACTGGTGGACTTGGGTTAGCCTGACCGGCTTTAACCTGCAGCTTGATATAAGCATTAATTTTCTTAGCCATTAAGCTACTCCTTTGGGTGCAAACGCCTTACGGCTCCCCTTCGTTACACAAAACTGCCTGATCACAACCGACCAGGCATCATGAAAATAGACTCAGGCCTTCTCAACCTGACGGAATTCCAACTCTACCGGGGTTGAGCGGCCAAAGATCAGCACAGCAACCTGCAAGCGGTTCTTCTCGTAATTCACTTCTTCAACCACACCGTTAAAGTCAGCAAATGGCCCTTCGGTGACACGCACCATCTCACCCGGCTCAAACACTGTCTTCGGACGCGGCTTATCTGCACCACTTTCAACACGCTGCAGAATTTCATTCGCTTCGCGCTCGGTAATCGGCGCTGGCTTATCAGCCGTACCACCAATAAAACCCAGCACTCTTGGTGTACTTTTCACCAAATGCCAGGTCTCATCATTCATAACCATATTCACCAGCACATAGCCGGGATAAAACTTACGCTCAGACTTACGTTTCTTGCCGTCACGTATTTCGACCACTTCTTCGGTGGGCACTAGCACGTCACCAAAGAGATCCTGCATAGAGTGCAGCTCGATCCGTTCTTTAAGACCACTCATCACCCGCTTTTCGTAGCCGGAATAGGCATGCACTACATACCAACGCTTTTTTTCTTCTGTACTCATGCGTGTACCCCTAGCCTATCGTACCGGAAACTATCCAGCCGAGGAATGTATCCATGCCCCAGAGCATGAGCGCAACCACTAACACTGCTGCCAACACCATCAGCGTTGTCTGCAATGTCTCCTGGCGCGTCGGCCATACTACACGCCGCATCTCACCCTTGGCATCTTTAAACAACTTATACCAGGTGCGGCCTTTTGCAGTCTGCAGCACAATAAAACCAGCCACAACAGCAAGCACCAGCAGTGCCAGCACTCGATATAACAGCGATTCGCCCGAGAACACAGAGTTCCCGACTACGCCTGCAACTATAATCGCTACAACAGCTACCCACTTAAGGCTGTCATATTTAGATTCTTCAGCTTGTACTTTTGTGTTCACGCTAAGAAGCCTCGGCTTAAAAAGGTAAGCTTACGCTATGTGACGCCACTTCCGACTGGAGGTGGCAGGCCAGGAGGGAATCGAACCCCCAACCTGCGGTTTTGGAGACCGCTGCTCTGCCAATTGAGCTACTGGCCTACTGCATAATAGGGAGGCACATTATAGTGACCTCCCCAACAGCTGGCAAGGAAAATTCTACTAATTAGTCAAGAATTTTCGCAACAACACCGGCACCCACTGTACGACCGCCTTCACGGATCGCAAAGCGCAGACCTTCTTCCATTGCAATCGGGTTGATCAGCGTAACAGTCATCTGTACGT
>NZ_JBLXDN010000057.1:0-14307 GCF_048264025.1 Nitrincola sp.
AAGAAGGTCTGCGCTTTGCGATCCGTGAAGGCGGTCGTACAGTGGGTGCCGGTGTTGTTGCGAAAATTCTTGACTAAGATTTAGTCAGTTTAAAAACCCTCTACGGAGGGTTTTTTTATGCACAGGATGTGCTGTATTTTACATGGAAAATATGGTTGGTTAAAAACTATACCGATGGGCTTGTACTCAGGTCACGGTATAAGTATAATTTGCGTCCCCTCATGTAAGGGGAGGTCGGCTATTGCCGTAATAAAATTAACAGGAAATGCGTGATCAGAATGCAGAACCAAAAAATCAGAATTCGTCTGAAGGCTTTTGATCATCGCCTGATCGACTCATCCGCGCAGGAGATTGTTGAAACTGCGAAACGGACGGGCGCACAGGTGCATGGTCCGATCCCACTTCCTACTCGCAAAGAGCGTTTTACCATACTGATTTCACCTCACGTGAACAAAGATGCACGTGATCAATATGAAATCCGTACGCATAAACGTGTTCTGGATATCGTCGAGCCAACTGAAAAAACAGTTGATGCTTTGATGAAGCTGGATCTCGCTGCGGGTGTAGAAGTGCAGATCAGCCTGGGCTAAACAAGCTGCGCAGAATTAATAACATTTAATGAAGCGCTATTTGAGGAATGCTCTGTAATGGGCGGCCATAGTGGGTTACAGCCCCGTACTCAACTGGCAAGAGGTATTAAAATGTCTGTAGGACTTATCGGACGTAAAGCGGGCATGACCCGTATCTTCACAGAAGATGGCGTGTCCGTGCCAGTCACTGTCATCGAGGTGGATCCGAACCGCGTGACTTGCGTCAAAACTGTTGATACTGACGGTTATGCCGCTATTCAAGTGACAACCGGCGCTAAGAAGGCTAATCGCCTGACTAAGCCGGCAGCTGGAAACTTTGCGAAAGCAGGAGTAGAAGCTGGTCGCGGTTTGTGGGAGTTCCGTCTCTCCGGTGATGAAGAAATCAACGTTGGTGATTCACTAACGGTTGAGCGCTTCGAAGCAGGTCAGAAAATCGACGTAACCGGTCGTAGTAAGGGTAAGGGTTTTCAGGGTGGAGTTAAGCGCTGGAATTTCCGTACTCAGGATGCGACACACGGTAACTCGCTTTCTCACCGTGCTCCGGGCTCCATAGGTCAGTGTCAGACTCCGGGGCGTGTGTTCAAGGGCAAAAAGATGGCAGGTCACATGGGTGATGAGCGTTGCACAGTACAGACTCTAGAAGTTGTGCGTGTAGACGCTGAGCGTAACCTACTGCTGGTTAAGGGTGCCATTCCTGGCGCAACCGGCGGTGATGTCATCGTTAAACCTGCTGTAAAAGCACGCGGCTGAAGGGGTTAACATGAATATAAATCTGACAGGAGCCAACGGTTCGGTCGAAGTATCCGAACTGATATTTGGCAAAGAGTTTAATGAGTCTCTGGTACACCAGGTGGTAACTGCCTATATGGCAGGTGGCCGTCAGGGAACCAAAGCACAGAAAAATCGTTCCGCAGTATCCGGCGGTGGCGCTAAGCCATTCCGTCAGAAAGGAACAGGTCGTGCCCGTGCAGGAACCATTCGTTCCCCGCTGTGGCGCTCCGGTGGTGTTACTTTCGCTGCAAGTCCACGTGACTTCTCGCAGAAAGTAAACAAGAAGATGTATCGCGCTGCCATGCGTTGCATCCTTTCTGAGCTGGTTCGACAGGATCGTTTGGTTGTAGTTGAAGGTTTCCAGATGGAAGTGCCTAAGACCAAACAGTTCATTGCTAAAATGCAAGAGCTTGAGCTCAGCAATGCACTGGTGATCACTGAAGAAGTTGAAGTTAATCTGTATCTGGCTGCACGAAATGTTCCGCACGTTGACGTGCGTGACGTGGCGGCTATCGATCCGGTCAGTCTGATCGGTTTTGATAAGGTCGTTGTTACTGCTGCTGCTCTGAATAAAATCAATGAGGTGTTGGCATGAATCCAGAACGCATTTTTAAAGTGTTGTTGGGTCCGCACATCTCTGAGAAAGCAACTATTGTTGCTGACGGATCACAGCAAGTCGTATTTCGGGTTGCACCAGATGCTACTAAGCCTGAAATCAAAAGAGCCGTTGAAGAGCTATTCAATGTAAAAGTTGATGGTGTCAACGTACTGAACGTCAAGGGCAAGACCAAGCGTACTGCGCGCGGTCTGGGCAAGCGAAATGATGTTCGTAAGGCCTATGTTCGTCTGGCTGATGGCTCTGAAATTGATTTCATGGCTGGCGAATAAGAAGGGGTTAGATCATGGCACTCGTTAAATCAAAGCCGACCTCTGCCGGACGTCGTCATGTCGTTAAGGTAGTCAGCGCTGACCTGCATAAGGGTAAGCCTTTCGCCGCACTGGTCGAAAAGAAAAGTAAAACCGGCGGTCGTAACAATAATGGTCGTATCACTACCCGTCATATCGGTGGTGGCCACAAGCATCATTATCGTATCGTCGACTTCCGTCGTAATAAGGATGGTATTCAGGGCACTGTAGAGCGCATTGAGTATGATCCTAACCGTACTGCGCACATCGCATTGATTATGTATGCCGATGGTGAGCGTCGTTACATCATTGCACCGAAAGGTCTGCAGGCGGGATCTAAAGTAGTTTCTGGTGAAGCAGCTGATATCAAAATCGGCAACACCATGACACTGCGTAATATCCCACTGGGTAGTACCGTACACTGTATCGAACTGAAGCCTGGAAAAGGCGCTCAGATGGCACGTTCTGCGGGTGCTTCTGCACAGCTGGTCGCGCGTGAAGGGGCTTATGCCACTCTGCGTTTGCGTTCTGGTGAAGTGCGTAAAGTGCTTGTTGATTGTCGCGCCACACTGGGTGAAGTCAGCAACTCCGAGCATTCCCTGCGTCAGCTGGGTAAAGCCGGTGCTAAACGCTGGCGTGGTGTGCGCCCGACAGTTCGCGGTGTAGCAATGAACCCGGTCGATCACCCCCATGGTGGTGGTGAAGGTCGTACCTCGGGTGGCCGTCATCCGGTTACTCCATGGGGCGTCCCGACTAAAGGTCATAAAACTCGCAAGAACAAGCGTACCAATAAACTTATCGTACGCCGTCGTAGCGCTAAATAAGGGGATACAGCTGTGCCACGTTCACTGAAGAAAGGTCCATTTATCGACCTTCACCTGTTGAAGAAGGTAGAGGCTGCAATTGAAGCAAATGAAAAACGTCCGATCAAAACCTGGTCGCGTCGTTCCACAATTTTTCCGAACTTTGTGGGTTTGACAATTGCAGTACATAACGGCCGCCAGCACGTTCCAGTGTTTGTCACTGAGGACATGGTCGGTCATAAATTAGGTGAGTTTGCTGCTACACGTACATTCCGCGGTCATGCAGCCGACAAGAAGGCCAAGAAGAAGTAAGGGAGGATAGATGATGGAAATAGTCGCCAAACATATCGGCGCCCGCATCTCCGCCCAGAAGGCCCGTCTGGTCGCAGATCAGATCCGTGGTAAATCTGTGGGCGAAGCTCTGGATATCCTGACGTTCAGCAATAAGAAAGGTGCTGATCTGGTCAAGAAGGTGCTCGACTCCGCTATAGCAAATGCTGAGCATAACGAAGGTGCTGACGTGGACGAGTTGCGCGTTTCTGCTATCTTCGTTGACGAAGGTATGACCATGAAACGCATTCGGCCACGTGCAAAAGGTCGCGCAGACAGAGTTCTGAAGCGTACTGCACACATCACTGTAAAAGTGGCTGACTAAGAAGCTGACGGCTAGGAGATTTCGAAATGGGTCAGAAAGTTAACCCAACCGGTATACGTCTCGGCATCGTCAAAGACCACACTTCGGTGTGGTACGCTGACAAGTCAGACTATGCTGTTAAGCTGCTGAATGATCTCAAGGTGCGTAGCTACCTTGAGCAGAAGCTTAAGAATGCGTCTGTAAGTCGCATAGATATTGAACGTCCGGCTCAGAACGCTAAAATCACCATCCACACAGCCCGTCCCGGTATCGTGATTGGCAAGAAAGGTGAAGATGTTGAAGTGCTGCGTTCTACGGTTTCTGAAATGATGGGTGTGCCTGTGCACATCAACATTGAAGAAGTTCGTAAGCCAGACCTAGATGCCAAACTGGTAGCGCAAAGTGTCGCCAGCCAGCTGGAACGCCGTGTTATGTTCCGTCGCGCCATGAAGCGTGCGGTGCAGAACTCTATGCGTATCGGCGCAAAGGGTATCAAAATTCAGGTTGGCGGTCGTCTTGGCGGTGCCGAGATTGCGCGTACTGAGTGGTATCGTGAAGGTCGTGTACCTTTGCATACACTGCGTGCGGACATTGACTACGCAACCTACGAGGCGCACACAACTTACGGTGTGATTGGCGTTAAAGTCTGGGTCTTCAAGGGTGAAGTGCTCGGTGGTATCGAACAGGTACGTGCCGAGAAGAACGCTCCCAAGAAGAAAGGAACTAAGTGAGGTAAACGTCAATGCTGCAACCAAAACGACTTAAGTACCGCAAGGTGATGAAAGGCCGTAACCGCGGCCTGGCACAGCGTGGCAGCAAGGTCAGCTTTGGTGAGTATGCGCTGAAAGCGACCGGTCGCGGTCGTATTACAGCGCGTCAGATCGAAGCGGCTCGTCGTACCATGACGCGTCATGTAAAGCGTGGTGGTAAGATCTGGATTCGGGTGTTCCCGGACAAACCGATCACGACCAAGCCCCTTGAAGTACGTATGGGTAAAGGTAAGGGTAACGTAGAATACTGGGTTGCACAGATCCAGCCAGGTAAGGTGCTGTTTGAAATCAGCGGTGTCAGCGAGCAGCTGGTATCTGAAGCCTTCGCTCTGGCTGCTGCAAAGCTGCCTGTAACTACAACCATAGTTAAACGGACGGTGATGTAATGAAAGCGACTGAACTGCGCGAACAAACTGCAGAAGAGCTTCAGCAGACGCTGCTAGGTCTGCTGAAAGACCAGTTTAATCTGCGCATGCAAAAAGCGACCGGTCAGCTGGCTCAGAATCACCTTTTAGGCCAGGTACGTCGCGACATTGCTCGCGTCAAAACTGTTCTTAAGCAAAAGGCAGGTGCATAAATGAGCGCAGAAAAACGTATTCGTACTGTGACCGGTAAGGTCGTCAGTGACAAGATGGATAAAACCATCACGGTGCTGGTAGAGCGTAAAGAAAAACACCCGATTTACGGTAAGTTTGTTCGTCGCTCCACCAAACTGCATGCTCACGATGCTGATAATGTTTGCCGTATTGGTGATCTGGTAACGATCAAGGAGTCACGTCCTTTATCTAAATCCAAGACCTGGGTACTGGTTCAAATTGAAGAACAGGCAAATAAAGCGTTAATGGCAGTTGAAGAGCCTGCCGCAGAGGTGTAAACTTATGCGCCTTTGCTCCATTACTCCAGCTGTCATTGGACGGCTGGTATAACAGTTTTGTGGGGTAGACCATGATTCAAACTGAATCGATGCTTGATGTCGCTGATAACAGCGGTGCCAAGCGCGTGATGTGTATTAAGGTCCTGGGCGGTTCTCACCGTCGCTACGCCGGTGTTGGTGATATCATCAAAGTCACCGTTAAGGAAGCAATTCCGCGTGGTAAGGTGAAGAAAGGTCAGGTTCTTAAAGCTGTCGTAGTACGTACCCGTAAAGGTGTCCGTCGTCCGGATGGTTCCATTATCCGTTTCGATGTTAACTCAGCCGTTTTGCTGAATAACAACGGTGCACCGATCGGTACTCGTATCTTCGGCCCAGTAACGCGTGAACTTCGCACTGAGAAGTTCATGAAGATCATTTCCCTGGCGCCTGAAGTGCTCTGAGTTAACTTAACTGCTTTTTGAGTAAGTTGATTCATAAAACGCCATCCCCGAAAGGGTTTGGCGTTTTTGAGCATGAGAGGGTAGTAGGAAAGGAAGGTAACTAATGCGTAAAATTCGTCGCGACGATGAAGTCATCGTGATCGCAGGTAAAGATAAGGGCAAGCGTGGCAAAGTAATGCGCGTACTGTCTGACGACCGCCTGATCGTATCCGGTATCAACATGATCAAGAAGCATGTTAAGCCGAACCCGATGTTAGGTCAGCAGGGTGGCATATTAGAAAAGGAAGCGGCTCTGGCTGTTTCAAATGTCGCCATTTTTAATCCTGCTACCGGCAAAGGTGATCGTGTAGGCTTCAGAAAGCTTGAAGACGGCACCAAGGTACGCTTCTACAAGTCTAACGGCGAAATCGTCGTTGGCGATAAGTAAGAGAGGTTGGTGCAATGTCTAGATTAAAAGCGCTGTACGAAAGCGAACTGAAGCTGAAGCTGAAAGAAGAGCTGAATAGCCCGAATATCATGGCTGTTCCTCGCGTAAGTAAAATCACCCTGAACATGGGTGTTGGTGAAGCTCTGGGCGACAAAAAACAGCTGGAAAATGCTGTGGCTGATATGATTGCAATTGCAGGTCAGAAGCCAGTTGTCACCAAGGCACGTAAATCCATTGCGGGCTTTAAAGTCCGTGAAGGCTGGCCGATCGGTTGTAAAGTTACCCTGCGCGGTGAGCGTATGTGGGAATTCCTCGATCGTCTGGTTGATGTTTCTATCCCTCGTATCAGGGACTTCCGTGGCTTGAACCCGAAGTCATTTGATGGACGCGGAAACTACAGCATGGGCGTAAAAGAGCAGATCATTTTCCCAGAAATCGACTATGACAAGGTTGATAAGCTGCGTGGTCTGGATATTACGATCACCACTACAGCCCAGTCTAACGACGAAGGCCGTGCGCTGCTGGAAGCTCTGCAGTTCCCGTTCCGTAAATAATTAGGGGTAGAACAATGGCTAAAGTATCTATGAAAAACCGTGAGGCTAAGCGCGAAAAACTGGCTGCAAAGTATGCAGTTAAGCGCGCTGAGCTGAAGGCACTCATTGTAAATCCTGAAAGCTCTGAAGAAGAGCGTTGGGATGCGCAGGTAGCTTTTCAAAAGCTGCCACGTGATGCCAGTCCGGTTCGTCAACGCCGCCGCTGTCAGGTTACAGGTCGTCCACACGGTGTATACCGTAAGTTCGGTCTGTCACGTATCAAGTTGCGCGAAGCCGCCATGCGCGGTGACGTACCTGGTCTGAAAAAAGCAAGCTGGTAAGGCTTGTCAATGGTAAGCCCAGTGGTCAGGGCAGAAGTTTGTTTCTGCTACCGCACTGAGCTGCACAACTGAGGAAATAAGCATGAGTATGCAAGATACCCTCGCGGATATGTTTACCCGTATCCGTAACGGTAATATGGCTGAAAAGCCTGCAGTCACCATGCCTTCTTCAAAGCACAAAGTGGCAATTGCCAAAGTGCTAAAAGAGGAAGGCTACATCACTGATTACAGTGTTGAAGGTGATAGCAAGCCGGTCCTGACCATCGAGTTGAAATACTTCGAAGGCAAGCCGGTCATTGAAGAGATTAAACGTGTAAGTAAGCCAAGTTTGCGTATTTACCGTCATGTTGCAAAACTGCCGAAAGTATCTGACGGCTTGGGTGTTGCAATTATCTCTACCAGTAAAGGTGTCATGACCGATCGCGCTGCTCGTCAAGCCGGTATCGGTGGTGAAGTCATCTGTACGGTATTCTAAGGGGAGTTCTGATGTCACGTATAGCAAAGAATCCCGTTGTCGTACCTGCAGGTGTTGAGGTAAAAATCCAGGGGCAGCAAGTTGCTGTCAAAGGTAGCAACGGTCAGTTAAGTCTGGAAGTGCATCCTTCAGTGGGTGTTGAACTGAATGAAGGCAAAGTTGTATTTGTAGCCCGTGATGGCGGCAAACAGTCTATTGCACTATCCGGTACAACGCGTGCTCTGGTCAATAACATGGTCACAGGTGTCAGCACAGGTTTTCAGAAAACCATGCAGCTGATCGGTGTTGGTTACCGTGCCGCCGTTAAAGGCGACGTAGTTAACCTGACACTGGGTTTTTCACACCCGATCGATTACCAACTGCCTGCCGGCGTAACGGCTGAAACTCCAAATAACACAACTATTATTCTGTCTGGTGCTGACAAGCAACAGGTTGGTCAGGTCGCTGCTGAAATACGCGCTTTCCGTCCGCCTGAGCCTTACAAGGGTAAAGGGGTTCGTTATGTGGATGAGTATGTACGCCGCAAAGAGGCTAAGAAGAAGTAAGGCTGGGTCATGAACGAAAAAAATGTAGCTCGAATTCGTCGTGCGCGCCGCTCTCGCCTTAAAATGCGTGAACTGGGCGCAGTACGCTTGTGTGTTAATCGCACACCACGTCATATCTATGCGCAGATTATTTCCGCTGACGGCTCAACTGTTCTTGCCTCTGCATCAACTGTTGAGAAGGACCTGCGTGCGGGTGTAACCGGTAATGTTGAAGCCGCCAAGAAAGTGGGTGCACTGATCGCAGATCGTGCCAAAGCAGCGGGTGTTTCGCAGGTAGCGTTTGATCGCTCCGGTTATAAATATCATGGCAGAGTCCAGGCTCTGGCTGATGCGGCCCGCGAAGGCGGACTGGAATTCTAAAGGTTTCTAATATGGCAAATCACGAACAGAAAGACGGTGAACTCCAGGAGAGACTGGTCCAGGTAAACCGTGTCGCCAAAGTTGTGAAAGGTGGCCGTATCTTCGGTTTCACAGCACTAACAGTGGTCGGTGATGGCAATGGCCGCATCGGTTTCGGCCGCGGTAAGGCTCGCGAAGTCCCTGTTGCAATTCAAAAGGCAATGGAACAAGCGCGTCGTAACATGGTCAGCGTGTCACTGAATGCACACACTCTGCAGTACCCTGTTAAGGCACAGCATGGCGCGTCTCGCGTATACATGCAGCCAGCATCTGAAGGTACCGGTATCATTGCCGGTGGTGCGATGCGTGCGGTACTGGAATTGGCTGGTGTACAGAACGTACTGGCTAAATGTTATGGTTCTACTAACCCGGTAAACGTGGTGCGTGCAACTGTTAAAGGGCTGTCTTCTATGAAGTCACCTGATGACGTTGCAGCAAAACGTGGTAAAACCGTTGAAGAGATCCTGGGGAACTAAACGATGGCTAACACTATTAAAGTTACCCTGACTCGCAGCACAATCGGCACGCTGCCGAATCATAAGCTGTGTGTGAAGGGTCTCGGGCTGCGCCGTATAGGTCACGTTGTAGAAGTGGAAGACACTCCTGCAGTGCGCGGTATGATCAATAAAGTCAACTACATGGTTCATGTAGTTGGTGAATGAAAGGAGTGACCCAATGCGTCTGAATACATTGCGCCCGGGTGCTGGTTCCAAACATGCTCCTAAGCGTGTTGGTCGTGGTATCGGCTCCGGTCTGGGTAAAACTTGTGGCCGTGGTCACAAGGGTCTTAAATCCCGCTCCGGCGGAAGCGTGAATCCAGGTTTTGAAGGTGGTCAGATGCCTATCCAGCGTCGTCTGCCAAAATTTGGTTTCACATCACGTAAGTCGCGTTATGTTGCCGAGATTCGTTTGAATGAAATCGGTAAAATCACCGCTGACGTGGTTGATCTCGAAGCGTTAAAAAATGCTGACATCATTCGCGATGAAATCAAAGTTGCGCGTGTAATCCTGTCAGGTGAAATCACGAAGCCTGTCACTGTTAAAGGTCTTAAAGTGACCAAAGGTGCTCAGGCGGCGATTGAAGCTGCTGGCGGTAAAGTCGAGGCGTAAATGGCTAAGCTAGGACAAACACCGGCAAGACAAAACGGACTGGGCGAGCTCTGGGCTCGTCTGCGTTTCGTTCTGATAGCGATCATTGTATACCGTATCGGGGCTCATATTCCGGTACCTGGTATTAACCCTGATCGGCTTGCTGCTCTGTTCGAACAAAATCAGGGCACAATCCTGAGCTTGTTCAACATGTTTTCAGGTGGTGCACTCGAGCGTATGAGTATTCTTGCGCTGGGTGTTATGCCGTACATATCTGCATCGATCATAATGCAGTTGATGACGGCGGTGAGTCCACATCTGGAGCAGCTGAAGAAGGAAGGAGAATCAGGGCGTCGTAAAATCAATCAGTACACGCGGTATGGTACGGTTGTATTAGCGACGATCCAGGCATTTGGTATGTCAGTCGGCCTTGCGAGTCAGGGTGTGGCGTTTGCTGCTGATGCCAGTTTCTACTTTGTCGCGGTCGTAACCTTTGTTGCGGGTGCGGTTTTCCTGATGTGGTTGGGCGAGCAGGTAACAGAACGTGGAATCGGTAATGGTATATCCATTCTGATCTTTTCCGGTATTGTTGCAGGTCTACCTGGTGCAATCGGGCAGTCTTTCGAGTCTGCACGCCAAGGGGATCTGAATATCCTGGCTCTGCTGTTGATCGCTGTGCTGGCTATGGCGACTGTGGCGTTTGTAGTGTTTATGGAGCGCGGCCAACGCCGTATCACCATTAACTATGCCAAACGTCAGCAAGGTCGCCGTGTTTATGCAGCACAAAGCAGTCATCTGCCACTGAAAGTAAATATGGCAGGTGTTATTCCGCCAATCTTTGCTTCCAGTATTCTGCTGTTCCCTGCTTCCATGGGGCAGTGGTTTGGACAGAGCGAAGGCTTGGATTGGCTGCAGGACATGGCTCTGGCGTTAGGTCCGGGTCAACCGCTGCACATCCTGCTGTTTGGCATTGCAATTGTGTTCTTCTGTTACTTCTATACGGCTCTTATGTTTAATCCGCGCGAAGTGGCAGATAACCTGAAAAAGTCTGGTGCATTCATCCCCGGAATCAGACCCGGTGAGCAATCTGCCCGCTATATCGATACTGTACTGTCGCGACTGACATTGTTTGGCGCGCTCTACATAACAGCTGTATCACTGATGCCACAGTTTCTGGTTGTGGCGTGGAACATACCGTTCTACTTCGGTGGTACATCCTTGTTGATAGTTGTGGTGGTTGTGATGGATTTCATGGCGCAGGTGCAGTCGCATCTTATGTCCCATCAATATGAATCACTTATGAAAAAATCGAATCTTAAAGGTGGCGCAGGTTCACTGCGTTAAACCTGTTAGAGGTGGATCATGAAAGTACGCGCGTCTGTTAAAAAGATTTGCCGTAATTGCAAGATCGTACGTCGCAACGGTTCCGTGCGCGTGATCTGTAAAGTGGAACCCCGTCACAAACAGCGCCAGGGTTAACCACAAAATAAAAGCCGTGGAGGCGCCCGACTTGATTTATTTTTGATCAGGTTGTAGAATTGCGCGCCTTCCACGAACGATGAATGATTTGTCTCTGCGTGAAGCAGAGCCTTAATATGGAGTAGATTGAATGGCCCGTATAGCTGGCGTCAATATTCCTGACCATAAGCATGCGGTAATTTCTCTGACCTACATTTATGGGATTGGCCGCACTACTGCTCAGCAGATCTGTGCTGCAGTAGGCATTGTGCCAACGGTCAAGATCGGTGAGCTGTCTGAAGAGCAGCTCGATAATGTTCGTGGTGAAATTACTAAGTTGACTGTCGAAGGTGATCTTCGTCGTGAAGTCAATATGAACATCAAGCGTCTGATGGATCTTGGTTGTTACCGTGGTCTGCGTCACCGTCGTAACCTACCGGTTCGTGGTCAACGCAGCAAAACGAATGCGCGTACTCGTAAAGGGCCGCGTAAGCCGATCCGTAAGTAAGCGATAGGAATTCCCGAATATGGCTAAGCCAGGTAATCGCACACGTAAAAAGGTTAAAAAGCAGGTAGCGGATGGGCTAGCGCACATCCATGCCTCTTTTAACAACACAATTGTCACCATTACCGATCGTCAGGGAAATGCACTTTCCTGGGCGACTTCTGGTGGTTCTGGTTTCCGCGGCTCACGTAAGAGCACGCCTTTCGCAGCACAGGTTGCTGCAGAGCGTGCCGGTACGGCAGCCCTGGAGTACGGACTTAAAAACCTCGACGTGTTTGTAAAAGGACCGGGTCCCGGTCGTGAGTCTGCAGTTCGTGCTTTGAACGGCTGTGGCTACAAAATTACAAATATCACTGATGTGACGCCTATCCCGCATAACGGATGTCGTCCACCGAAGAAACGTCGTGTTTAATCAGGAGACGGTATAATGGCTCGTTATCTTGGACCAACGTGCAAACTGTCACGTCGCGAAGGCACAGATCTCTTTTTGAAGAGTGGTGTTCGCGCGCTGGACAGTAAGTGCAAAGCAGAAGTTGTTCCTGGTGTGCATGGTGCACGCCGTGGTCGTCTCTCAGAGTACGGTCTACAGCTTCGTGAAAAACAAAAAGTACGTCGTACTTACGGTGTACTGGAACGTCAGTTCCGTGGATATTACAAAGAAGCCGCCCGTCGTAAGGGTGCTACAGGTGAAGTCCTGTTGCAGCTTCTTGAAGGTCGTCTGGACAATGTTGTTTACCGCATGGGCTTCGGCTCTACACGTGCTGAAGCACGTCAGGTGGTATCTCACCGTCAGATTACTGTGAATGGACAGGTTGTTAACATCCCGTCGTTCCAGGTTAGCGTTGGCGACAAAATTGCAGTACGTGAAAAATCCAAATCTCAGTTGCGCATCAAACACGCACTGGATCTGGCTGGTCAGCGTGCTCCTGTTGAGTGGATTGAAGTCGACTCTGCGAAAATGGAAGGTGAATTTAAAGCACTTCCAGAGCGCAGTGAACTGGCTCAGGACATCAACGAACATTTGATCGTCGAGCTTTACTCGAAGTAATTCTTGAACTCTTGACTGGTGATACTATGCAGCGTTCTGTAAACGAGTTTCTTAGTCCACGTCATATTGACGTACAGGAAATCAGCAAAACTCGCGCCAAAGTAACTCTGGAGCCGCTTGAACGCGGTTTCGGACATACCCTTGGCAATGCGCTGCGCCGTATTTTGCTCTCTTCAATGCCTGGTTGTGCTGTTAGCGAAGTCGAAATCGACGGCGTACTGCATGAATACAGCAGCATTGAAGGTGTTCAGGAGGATGTCATTGAGATCCTCCTGAATCTTAAAGGGATTGCTTTCACGCTGCATAATGCAGATGAAGCGACTCTGACACTGAGCAAATCTGTAGCAGGCGTAGTAACGGCAGCTGATATTCAGCTGACACAGGATGTTGAGATTGTAAATCCCGATCACGTGATTGCACATCTCAACGGTAATAACAGCCTGAATATTCAACTCAAGGTCACACGTGGTCGTGGATATGTTCCGGCTGACTCACGTATGCTTGATGAGGATGAAAATCGTACTATCGGACGCCTGTTGCTGGATGCCAGTTACAGCCCGGTACTACGCGTGTCCTATCAGGTAGAAAGTGCGCGTGTTGAACAGCGTACCGACCTTGATAAGCTGATAATTGATATTGAATCTAACGGGACTATCGACCCTGAAGAGTGTATCCGCCGTGCGGCTACCATTCTTCATGAACAGTTGTCTGTCTTCGTGGATCTTAAAGATGCCAGCCAGCAGTCGCGTACAGAAGCAGACGATCCTGAGATCGATCCTGTTCTGTTGCGTCCGGTTGATGATCTTGAACTGACAGTGCGCTCGGCAAACTGTCTTAAAGCAGAACAGATCTACTATATCGGTGACCTGATTCAGCGCACCGAAGTTGAACTGTTGAAGACTCCTAACCTGGGTAAGAAGTCGCTGACGGAAATCAAGGATGTACTGGCCTCTAAAGGGCTGTCACTTGGTATGCGTCTAGAGAACTGGCCACCAGCCAGCCTCAAAAATGACGAAAAAGCGGCATCCTGAGTTAGCCTTCTGACACTAAGTTGTTAAGGATTTTGAAAAATGCGTCATCGTAAATCAGGTCGACACTTAAATCGTACAAGTGCTCACCGCAAAGCGATGTTCAAGAATATGGCTGTGTCTTTGTTCGAACACGAACTGATCAAGACTACTTTGCCAAAAGCTAAAGAACTTCGCCGTGTGGCTGAGCCGCTTATTACATTGGCTAAAATTGACAGCGTGGCTAACCGTCGCCTGGCATTTTCCCGTACGCGCAGTGATGCGGCTGTAGGTAAATTGTTTGGTGAGTTAGGCCCGCGTTATGCTAACCGTCCAGGTGGCTACATTCGTATTCTGAAATGTGGTTTCCGTAGCGGTGATAATGCACCTATGGCTTATGTAGAGTTGGTTGATCGTCCCGCTTCTTCTGTAGCAGTTGAAGATAGCAGCGAAGATTAATTCAGCTTTAAGCATTAAAAAACCCGGCTAATGCCGGGTTTTTTGTTTGCAGAGGTATTATTCGCTCGCGGAGCGAGCTCCCACAGTAGGAGCCCGCTCTGCGGGCGATTTTGTAAGCACGAGCTCCCACAAGGAGGGCGATATTGTAGGCGTGAGCTGTAGGAAATAAGATGGACCCGCCCCCCTAACAATGTGCCATGCTTAATCTGTAGAGAAAGCAAACCGGCATCTGA
>NZ_JBLXDN010000058.1:0-13416 GCF_048264025.1 Nitrincola sp.
GCTTCTCCACCATGTGGTTCACACGGAAGATGTCATCGCGGATCAGCTCACCGGCGATCACCCCGTATTTCTGCGTCTGGTCACGCGGCACTTCCTGAATCGCCACAATGGAGCAGCGAAACTGCCTGTACAGCTTGACCATCTGCGTCAACACGCCATCGCCGCCCAGGTTCAGACACAGGTCATCAGCCAGTACCACAGCGAACGGTTCGTCGCCGATCAGCGGACGGCCGGAGAGGATTGCGTGGCCCAAGCCCTTCATCTCAACCTGGCGGGTGTATGAGAAGGTGCACTGGTCGATCAGGTCGCGCGTACCGCTCAGGTAACGCTCCTTGTCGGTACCGCGAATCTGCTGTTCGAGCTCGTAACTGATATCGAAGTGATCCTCCAGCGCACGCTTGCCACGACCGGTGACGATCGCCATATGCTGAAGACCCGCGTCACGCGCCTCCTCGACGCCGTATTGGATCAGTGGCTTGTTGACGATCGGCAACATCTCCTTCGGCATCGCCTTGGTCGCCGGCAGAAAACGCGTGCCGTAGCCGGCCGCGGGGAATAGGCATTTGCGGATCATGGGGATTATCCAACGGAGGGGGTTAATGAGCGGGCCGTATCAGGCGAAGAGCGCGGGTGGTTACTTCAAGAAGCCTTGCGGTCTTTGACGGGGTCAGATGC
The DNA here is from genome assembly GCF_048264025.1 of Nitrincola sp. Lineage (NCBI taxonomy): Bacteria > Pseudomonadati > Pseudomonadota > Gammaproteobacteria > Oceanospirillales > Oceanospirillaceae > Nitrincola > Nitrincola sp. The sequence goes on from NZ_JBLXDN010000058.1 coordinate 676, forward strand.
CCGGGCCGCTTGAAGTGCCTGGTCCAGGTCAGCTTCAACCATATGTTTGGCCAGGTCGGCGGCTTGCATATCTGGTTGTGCAAGCGGGACGGCGGTTGGTTTTGCGAGTTGCTTGAACTTTTCAACCAGAAGCAGCCAGGCAAATTTCGTGTTAGTGGTCAGGTAGCGCTTCCACATCCGCCCCGGCTCCTGGATGACCCGATACAGCCATTCCAACCCGTACTTCTGCATCCATAGCGGCGCGCGCTTGACCTTGCCGGCGACCACATCGAAGGTGCCGCCCACGCCCATCACGAAGGTCACGCCCAGCTGGTCGCGCCAGTGGTTGATGAAATTCTCCTTCTTCGGCGAGGTGATGGCGACGAACAGCAGCTGAGCCCCTGAAGCTCGAATCTTTTCGACCATGGCCGCTTCGTCATCCCAGAAGTAGCCATGGTGATAACCAGCGATCTGCAGGCCCGGATAGAGCGCTTCGACCTTGCGCGCCGTGGCGGTGACGACCTCGTCCCGGGCGCCCAGCAGGTAAACCGACAGCCCTTCGCGCGCACTCATGGCCAGCAGCTCATGAAACAGATCGACCCCGGCGACACGCTCGCGCACATCATGGCCGAGGAAGCGCGCGCCGAGCACTACCCCCATGCCGTCGATATTGATGATGTCGCAGGATTCGACCGACTTGCGCAGCTGGGCGTCGTCACGCATATGCACCAACTTGGCCACATTGACCACGACATGCTGGGTAAAACGTCCTGCAATTACCGCCTCGCGGATCGTTGCGACCGTTTTCTGCATGCTCGCCACATCCATAGGGCAGCCTAATAGCCTAATTCTGTACATATCGATCTTTATCGAATGTTTAGTTTGTTAATGATGATTTAAACACTGGCAATAACTAGTTCTTTTTTTTATCTTTTTTGCAGGGGTGCCGCCGACTATGGTATATGGCTCGACATTTTTGGTCACCACTGCGCCTGCGCCAACTATGCTCCCTTTCCCAATCCTTATGCCGGGCATAATCACTGCGTTTCTACCTATCCAGACGTCATCTTCGATAACGGGAGGAGCACTTTCTGTGGCTCCTTGAAGTGCCATAGGGATATTAATACACTCAAATCTATGAGAAGTGCTTAGGATGGCTACATGAGGAGCAATCATAACATGGTTGCCTATAAAGGCAGCCTGTATAAACACGGATTCATTTATTTGGCAACATGAGCCAATCTTCACATTTTTACCATTAGAGATGTAAATGTTATTTTGAAACCTGTTCATGGGGCTGGGCTGCAAAATGCAAAGGATCCTCTCAAGATACCAGGCCCTTATAGAGTTAAAGATCGTAAAAAATCTGGAGTGAGGAAGCTTTGAGATGAAAGCGTAATAAATCAAAAGCTTTAAATAATTCATGAATTTAGGCTCTACACAGTTTTTCTAGCTCGCGATAAAGCTTAACAGCATTTTCTTTCGAATCGTACTTTTTAGCAGTTTCAACGGCATTTTTGGAGAGTAACTCCAGTTGTGAGATACCAAGCGCTGAGAACTTAATTATGGATTGGGCTAGATCATCTGGATCACCCGGTTTAGCAAAAAATCCATTTTGCCCTTCTGTGAGGTAATCTGTGATACCGCCTATTCTTGATGCGATAATTGGGATGCCGCAAGACATCGCTTCCAGCCCTACCAAACCAAGCGACTCGCTTTCTCTTTTTGATGGAAACACAAAAACATTAATGCTGCGATATATATCAGGTAACCTATTTTGTGGTAGTTGATTAATGTGCTGTATTTTATCCTTTAAGCCTAGGTCGTTAATCAATTCCAGCATGCTACTAACCTGTGATCCTGCGCCAACAATCACTGCTCTGATATCGAGGTTTGCATTATATTCTTTTATTATTGAAAGTGCTTCAATGAATGTGTCCCATCCTTTGCCTTCGTCAATTCTAGATATGTAACCTATCTTCATTGGGGGTTTTATATGATAAGTATTGGATTTGGGGTGGAACAGGCTTCTATCTATTCCTCCTGAAGGAGATACAAACGGAAATGGAAGGTTTACTGTCTGCAAGACTTTCTCCATAAATGCAAATGATGGGAAAACAACCAAGCGACAGCGAAGGAGGGTGTGTCTATTTATTTTGAAAAGAGTAGAGTCGAGCGCACCGTTACTTACAGCGTCACTGCCGTGAATGTTCACCACTACTGGTTTGGTTATGATTGGCCACAGCAATGTTACAGGAAGAAGTGCATGAGAAGCACTGTGGACGTATATTAAATCATATTGCCCTGATGATATTTTTACAAAGCAGCGAAAGTAATAATATATATATTTGGCGAGCTTGGTTAGCCATCCTTTTCCGCGGCCACGTATAACAACTTTGTCAACTATGGCGCCTTGCTCTTCCATATTTTTGCAGAAATTCCTAACGAAGACTCCATAAAAAACATGTGCATTGGATGGGTACATGTTTGATAGTAATAGTATCTTCATTGGGGGCTCGATATCATGATTTGTATAGGGCGACGGGGGCGGAATAAGCTTATTAAGATTTAATTTAAAATTTGGTTAGGATTGACGCATAGTAGGTGTGAGTGCTTCGCTACAGTTTATTTGCTGGTGTTTGCGATGGGTTGTCTTCCCTGCTAAGTGTCCAGAGGTAATACAGGACGACACCACCAATAAAAGTAGTCCAAGGTTGTAAAAAGAGATTCAGCGGCAGGGGAGTGATTGTAAATCCTAAAATAAATCCGACTACGGCAATCGCGACATGTCTATTTTTCGTGTTAGCAGCGATGGCTGTTCCGTTGATTTTTTTGATGGTGCCAAATGTGAGTTTGTACCATATATAAGCTCCAAATATCCCAAACTGAGCTACTGATGCGTACACCCCGCCGTCATAAAAATTTATAAAAGGATTTGAATGCAAGATGTTATTTATTGATCCGGTGGGAGACATCATGCCAACGCCGAAACCATAACTTTTGTAAAATATATCAATGAGAAATGAAATTGTTTCAATTCGAATAGATATATTTCCGCCATCCTTTAGGTTGGTGGCTCCTTGCATTATTTCGATATTATTTATAAGCCAGCCAGGTACAAGCACTAGACCAATGCTGCAAGCGGACATTACAAAGACTAGTGACTTTTTTTGGAATCTATTGAAATAGACTATTGTAATCATGGCAACAATGAGTGCGGCCAGACCTAATCGAGACTCCATGGTTTTAACCTGCACCACTAGGCATGCGGTAAGTATGAGAAATAGAACGAGGAACTTTAATGGGTTTAATTTTTTTGAGAGCATTATAGATGCTAATATAATAATCCCTAAAATAACTTCGTTTTTAAGGAGGACGACGCGTCTATGATGTTTATCAAATATAGAAAGCCTGGTGTAGTTGTCCAGTAGTTCTATCCGGGATAGGCTGTCCGCAATCAACAAAACAGTTACCAATATTGCAATGATTACAAGCGATTTGGTCAGGTCCTCCGTTGTGGCCTTTATTGAATAAAGAAAATAGAAGGAAAAGATAGGTAGAAAAGCATACAGGGATGGAACCCAGTCTTTAGCGGGCTTCGGGAATAGGAAGGTTGAAGAAATCATTGACACAAAAAAAACTGCTAGAAATGCCAGCAGAGGATAGTAGAAAGCTAGGGATTCATTCTGTCTTTTGTGTATCAGTACTGTGTATTGGCTGTAAAAGAAAAAAGCAATAAGAGACGCTGAGAAGAAAACCCTTGCTTGGTCCTTATCTAAGCCGAAATAGAGGCTTATTAAGTGGGATGACTCAAATATAACTAGCGTAATTGCTGATATTTTGAAAAGCGAGTTTATCTTGCTTTTCTTCATGATTAAGGACATGTCCGGTCGAGCCTTGAGTTCTTTTGATGGGGTATGACGACTCTTGGTTAATATGATATAAGGTTGTCAAATCTTCTTTTGAGTTGTTTGTAAGCGCCAATTAAATAATGAAGTCTGCTTTCTGAAAGTAGTAGGGCTATTTTTTTTGATGTGCTCCAAGATGCTTTGTTTGCTATTTGTAGGTGCAAATCAACTTCGTGTTTAGATAGGGCTTTTCGAGAATTGACAATGATAGAGTATGCGTCGATAGCGCGCATCTTCTCTAAGGAGCTAAAGGGGATTTCACCCTCAAGCTTTGATTCCAAGAAAATAGAAACGAGCACAGAGCTTTTTAAAGCTTGCTGGTCTATGCTGTTGACTGTGGAGCCTTTGCGCTTTAAATATACATATATGGGGTCTTGCACATATGAAAGTCGTGGCTGTTTTAGTAAGACTTCCACTAAAAATAATAAATCTTCCCGAAATTTGATGCCCGGCCTGAAAATGATGTCCTGCAGTATCTGTCTGCTAAACATCTTGGTGCAGGGGCCTCCGTGATTGATACCGGTCACCAAGCTTTCAAGAAAAGCTTTCGGACTTTTGTGCGGAGCTACCTTAATTAATTTTTTTCTGAGCTTGCTTTTTTTATAATAATTTCCGATGACAATGTCTGCTGCTTCAATAGTTGCCCTGGTTATAAGTGTTTCGATTGCTCTTTTGGGGTAGTAGTCGTCAGAGTCGCAAAAAAGCACATATCTTCCGCTGGCTCTTGCTATTCCTGTATTTCTAGCCACGGACACACCTTGATTTGGTTGTGCTATGTAAATGGCTCTTGGCTCTCTTGCGATGAAGGTTAATATTATATTTTCGGAGCTGTCTGTGGATCCATCGTTGACTAAAATTATTTCGATATTTCTATGGGTTTGATTTTTGATGCTGTCTAGGCATTTTTCAAGATATTTTTCAGTATTGTAAATGGGTACTATGATACTTACTTTATTTTCTTCCACTTTCATTGCTCGCTAGAGACTGGCTTAGGTGATTCATTGAGTGCCTCCTAAAAGCGTTGAGCTGCATCGTAACTGCTGACCAGTCTATTGCAACTTCGCTGCCATAGTTTTGAAAGGAGGTATCGATGTTTATAAGATGATGCTCTAAGCCGAGAGATCTCGTTAATGAAGTGAACCTGTCAGCTCCTCTTGCAGCATTTACTGCTGCAAGAAAGGGTTTTTGAAATATGATAGAGAAAGCCGTGCCGTGAAATGAATCTGTAATTACCAATGATCCTTTGGCGAATCCTTCGATCCATTCTTTGGGTGGTGGCATCACATATTTGGATATGTCGTTGGCAGACCAATGATAGAGATCTATGTCCGCTTGTGCGGTAAATGCGTTGGCATTTAAGCTCTTGGAGTATTGGTCTACAAGATGTTTCTTTTCAGTGGTGCGGTCTAAGATGTAGCTATAAACACCAGAATGATTAGAATTTATCGATTTTTTATCAAGAAGTTTTATATATGAGTCTTTGTTCAGCAATAGCGTTGGGTCTAGTGCGTGGGTTGCTGCGACGCCTAGATATTTATGGCAGAGATCAACTCCGGATTTTTCTCTTACGCTTATTGAATCAAACTTCTTAGCAAGCTCTGCACAGCGTTTAGTTTGTTCTTCGCTGTATTCCCAGTTGTTTACGCCGAAGGATGAAGCGTAGGCTATACGCAGAATTTCTTTGTCTTCCAGAAAATCGAGGAAGAAGTTGTAGATATTCGGTGAATACTTTGGTCGCCAGGTCTGGTCGCTGCCAACAATCACCGCATCGTAGTTTTCCCGGTCAAAGTGCGCCCTGAGCTGTTGGGTGCTGTACAGCGGTTCGGACATGGTGATGTGTTCAGCGATAAAGGCCTGTGTGTGCTGTAGTATGATTGGCAGGTGCTTTTCGAAGTTGATTGGTGCCTTGCGCCTGCCGATGGCTTTCATCGCGGCGCGGTAGCCAAGACGGGCGGCCATGTAGGCCAGCGTGGGCTGGTCGGGCTGGCGGTCGATGGTGACTACCTCGTGCCCCATGCGTTTGAGTACTTGTTGCAGGGCCCAGGCTTGCATGATACCGCCATAGTTCTTGCCCAAGGGCTGGGTCATGATGGCAATTTTCATGGTTTCGTTCCGCTCACTTTCTTGGCCTTGCGCACGGCGTGCGATAATCTGGTAGCTAGTTTCAACTTTAATAGTTCTACCTTCATACGACGGTCAAATTCGACCGGATCTTTATATTCAGCCCAAACCTCCAAGCTTCTTGATCGGGTATGTCGGCGTAGTCGTTGAACCAGCTTAAGGTAAATGGGTAAATCGATTTTCTCTATTCGCTTGGGCGGAACCACATAGCCATCACCCTTTACCAGAGCAAGCCTTGTACTCATACCATCGTGTCTGTGGTTGAAGCTGCCCTGCTGAGATGCGAGGAACTGCTCTTGGGATAGGTATTCCAGATCCAGTTCGCCACTTTTCAACCCGTCATGCAGGATCTGGTCTGCTATATTACTGCGGCTAATGATGACATTGTGCCCGCTACCATCTTGGTTGTAGGGTTTTAGCCAAGCATCGCCAAGAGAGATATCAGCCAGCTCGGTTGTGACATCATCGCAAAAGTCGCAGGCGTTGGCTTTGAACAGACCTGAGCCCCACATATCACCCACTTCACGCATTTTTATTAGCTTGGTGGTTTTGCTGGGGTTGTCAGTGCAACTGAATCCGTAGTCTATGGCTGTGCTAGAAGGTTCTTTAACTCGGTACTCCGGATTGGAAAAATCATCCAAAGTTGCACCTGCTCTGCCCGCAAGGTAGTCGGTAAAGAATTTACTTTTGACACCGCCGCAAATGATGCCAACCAGGAAAGCAATCTTATCCTTAAGGACAGGGTCTTTATCTTGGGCGAGTCTGATGGCCTTGATAAAGCAAGCGATGCCACTGATAGCTACTCGCCCTTCCAGCTGCTTTATCTCTTGCAGCGCGGTTGCAAGTGTTACCGGGTGATAGCGGGTTTTCGAAATGCTGAGTAGGTCGTTTTTGTTGCTAACAATTTTGTATTGGTAATGGGCATTACTCGGTTTCGATTCTCCAACGGTCACAACGTGATCTATCAAGCCCTTATCAAAAAGCTTTTCATAAACGAATGTGGCAACGCCCCCGGAGGAAGAAGTCACTCGATGTTTGTGTGAATAGCCGACGTAGAGAGCGTGGTAACGGCCCATTTGGAGGTGGTAATTTGGCGCCTCAGCCAGAAAATCCGCTGCAAGGCCATCTTCGTTTTTATAGCCAGGGCCCGGTTCTGGATTGAACGGGCAAACCTCGATGCAAGAACCACCTTCGTCACACTGGTTTTCGTTGCTGGTCGCAATCAGAAATCCGTAGCTATTCCAGTCCACATTCAATGCTTTGCTTGGACAGGTTTGGACACAGGCACCACAACCAATGCAAAGATCATTTTCTACTACCTTGGATAGTACAAGGGGCTTCATCGATTCCATATCAGGTGTACCGCGCCTTCAGAAACTTCATGAGATTAGTCAGATTCCGCCTTTCAGCTTTATCTAAACCAAAAAACCATACCGTGGCCAGGGACACCAGACCTGTCTGCGCCAAGTTGGTCGCTAGTATAAGCAGCGATCCTTCGGCTGCTACCTGCAGCAGATAAGCACTCGTACCCGCAACCGCAGAAACCAGAACAGCTCTTGCGACCACACCCGATAAAAATTTGCCTATGGGCAGGTTGACCAAGGGCGCAATAATTAGAAGGCGAGCTAACAGTGCAATTAGCGCTAGTCCTAGCGTTACCAGAAGAACAGCCTCTGGAGGGAATCCAATAAAAAGGAATGCGTAGCTGAATGGCACATTCAGCAACAAAATACCGCCCACCACGCCGTGGTACAGACGAATATGACCTGTCGCCTGAGCTGAGGTCATTAGTGGGGCTGATATGGAGTTGATTAACGAGGTGATGATGGCTAGTTTCAGGAATTCCGTTGAATAGGGGGGAGCTTCCATCAACCAAATATTTAGTAGTGCCTCAGTGTTCTGAAGTACTGGCAAAGCCAGAATCAACAGAATATAAAAATTGTATCTAGCTGCCCTTAGTACCAGTTGGTGCATTTCACTCTTGCTACCACCGGCATAGAATTTGACGATCTGCGGGTTGATCGCCGCTTGGGCGTTCGACACGAACTGATTTAACGCTCCGTTGGCCTGACTCGCGATGCTTCGTCCTGCGTTGACAGCTGGGCCGAAGAAAATATTGAGCAGTACGTTATTGCCATGCTCCGATAGTGCTGCTGCCAGGTTTCCCCAGGTATTCCAAGCGGTAAAGCTGAGCATGCTGCGAAAACGCTCGCCATCCCAACCCCATTGCAACCGCACCGCCGGGAAGATGGTGCGGTTGATCAGCAGGTAGCCGCTGAAGCTGATCAGTGCCACGCTCAACAACAGCGCGGCGTAAGTGCTCAGTTTGTCAAAGGCCAAGTGTGGCAATAGCAATACCGCCACCAGCTTGAGCAGTACATCGGCCATGCCCATCAGGGCAAACAGCCCCATGCGTTCGTTGGCCATGAGCATGGCGGTCAGGGGGACTGTCATTACGCTGACTGCAAATGCAGCGATCGACAGGTGATAGGTCCTGAGCGCGGCATCCAGCCGGTCGGGTGGGATGGTCAGTTGGGTGCTGACGAACCAGTAACCAGCCGTTTCGGCCAGCAGCGCGATGCACACTGCCATGAGTACGTGAATCTGCAGACTGGTATTGAACAGGATGCGCAGATTACTGCCTTCGTTTTGCCCGAGGTCAAAAGCAAAATAACGCTGGGTAGCAGTAATCATCGCGCCTTGCATGAAGCCCAGCAGGGCCACAAAACCGGCCACCACATGGTAGGTTCCAAAGTCCTCGATGCCGAGCACCTCCAATACAACGCGGGAGGTGTAGAGGCCGACGACCATGGCCAACAGCATGCGCATGTACAGCATGGCCGTGTTGCGCAATATCACCTTGTGGTTGCCGGCTAGCATAGCTTCAGCACGCCTCGATCACGCCGCGGGTATCCACCAGGGCTTTCTGGCTGAGTGCCGTCTTGCTCATGCTCTTGAATGTTCTGTGATCCACCAGCAGCACGATCACATCTGACTCGGCCTGCGCCGTTTCGATGCTACACAGGTCGAACTTGCCAACCAGCTCGCCCGGCAGTTCCTCAATATTCGGCTCAACAGCAAGCACCGGGCCGGGATGGGTCGCCACGATCTGACGGGTAATGGCCAGCGCCGGGCTTTCACGCAGATCATCAATATCCGGCTTGAAGGCCAGACCAAAGCAGGCGATGGTCACGTCCTTGGCGGTCTTGTCAGGGTTGGCTTGCAGAAACTCGGCCACCGCCAGCTTGACCTTGTTCAGCACCCACTCCGGCTTGCTGTCGTTCACTTCGCGGGCAGTGCGGATCAGCCGCGCTTCTTCCGGGGTCTTGCTGACGATGAACCAGGGGTCTACAGCAATGCAGTGGCCGCCCACGCCCGGACCGGGCTGGAGAATATTTACCCGTGGATGGCGGTTGGCCAGGCGGATCAGCTCCCAGACATTGATATCCAGCTTGCCGCAGATGATCGACAGTTCATTGGCGAAGGCGATATTCACGTCGCGGAAGCTGTTCTCGGTCAGCTTGCACATTTCTGCAGTGCGGGCGTTGGTGATTACGCACTCGCCCTGTACGAAGATTTTGTACAGGTTGACTGCGGCAGCGGAGCATTTTGCTGTCATGCCGCCGATCACGCGGTCGTTCTGCACCAGTTCGCGCAGTACGTGACCGGGCAGTACGCGCTCGGGGCAATGTGCGATGCGGATGTCGGAGTCTTCGCCGTGAGTCTGCGGGAAGCTCAGGTCAGGGCGTGCTTCGGCCAGCCAGGCGGCCATCTGCTCGGTGGCACACACCGGCGAGGTGGATTCAAGAATGACTAGGTCACCCTTCTTCAGTACCGGAGCGATGGCATTGCTCGCCGATTCGATATAGCTGAGGTCTGGCTCGTGGTCGCCCTTGAAGGGCGTCGGAACGGCGATCAGGAAGGCATCGGCGGGCTCCGGGGTGGTAGTGGCGCGCAGGTAGCCTTCGGTGACGGCAGCATGTACGACCATGTCGAGGTCTGGCTCGACGATATGGATTTCGCCGCGGTTGATGGTGTCGACGGCCTTCTGGTTGACGTCGACGCCGATCACGCGCTTCTTGCGTGAGGCGAACACTGCGGCGGTGGGCAGGCCGATATAGCCGAGACCGATAACGGAGATGGTCTGGAAAGGCATGGTGCTTCCTTGTACGGAGTTCAGATAACGCGAAGGGTGGGTTTGCGCGGTGTGCTTTGCTGCCGAGCAATGGCGTCGTCCAGTGCCGCAGCGGAATTGAGACCCAGCAGCGCCTGGACGATGCGTTGGCAAGCGTGGCCGTCACCGTAGGGGTTATGGGCGATGCTCATGGCCCGGTAACTTTCCGGATCGTTCAGCAGGCGATTCAGTTCGCGGACAATGCAATTGCGATCGGTCCCCACCAGCTTGACGGTCCCGGCTGCTACGGCTTCCGGGCGTTCGGTGGTGTCTCGCATAACGAGTACCGGCTTGCCGAGCGAAGGCGCCTCCTCCTGAATGCCACCGGAGTCGGTGAGGATGATGTGAGCGCGGCTCATCAGATGCACGAATGGCAGATAGTCCAGCGGCTCGATCAGATGGATATTGCCGATACCGTTGAGCAAACGTTTCACTGGTTCCCGCACGTTGGGGTTGAGGTGTACCGGGTAAACGATGTCGAGCTCTGGGTATTGCTGGGCTATGTCGATCAGCGCTTCACAGATGCGCTCGAAACCCGTGCCAAAGCTTTCGCGTCGATGTCCGGTTACCAGGATCAGCTTGCGGCTTGGGTCGAGAAATTCGGTGGGGGCGGCCGCTTTGGCACGTAGCTCAGCGTTGCGGTGCAGCCGGTCCGCCACTTCAAGCAGGGCGTCGATGACGGTGTTACCGGTAACCAGAATGCTCTGTTCAGCCACACCTTCACGGACTAGGTTGGCCTTGGACTGCTCGGTTGGCGCGAAGTGAATATGGGCGAGTGCGCCCGTCAGCTTGCGATTGCCTTCTTCAGGCCAGGGCGAGTAGAGATTGCCCGTGCGCAAGCCGGCTTCGACGTGGGCTACCGGTATCTGTTGATAGTAGGCGGCCAGGCTGGTGGCGAGCGTCGTTGCGGTGTCGCCATGGACTAGCACGATATCCGGTTTGAACTGGCGAAATACTTCGCGCATGCCGGTGAGGATGCTGCTGGTTACGTCGGTCAGCTCCTGTCCCGGTTTCATGATGTTCAAGTCGTAATCAGGCTCGATGGCGAACAGGTCCAATACCTGGTCGAGCATTTCTCGGTGTTGCCCAGTCACGCAAACACGGGCATCGAAGCGCGGGTCGGCTTCCAGAGCCAAGGCGAGAGGGGCCATTTTAATGGCTTCAGGGCGAGTGCCGAAGACGCAGAGAGTTTTCATGGTGCGGTCCATTGCAAGGCGGCCGAGCTATACGTCGAGCCTTGGTGCGGGGTTAGTAGATGTCTTTGCCGAGCAGCGTGAAGGGCGTCTTGATCAGGATCTTGAGATCCAGCCACACCGACCAGTTATTGATGTATTGCAGATCCAGTTCGACGCGCCGTTCCATTTTGTCCAGCGTTTCGGTTTCGCCGCGGCAGCCGCTGATTTGCGCAAGGCCGGTGATGCCGGGTTTGATGCGGTGGCGGGCCATGTAGGCGGTGATCTTGCCGGTGTAGTAGTCATTGTGAGCCAGGGCGTGGGGCCGCGGGCCAACCAGGGACATGCGGCCCTGCAGCACGTTGAACAACTGCGGCAGTTCATCGATGGAGGTGCGGCGGATAAAGCGGCCGACCCGTGTAATACGGTTGTCATCACGGGTGGCCTGTTTAACCTGCTGGTCATCGTGCAGACGCATGGAGCGGAATTTCCAGACTTTGATGATCTGGCCGTTCCAGCCGTGGCGATGCTGCTTGAACAGGATCGGACCGGGTGAGGAGAGTTTGACGGCGATGACGGTGGCCAGCAGCAACGGGCTAAGCAATAGCAGGGCGAGCAGGGCGATGCTGCGGTCCATCACGGCCTTGGTCAGCGCGGCGGTGGGGTAGCTGGTCAGCGGGCTTTCATTAAGGTGGATGGCCGGCTTGCCGTCGATCTCGCTAACCGAGTGGTTGAGCAGCGTCAGGCTATTGAGGGCGGGCATCCAGATCACATCGACGTTGGCATCCAGCAGGTCGATATAGAGGCCTTCGATCTGCTCGGCGGCAGCGAGTGGCAGCACTATATATATGCAGCGAATACGATGGGTGACGATGAGTTCGCGCAAGTGGGCGAGGTTGCCAACCACCGGGAACAAACTGTCGGTCGGTGCTGGCTCGTCAGTCGGGTGAACCAGGCCGATCACCGTTTCGTTGTGTTCGCGGGTCAGGTTGTGGGCCAGCTCGCGAGCCAGGTCGCAGGTGCCCACGATGATCGACACACGCTGCGCCTGCAGGCTGCGCTGGTAGCGTCTGGCCAGGTGGTGCAGCGGCAGATACAGGGCTGCTTGCAGCAGGAAGCCAAGGCCCGCCCACAGCAGGAACACTTCCCGCGAGTAAAGCTCGCTGGTCTTGGTGACGAATGCGATGGCGACCAGGCCTGCCAGCAGAATCAGCCAGGCCGAGAGCAGGCGAGCGAGACCGATCAGGTAGCCGTGGTGTTTGTAATACACACGCAGCAGCGAATAGACCGGCACGGAACCAAGCAGGGCGACGATCGCCTGCAGGCGGTACTGCGCGCCGATGTCGTTGGTCTTGTCCATGACCAGGGCGAAGAGCAGCACACAAAG
>NZ_JBLXDN010000059.1:0-12690 GCF_048264025.1 Nitrincola sp.
ACTCAGATGCCGGTTTGCTTTCTCTACAGATTAAGCATGGCACATTGTTAGGGGGGCGGGTCCATCTTATTTCCTACGGGTGGTTCGGTAATTTTGTGGGAGCCCGGTCTGTGGGCGATTGTTGTTGTTCGTTCGCGGAGCGAACTCCTACAGGGGGGCGTGGAAGCGGACTGTGTTGCGGCCGGCGGCTTTGGCTTGGTACATGGCGATGTCGGCGGATTTGAGGATGTCGTCGGGGCTGGCGCCGTGGTTTTTGAATACCTGCACGCCAATGCTTGCGGAGCAATGGTGTTCTACGGTGTTTTCAGCCATTCCCTCGCGTGCGATATTTAATTCGTAAGTACCGGATAGTATGTGGCGGATCTTTTCTGCAATGATCTGGGCCTGAGCGATGGATTTTTCATAATCTGTATCCAGTTCGCTAAGCATCACTACGAATTCATCACCGCCAAAACGTGCGACCGAGTCCATCTCGCGCACACAGCTTTTTAATCGATTTGCCGCTTCAATCAGCAACAGGTCGCCGACAAAATGTCCGTATTGGTCATTCAGTGGTTTAAAATCATCCAGATCGACAAACATCAAGGCACCATGGCGTCCGGTGCGTTTGCTGGCAATCAGCGTCTGGTTCAGGCGGTCGATGAGCAAACGGCGGTTGGGGAGCTGGGTCAGTGTGTCATAGAAGGCCAGTAGTTGAATCTGGTCCTGCAGCTGTTTGCGCTTGGTGATTTCCCGGGTGATGCCGTGAAACCCGATAATTTTTCCCTGTTCGTCCCGCACTGCTTTTGAGAAGACTTCTCCCCAAATTACGCTGCCGTCTTTACACAGGTGAGGCACATCAAATCTGACAAAGCCAAGGTGTTTTCCTTCTCGTTCAGCCTCTTGCCGCCTGTGCCAGGCTTCGGTGACGATGGCAACACCTTCTTCATTGAACAATTCCAGAACGTGTTGCCCTATCACTTCATCGGCTTTGAAGCCGCGAAAGTGCTCATCGGATGGGCTGATGTAGGTGATGCGAAGGTCGCTGTCAGCTCGCCAGATTACATCCACAGTGTCTTCTGTAAGTAGTCGATAGAAAGACTCTCGTTCATTAAGCTCTTGGGTACGTTCCTTGACTAACGCTTCGAGTTCCCGGTTGCGCTCCTGCAAATTGTTGAGTGGGTAGACTTCGCCATCCTGTACCAGGTGATAGGGAATGGAGATACCACTATGGACAATTTTCCAGGCCTCACCTTCAAGGCGAAAGATCAGCACCAATCGTGCGACTTCGTGTGCGAGGACATGCTCCGGAATCGGCAGGTGAATATTGAAAAAAGCCGTTACAACCACGACCTGTTGGCTTAAGTCCTGTATCGAGATATCCCGCATTTCGATACGTAAGCGCCCTGGCACTTCGGAAAAATCCTGACGGGTGATCCTAATCCACTCATCGCGATCTGTGATCAGAACTTTTCCGCCACCTGTGTAACCACTGAAGTTTTCGCTGAAGAGTGTTGTCAGCCGGTCATCGCGTGAGGCGTAGAGTTCAATGTATTCGTCAAACAGTGCTCGAATTTTGCCATGGCGTTCAGGATTAGGAATGGAGGATGTCATTGGTAATACTCATTTTTAATGCAAATATAGCATAGGATGTGCGAGTACCCTACAGAGCATCCGGTTTTTATCCAGCTAAATTGTGTTATGTGCATCGCAAAATAAATTATTTTTTCTAGCGCTCCTTAGAGACACGGAGCATTCATTTTTGTAGTCTAGAATGAGTTTGTCGAAATTATAAGCTTCGCGTTTTTACAGGCCGCAGAGCCATGGGGGCGCGTGTAGTGACTATTGAAAAAGGAATGTTCTATGCAAGCACTATCAATACCTTCGCTGATTTCTGCCTATTTCCAGAAAGCACCTGACCCGAGTGTGGCGGCGCAGCGGGTTTCATTTGGGACATCTGGTCATCGTGGTGCATCGACCAATGGGTCATTCAATCAGGCGCATATCTGGGCTATTACACAAGCTATTGTTGAATACCGCACTGCAGCAGGGATCTTCGGTCCTTTGTTTTTGGGTATTGATACACATGCGTTGTCTGTACCAGCGTATGGCAGTGCTATCGAAGTTTTGATAGCACAGGGCGTGGATGTGCGTGTACACCCGAACGGAGGGTATACGCCTACTCCACTGATCTCGCATGCCATTTTGCAGCACAATTTACATCAGCCGGACGCTTTGGCCGATGGGATTGTCATTACCCCCTCACATAACCCGCCAGGTGATGGTGGTATCAAGTACAACACACCGGACGGTGGGCCAGCTGCATCCAGTGTGACGCGTGAGATTCAGGATCGCGCCAATGCTTTGTTGGAGAGAGGGCTGAGTGGTATCAAGCGAGTTACTCAGGATGAAGCAAATGCGGCGGTAACACCGTTCGATTTCGTCGATCTCTATGTGTCACACTTGCCGGAAGTGGTGAATATTTCAGCGATAGAGCGCTTCGGTTTACGGATTGGTGTAGATCCGATGGGCGGTACGGCGCTCGAAGTCTGGCAGGCGATTGCCAGCCGTTTCCACTTGCATTTAAGTATTGTGAATACCTCGCAGGACCCTACCTTTGCGTTCATGCCGCTGGATCATGATGGTCAAATCCGTATGGATTGCTCCAGCCCTCATGCCATGGCCAACCTGCTTGATCTTAAGGACCGTTATGATCTGGCGTTGGCTAACGATCCGGATGCTGATCGGCATGGCATTGTGGATATAGCGGGTTTGATGAATCCGAATCATTTCCTCGCCGTGGCTGTTGATTATCTGTTGACGCATCGACCGCAGTGGAGCCCGGATCTCGCTATTGGCAAGACATTGGTCAGTTCTTCCATTCTCGATCGAGTGGTCGCCAAGCATGGCCGAACCCTGTACGAGGTGCCGGTGGGCTTCAAATGGTTTGTGGAAGGGCTGCATCAGAAACGCCTGGCTTTTGCCGGTGAGGAAAGTGCCGGGGCCAGTTTTCTGACCATGGCCGGTGAACCCTGGTCAACGGATAAGGATGGTATTCTGCTGTGCTTGTTGGCCGCTGAATTGTTTGCCGTAACCGGTAAGTCACCCAGTCAGTATTATCAGGAATTAACCCAGACCCTGGGGCTGCCGTATTACAAGCGCATTGATGCACCAGCTACACCGGCTGAGAAAAAGGTGTTGGGCTGGTTGCAGGCTTCGCATATCCGTTCTTCGCATTTGGTGGGTGAGCCAATCACGGATATTTTGGTGAAGGCCTCCGGTAATGTTGAAGCCATCGGCGGGGTGAAGGTGATTACTGCCAATGGTTGGTTTGCTGCCCGGCCTAGTGGCACTGAGTCAATCTATAAAATTTACGCCGAAAGCTTTGTGGATCAAGCCCACCTGGACCAGTTGGTGATCGAAGCCAAGGTCATAGTGGATGATATGTTGTCTAATCTGGCGTAGGTTTTGCTCAGCCAAAAAAAAACACTTAAAAATCATAGGGTAAAAATTTAAACGCATTAGCGGGTTCTTACATTGCCTGTAAGGCCCGTTATTTATGGCTTTGTACTTCAGTACAATACTTATTTTTAAACTGGTTTCTATAATTAGGGTATAGAAAGGATTCCTCAAAATGAATTGAAGCCGAAGAGCTTCAGTAGTAATTATAATTAGAGGTAACCGCCATGAGCCCCCAAGTCGCAATCATCGTAAGCGTTTCCGGTGACGTTTCTGCACGTGCAGAAGATGGCACGATTCGTGTGTTATCACCCGGAGATGCTCTCTACGCAGGCGAAGTCCTGATTTCTGCAGATGGATCTCAAGTCGTTTTAGATTATGACAAGGGTGAACTTGTCAGCCTAAACGGCCCACAAAACTTGCTGTTGACTGAAAACCAGATCACAGCCTCTGCCCCTGAACCTGTTGAAAGTGAAATCACGGATCCCAGTGTTGATTCCATCCTGGCCGCGTTGGAGGGTGATGGTGATCTGTTGGATGATCTGGAAGCACCTGCCGCTGGTGCCGAGGGCGCGCCCGATGGAGGCGGTGGTTCGTTTGTTCGCCTGATGCGTATTTCTGAAAGTGTTGATCCGCTTGTCTTCCAGTTTGAGCAGCAGCTGGTAAGCGATTTTGAGGCCCCGCTGGGTGATGGGGGTATTGTTGCGGCTGCCGAAGATCCTGTACCTCCGGTTATTAATCCTGAAGGTGGCGAGGTTAATGAAACCGGTGGATTTGATAGTTTTACTCAGAGTTTGGGAGTCAACTTTGGTGGGCTGACCGGAACGATTGCTCTTTCGGCTCCGGGTGCGGTGTGGGATTCTGGAAACAATACTCTGACTTATGGCCCCGACAGCTACGGTGGTTCCTGGCAGATACAGGTTAATCCTGACGGTACCTATACGTTTGAACAGCTGAGTGCGGTTGAACATCCTGATGATGCGGATCCAAATGATCCGGTGGGCGTGGAAGTCACGGTTACGGCAACCAGTGAAAATGGTCTGAGCACATCCGCTACCTTTGATGTGACTATTTTTGATGATGGCCCTTCAATTCTTGATTTGAATATAGATCCCGAAGGCCTGAACCTGATGGTTTACGATGCCCAAACGCTGGGTGAGGGCGGCAGCGAAGATAAAGCAGCTCTGTCTGATCTGTTCAGTGCCAGTATCGATTACGGTGCTGATGGTCCAGGGGCTGCAGAGTGGAGCTATGCTCTGGGGCTGGTGGTTGGTGAGAATGATCAGTTTCCACCGATGCAAACTCCAGGTGAGGGTTTAAATGACTTTCCGCCTGAGTTCAATCCGATTGTGTTACCACCGGTTGGCGTTTTCTCTGGCCTTCTCAATGGTGGTCAGCCGATCTTCCTGGAACTGTCTGATGACCTGCAATCCATTACCGGTAGTCTGTATGGCCAGCAGGGCTCTGAAATAGTCTTTACCCTTGAGATACAAGAAGGTGAGCTGGTACTGACGCAGCTGCTGCCGATTGATCATCTACTCTATGGTGAGCCAGTCAATCAGTTAAACCTTGCCAATCTGGTGACTCTAACTGGTAGTGTCACGGTTACAGACCGTGATGGTGACAGTGTCAGTCAGTCAACCGAGCCGTTTAATCTCGGTGAATTTATTACCTTTAATGATGATGAACCCACGGCTCAGTTAGGCGGTGAAACTGAAGCCATTGAAGGTGGTGCTGAAGTGACGGGTACCTGGAGCACTGATCCAGGGGCTGATGAGCAGGGTGCGGAGCGCCAGGTATCTATCAATGGTGCGACTCCTGTGCCATTGGTTACCGGTGAGCCGATTGATACTGGTGTGGGTATTCTGACCTTTAATGCCAATGGCACCTGGAGCTTTGTTGCGGCTACCAATCTGGATCACAGCGGAAACGATAATCCGGCGTTGAGCTTCCAGTTGATCAAAATCGATGGCGATCTTGATGAAGCGGATGCAACCCATACTATCACCATCGTCGATGGTGATGGCCCGACACCAGGCGGTGAAGATGGAGTTGGCAGCAGTGTAAATCTGGTGACCAGCGATGTTGATCTGCGTGACAATCCGGACAGCAATGACAGTAATACCCTGACCTTTACCGCCGGTAGTGACAATATTGCTGGCTTTGTGTTTGGTGCCACCGATGGCATTAGCATTGCTGGTTTGGATGGTGTCCTTACCTGGGACGTGAATCCTGATGGGGACCTGGTGGGTTCTCTGAATGGCAGTCCGGTGATTCAACTGAGCCTGACCGGTAGCGAAGTTCTGGCCGGTGAAACGGGTAACGTCACAGTGGCCGTTAAGCAACTGGCTAGTCTGCCACATAATGTGGGTGTGGATGAGCTGGATATTACCGGTGTTGAAGTTAAGGCTATTGATAGTGATGGCACGGAGTCGGCTACTGCCAGCGTGTCTGTGAAAGTTTACGATGATTTACCGGAAGTCAGCGGTACCGATCCATCTGGCCACGAAGTCACCATTACCAATCTGGGTAGTGATACCGGCACTGGCTACAATAATAGCTTTGGCTACTATGTCGTCGGTGAGAATGGTGAGCCTACAGTGGGCGCGGTGCTCTGGAGTAACGTCAAGCTGGATGTTAACGATATCCGCATTATTACCGGTTATGCACCGGGCGAGATAGGTTATTTCATCATTCCTAATGGCGCTAACCATAATGGGGATCTGACTAATGATACTCCAGTGGTGTTCCAGTCCTTCGTTAATGGTAATGGTGATACCGTCTGGCAGGCCTGGACAGCTGATGAAAATGGCGATCCATTGGAGCCGCTGCTCGGGCAAAACAGTAACATGCCGGCACTCTTTAGTGATGGAGATCTGCATCCGAATGGTACCTCACATGTTGAGAATAACCTCACCGAGGGTGATCTGAACTGGGAAGATATCTACGGCAACAGCAGCGATTATGACTTCAATGATGTCAATATCAATGTGGCCTGGAGCGATGCCAATCTGACCGTCAGTGAAAGCGATCTGGATCAGGTGGCCAACTTTGATTTCTCTACTCACTTCGTTGCTGAGTTTGGGGCTGACGAGCAGGGTACGCCATCAGCTTACACCCTGGGCGTTACGCAAGGGGATGGCAGTGATTCCGGCCTGGTCGATACGCTGACAGGTGAGACAGTGCTGTTGCGCATGGTGGGTAACGATGTGCAGGGTTATGTGATGATTGGTGGTTTCGAAACCCCTGTGTTCACGGTAACAGTCAACAGTGAAACGGGTGTGGTGACACTGGATCAGCTGCGTGCGGTTGAGCATCCGCTCGCGGGCGTGGTGGGTGATTCTGATGTGGTGAATATAGCGGCTGGCGCTATCGACCTGACCAAAACTGTATCTGACTCCGATAATGACATAGACGATGCCACCATCGATATCGGCCCGGTGATGTACTTCCAGGATGCGGGCCCATCGGCTGAAAACTTCACCTACGAGACCCCCGTTGCTGTTGGCGTCAGTGATTATGTGCTGGCGGCTGATGCGATTGCTTCGCTGGGTATTGATGCCGGTCCTGACGGCTATCTGAATGGCAGTCTGCAGGATGCGGTTCAGTTTGAGGTGGGCAGTCTGGGCGGTAGCCTTGCAATTAATGCCGCTGGCGAGCTGATTTACAATCCTCCGGGCGATCTGGCTGAAAACGCCCAGGAAACCTTCAATTACAAGGTTTTTGATGGTGATGGTGATACGGTTGAGCGCACTGTATCCGTTGGGCTGGTAGAGAATACGCCGCCCGTTGCTGATCCGGTTTTAACCCAGGCTAATGTTGTTTTCGGTAGCCTGCCTGCCGGACTGCCAGACGATGCTGTATTTGCGAAACAATTCAGTGTTGGTGGCGGCGTTGATCTCGATGAAGCAGGTCAGGCTGTGCCATCGATGCTGGAGTTGGATGCTTCACTGGGTGGGCAGGATCAGGAGACACTGGAGTCTGATCTGGTATTTCAGATTACCGATCTTCCTACCTATGGAACCCTGTATCTGAATACGGGGAGCGGTTATGTACCCTTCGATGCAAGTGACCTGGCTAACCATACCTTCACCGTTGATGCCGATCTTTATTGGGTCGCCACCGCGGGTGAAGTGCAGTCGGCTATGTCTGATCAACCCGTTCTGACCCTGAGTGGCAACTCAGTTTCAGACTGGCAGGCTCATGGTGTCAGCATTCATGGCTATACCATGGATGGCCAGAGTGATGCCTCAACATTGCGATTCACCTCTGAAGGGGTGGGGGTTGATGGCAGTAGCTTTGGACAGGGCGAGGTGCCCAATCAGTTGGGCTATCGTGATGGCAGCTCAGAAACGATTATCCTCGATTTTACCAATCCGGTTGGTGAGGCTGAGATTGCCGTTAGTCGACTGATCTTTAATGAGAAAGAAGTCGGCCGTGTTGAAGCGTTCCTGAATGGTACTTCGGTTGGTAGCTGGACCTTTACCGGTAGTAGTGCCACCTCGTTACTCAGTGGAGAGACTATCGACTTTACGCCTTCGTCTGGTTTTGATACCTCCAAGGGAACTGGCAGTGGTAGCGGAGCCTTTACACTCAGTGGCGTGGTGTTTGATCAGCTGAGATTTAGCGCGACCGAATACGGTGAAGGTGGCAACGCGAACACCTCTGACAGTAGTGATTATTTTCTGCAGAGTGTCAGCTTTAAAGAAGTGCCTTCAGCTGAGTTCCAATATCAGGTGACTGATGAGGCGGGTAATGCCAGCGATCCGGTCATAGTACAGATCGATACGCAGACAGATACCCCAGTTCCGGATAGCGTGCCTTCTGACTGGACGGATAACAACCCGCCGTCTGATATTATCCTGGATGTCTCCGCTCATAACAGTGGTAATGGACAGGGGCAGGGTAACTCCGGCACCTATGCCAATCAGGGTCAGGGTGGTCGTTTGGATAATGATGCGATGACCAAAGGGCCGCATACTGTGACCCTGAGCACAGAAGGATTCCTGGCGGTTGACCACAAGGGTAATGATGACCCTGCCATGATCGAACAGCCTGAAGCGTTACTACTGCAGTTCAAGGAGGCTTTGAACAGTATTCGCTTTGAAGTACAGGGCGAGCTGGGTGATTCTGCGACCTTCTCGCTGTTCGATGCAGCGGGAAATCGTATCGGTGATCCAGCTGATATCGAACTGCAGGAGGATGGCACCCTGGTGTTTGAATCAGCAGACCCGTTTAGCTACCTGGCTATTGATGGATCACAGGACTCATCCTTTGCCATCAAACCAATGGGTTACAGCTACACCAATACGGACGGTGACATTGTCGGTAGCAGTGGCGATGATTATCTTTTCGCCACCGATGGTGACGATGTCCTGATAGGTGGGGCTGGCGCTGATACCTTCAAGTGGTCGTTGAGTACACAGGGCGGTGATGATGTAGTCATGGACTTTAATGCGAGCGAAGGTGATGTGGTAGATATCGCCGATCTGCTTCAGGGTGAAGAGGGTGGAAATCTCACTGATTACATCAGTGTGACCGAATCTGTTCAAGGCACACTGATTGAGCTGACCCCCATGGGCGACGGCTCCAGCGCAACCCAGTCAATCATGCTGGACGGCGTTTCCTTTGCAGACCTGGGAATCGACACCAGTACCATGACAACCGATGAAGCCATCATCAATCATCTGGTCGACAGCGGACACATCAACATCGACCAGTAGGAACCAGGGGGCCTTGTAGGAGCCCGCTCCGCGGGCGATCCCACACTCTTTGTAGGATTGTGGGATTGTGGGAGCCCGCTCCGCGGGCGATTATGTGGGAGCTCGGTCTCCGAGCGAATCAAATAGCCCATTGTAGGAGCCCGCTCTGCGGGCGGGCTCGTATTTCGCTCACAGAGTGAGCTCCTACAATATATGAACACACCAATGTAGAGGCATCTGTAGGAGCCCGCTCCGCGGGCGATTCTCCCACATTCCCGGATAACCTCTCCCCGCGATTATCACCGTTTCGGCAAGACGTCCTTCAGCTTTTCATGAATCCCACGCAAGCATTCTTCTGTGGTTTTCCAGTCAATACACGCATCGGTCACTGATACGCCGTATTTCAGGTCACAGAGATTGGCTGGAATGGACTGGTTGCCCCATTCGAGGTTGGATTCAACCATCAGACCAATAATGGACTGGTTGCCTTCCAGAATCTGATTGGCGGCATTTTCAGCGACCAGTGGCTGTAGCGCTGGGTCTTTATTGGAGTTGGCATGGCTGCAATCAATCATGATGTTGTTGTTGAGCTTGGCTTTTTCCAGAGCCTGTTCGCAGAGACGCACGCTGACTGAATCGTAGTTGGGTTTTCCGTTACCACCACGCAGTACGACATGGCCGTATGCGTTGCCGCGTGTTTTGACGATTGATACCTTGCCATCTTCATCAATACCCAGGAAATTGTGCGAGTGGCACACAGATTCCATGGCGTTAATGGCCACGGTCAGGCCGCCGTCAGTGCCGTTTTTAAAGCCTACGGCGCAGGATAAACCGGATGACATTTCACGGTGTGTCTGGGATTCTGTGGTGCGCGCTCCGATAGCAGACCAACTGATCAGGTCCTGCATATACTGGGGCGAAATGGGATCAAGTGCTTCGGTGGCCAGCGGTAAGCCCATATCGGACAGGTCAATTAGCAGCTTGCGCCCAATGCGCAGACCTTCTTCGATTTCGAAAGAGTCATTCATTTTCGGATCGTTGATCAGACCTTTCCAACCCACGGTGGTACGAGGTTTTTCAAAATACACGCGCATGACCAGATACAACGAATCTTTAACTTCTTCCGCCAATACTTTCAGGCGACGACCATACTCCAGTGCGGCTTCTGGATCATGGATAGAGCAGGGGCCAATCACAACCATTAAGCGCTTGTCTTTACGATCCAGAATGTCTTTAACCACCTGACGCTCACGAATAACTGTGGCAACGGCATTCTCACTCAAGGGCAGTTTGGCTTTAAGTTCGCGCGGAGTGACGATCGGTGTGATGGATTCAATACTGAGGTCTTCTAAGCGTGTATCGGTCATCTCTATTGTTTCCTGAAAGCAGATAGATTCGTAAGGGTATTTTTACATATCCCTGCACGGCATATAAGGGGAAAGAGGTATAATATCGACTATTGGAACGATAGGGCCACTTAATGGTCAGATTTTGCAGACTGAAGCGCACCCGGGTTGAAGGATACATTGTGTTTAAACCGATATTGATACTCCTCACGATCATTTTGTTAAGCCTATCAAGCCTTGTAGGAGCCCAGTCTCTGGGCGAATCTACGGGGGGAAATGTAGGAGCCCGGTCCCCGGACGATAATTCGCTCGCGGAGCGAGCTCCTACGGCAGAGCCGGCTCCTGCAAATAGGTTATTCTCAATTTTTAATCGCTCAAACACCTCCAACGGTCCTCTGCCGGTGGAAGAGGTGTTTCAGCTTGATGCTCGGGTGGTTGCTCCGGGTGTGATTGAGCTGAATTGGAGTGTGCATGAAGATTATTATCTCTACCGTGACCATTTGAAGTTTTCGGTGCCTGAGGGTGTGCAGCTAGTGGATAGCTGGCGCCAGGCTGGTGCTGCTAAGGATGATCCACTGTTTGGTTCAGTAGATGTTTGGAATGATCAGGCCGCCGCTGCGTTATTGATAGGCGCGGATGATGAAACCATTAAGAATGCTATGCTGGAGGTGACTTACCAGGGTTGTTGGGATGGTGGGATCTGCTATCCGCCGGTCACTGAGTCGGTTCCCTTGTCGGCTTTACCGCTGGTCGCGGGTCTGAGTTGGCCGGAGGGTATGCCGCCGGAACAGGGGGGAGTTGCGGAAGCTTCTACTCTTCCTGTTTCAGAACATGATCGCTTCACCCAATTATTAACTGGACGTAGTTTGCCATTGATCCTGGCCGCTTTTTTTGTTGCCGGGCTGGCGTTGTCGCTGACACCCTGTGTATTCCCGATGATTCCAATTCTTTCCAGTATTATTGCCGGTCAACAGGAACGGGTTTCAACGCGTCGGGCGTTGGGGTTATCTAGTGTGTATGTGTTGGCTATGGCCGTTACCTATACTGTAGCGGGTGTGCTGGCAGGGCTGTTTGGTGCCAATATTCAGGCCAGTTTTCAGAACCCCTGGATCATTTCAGTGTTTACGGCTGTGTTCGTATTGCTGGCGCTATCCATGTTTGGCTTTTATGAGCTGCAGCTCCCTAGTGGCTTGCAAAACCGTTTGAATCAGATGAGTCGAAGCCAGAAAGGCGGCCAGATAACGGGCGTCGCGGTGATGGGCTTTCTTTCTGCCCTGATCGTCGGGCCTTGCATGGCAGCACCCTTGGCCGGTGCGCTGATCTATATTGGCCAGACAGGTGACCCGTTGTTGGGTGGGTCAGCTCTTTTTGCTATGTCGATGGGGATGGGGGTGCCTTTGCTACTGATTGGCACTTCGGCAGGGAAGTTCATGCCGAGAGCCGGCAGTTGGATGAAGGCGATCAAGGCTGGATTTGGTGTCCTGTTGCTATTGCTGGCGGTGTGGATGCTTGACCGAATTGTCTCTGTGCAGATCACTATGGCTTTGACGGCGATCATTTTGATTATATCAGCGGTGTACTTGAGTGCGCTGGATAAGTTAGCCGATACCGTCAGTGGCTGGCAGCGTTTGTGGAAAGGCGTAGGGCTGGTGCTGTTAGTCTACGGTGTGGCCTTGTTACTCGGCTTGTTTGCGGGTGGGCGAAGCCTGGTGTACCCCTTGCAGGGCATGGGCTTAGCGGCTGGTCCTGTAGGTGCGGCTCAAGGATCGTCGATGCGATTTGATCAAACAGTCACGTCTTTAGCCGCACTAGAGCCGTTGCTGGCTGATGCTAAAGCCGCTCAGCAGCCCGTGATGCTGGATTTTTATGCTGATTGGTGTGTGACCTGTGCGGAAATGGAGTTCGTCACCTTTGCTGATATCGAAGTTCAGGCCGGTTTGTCTGAGTTTGTCAAAATCAAGATCGACGTGACCCGCAATGACGGTGATTCACGTGCACTGAATCAGCGTTTTCAGGTGTTCGGTCCACCCGCACTGGTGTTTTTCGATCAGCAGGGTAATGAGCGCCGAGAGCTAGCCGTACACGGCGTCATCGGCCCCCAGCCCCTCCTGCAGCAGATCACCCCACTCTTGTAGGAAATAAGATGGACCCGCCCCCCTAACAATGTGCCATGCTTATCTGACGAGAAAGCAAACCGGCATCTG
>NZ_JBLXDN010000060.1:0-11879 GCF_048264025.1 Nitrincola sp.
ATCATGTTAAGTTGCTGTTGTTGAACGATATTTTAAATGAAATCGAGACCAAAAATGCGACGACCGGGTGGTTAACTCGGTCAGTCTCTGGGCCTAATGTGTGGGGTTAACTGTGGGGTTGGTCTGAAAAGAGAGGACACGTTAGAGGGTGTCTCAACCTGATGTCGAAATGCCATCAAGCGCTCGAAAACGTCTCTAGTTGGGCTGACCGATATGACAGCCCAGAATGCGGGTTGGACACGAGGTGACTTGCTATTGAAACGTCAGTAGTTTCAGAAACGCAGATACTTTTTCGACTTCATCACTTTCTAGCGCACCGATATATCTGAACTCGTCAGCTACTGCAGCGAGCCGTTTGAAGTGCTCTCGGCGTTCAAGTGAGGTCATTTTCTGAGTATCAACGAACTTAAGAGGGTCGTAGTGAGCCTCAATTGCATCTTCAATAGTGCGCATTGATCCTGAGTGCCCGTAAGGTGCGGTTAGCTCAACGTTCCAAAGGGGCGGTGTTCGGAATCTATAGAGATCACTTGGATCGAATGTGACGTTGAAGCGACCGTAATCTATGCCGAATCCGTTCTTTCCAAACCCAGTTTGTGGAAATGGGATTGCATGAAATTGAAGGTCTGAGAAGTGTGGGCCATTATGACAGTTTGCGCACTTGCCCTTGCCGTAAAACAATAGCCCACCTGCTACTTCCTCGTCAGTGAGTTCGAGTTGACCAAAAACAAATTCATGCAAGGGAGTGTTCTTCAGCTCAAACTCGGATCGAATAAACGATGCCAAGGCGAACGCTACATTGAAAAAATCTAAATCTTTGATCTGAACTTCGTTAGCTTTCGCCAAGTTCGACATGATATTAGGTTCTTTAGCATTCAAATTCTCGATAACCTTTGCATAAAGGTTATTAGCGTCAGCTACACTCTCAGTCTTTAGTAACTCTATGTGCTGATCCTCAACGATCATTTCTCGGATTTCGACTGGGGGAAGATGTGCCGCAATCACCAGCGGATCCTCCGAAGGAACCTCTGAGCCAAATTGGCTTATCTGATTGTCCTGAGAAAAATCGACCTTGCCGTCCCAAAAGAAAACGTCAAACCCTCTCGCGCCCCTACCCCACAATGGTAAGGTGTTCCTGGGGACAATTTTCCCTTCTGAGCTTGCGCGCTCCGGGCCTTCACCTTCACCAAAAACGCCTACAGCGTTGGGTAGTCCGTCAGCGGAGCCAAACTCATCGAGGTGACAGGTCCGGCACGCCATCTTGCCATTCAAGCTGAGGTCTGTGGATTCGAATAATTGCTTTCCGACTGCAGCCTGCGCAGCGTCCACCGGAATGTTCAATTGATGAGCGGGAAGGAACCCATTATCCAATATCGCATTCCGCAGAATTTCGGTGAACGAATCCGCCTTTGCACTTGTGGTAAATGGTAAGACAATGGCACTGCAAATGCTCAACGCTCTAGTAACGAATTTCATGAATCTCAACGAACTTTCTTATGTCCAGGGCTTTGGTTTCGATGGCTTCAAGCCCTATTTGAGCAATGTCGTTTTCCGTAAGGCCCCAATCGATCAGCCTTTTCCGTGTCTTATCGTAGTCATGGCAGCTGGTTAGTGCGATTTCAGCGGCTTGTAAGTCCCGAATGCTCTTTTCGTCTGGCGACAGAACGACACCCTGTTTTGCGATGAAATGCTCTCGCATCACGTGATCACACTTAAACATCAAGGACTTGTAATCGTTTGACCAAATTGCCTCGGCGACTATAGGTGAAATGAATCTCTGCACTCCAATCGACAACACAGTCAAAACAGCTAAGATGTTGAGCACCAAGAGAATACGTTTCATTCGATTGCTATTCCAAGCTCGCGGGTTGTTTGAAGGTCGATAGTGCCGGTGGCATTTAACTGCCGGTTCCGCTGAAACTGAAACACTGCCATACGAAATCTCCCGGTGATTTCTCCATCCAACGAACCGGGTTCATATCCAAGTTTCAGCAACTGTGACTTCACCAGAAGCACAATACTTGCAGGTGCGCCATCATCTATTTGATCGGTGATGGCGGGGCTGAATGGAAGAATAGAAGTACTCGGAGAACTCTGGTGGTTTCTTGTGCTGCCAGACTGAGTCGTAGCGAACATGTCTGCGTTGACCGGCTTTGAGAGAATGGCCGGACTCACAAGTGCCGTCGATATGGCAAGGGCAATCACTGACAAAAACCGCAATTCGACCACCGCGCGTTAAACGGGAATTTGCGCACCATATATATTAGCGCTGATTGATTTATTTCATCATAGAGTCTACGGTAAAGCAAGGAGATAGGGAGCCAACCCATGCCGTTCAAAACACATGCAATCAGAGCTGCATCACTGTCTACTATTTTGCTTGCTGGATGCCAGACGGTTGACGACCTGTCGAATAAGATTTCTACAACTTGGTCATCTGTACTTAATTCTGCTTCGAATGACGTAAACCAAACCAGCGCGTCCTCTTCGCCAGCAGCTAGGGACGTGTCGACCGAAGTGCCGTCATCAAGTCTAATGGCGTATCTCTCTGCCGAAGATGTTATCGATGGAGATACGATCCTTATCTCGGGATCGTTGGTCGATTTATACGGAATTGATGCGCCTGAGTTGAGCCAAACTTGCCAATACAAGGGGGCAGAGCTTCTGTGCGGAGAACTAGCGCGTAATGCTTTGATTGGTTTTACCTCGGGCGCAAGTGTCCTCTGTGAAGCTGCACCTCAGCAAGGAACTAACCGCCTAGTTGGTCGATGCTTTGTTGATGGATTTTCTCTTTCAAACGAGCTTGTGAAAAGTGGAATGGCTTTTGGCACACCTCTTGGCTCAGCCGATTTCGATGTCGAAGAGCAGTGGGCGAGAGACCACCTGCGCGGCATATGGAAAACTTCGTTTGAGTTTCCATGGAAGTGGAAGCCAATAGAATCCTGACGTTTCGAAAACATTCGAGTTTGCTATATGGCTCAGCTAAAGAATTACAAGTTTGCTACTCAAGAGCAGTTTTCAGCTGCTAACAACGAGTATGAGGTTCTTCCTCATAAAGCTCGTACATGTGCTTGGGATGAATCGACAGTTCTTCTGACGGGGGAAACTGGTGAGTATCTATTGTTGTCTCAAGAAGATTACTCCTCATTCTCTTCGGGAGAAATGAGCACTACATCAACCGTTTTCCGAGACCTTCGAAGCAGGCATTTCGCTGTCAATAAAGGAAGAAATCCCGCGTTTCGTGCAATTAATTCCCAGATGTTCACAAGGAAAAATTTCGTGAATGAGGGAGTTAAGCTTCATATTTTTGTTCTCACAATCCGATGTGATCATCGTTGCCAGTACTGTCAAATTTCACCGAGGAAACTTGATGAAGTAGGCTTTGATATGTCCTACAAGACCGCCGATGCTGCGCTGGACCGTGTGTTCGAGTCTTCGGAAGCTTCATTCACTATCGAGTTTCAAGGCGGTGAAGCAGCCTTGGCATTTGATCTGTTGAAACACGTCGTTGTTGCCGCAGAGAAAAGGGCTGAGGCCGAAGATCGAGATGTGCGTTTCGTAATGACGACAACGCTACACCTCTTAACCACTGACATGCTCGAATTTTGCAGAGATCATGAGATCAACTTGTCCTCATCGCTGGATGGTCCTGAAGAGCTCCACAACGCTTGCAGAATAAACTCCAAGCGGGACAGCTTTAAAAAGACTGTTGCGGGTATTCAACGGGCACGAGAGGTCTGTGGCCCGGACAGTGTATCTGCATTGACAACGGTGTCGCGGCGCTCTCTTGGTTCGGCAAAACAGATTGTTGATACATATGTTGAGCTTGGCTTTACCGAAATTGCTTTGCGCCCTCTTAGTCCTTACGGATTTGCGGTCAAGTCTGAAGGAAAGCTGGGGTATTCTGTGCCAGAATTCTTGGCGTTCTATGCTGAAGCTCTTGAATACTTGATTGAATTGAACCTTAAGGGGACAACGCTGTCGGAGTCGTATGCGACGTTGCTTCTAACAAGGATAATGACCCCATTCGCTACCGGATATGTTGATCTTCAGTCACCGTGTGCCGCAGGTCAAAATGTTCTAGTTTATAACTACGATGGTGGGGTTTTTGTTTCAGACGAAGGCAGGATGCTCGCGGAAACGGGATGTTCTGCTTTTAGAATGGGAAATGTGAACGACCGACTGGAGAAACTGTATGACTCTTCAGCAATTCAAATTATTCGTGAGAATGGGAGCGTTGATGAGTTAGAAGGTTGTCGGGATTGCGCCTTCGCTCCCTATTGCGGCGCTGATCCTGTCTACCACATGGCGACACAAGGCTCACCTCAGGGCGACCGCTCTACCAGCGGATTCTGCGCTCTCCATACAGGATACTTTGAGCTTCTTTTCCAATATCTTGCTGAAAAGAATGCGGAAGTTTTAAGGGTTTTTCTATCATGGATTGGGAAACGGCCTATGTCTGAAATTCGCAAAGTCGGTTACATGAGCTGAAGATGTTACCACTACATACCCAAGCGGAGGTCGTCGGCTTTGATCAAACGGCGATAGCCAAAGTTCTTACTTTAGACGAAGCCGAGAAAGGTCAGTACCCTCGGAGCAATGTTTTGATTTGGTCTGATACTGCTTTGCCCAATGTTATTGAGCAGGGTTACTTGGGGATAGTCTCTCCAAACAAATTGGATCTTGCCGCTTTTACAGGGCCATCCGTTCACAACATGCGAACGCATAAAGTAATTGAGCCGGGAAATGTTATTCGAGTTCGGCATGATAGCGCACGTATTTCAGTCCTGTATCGAAGGGGATCGAGAAGCAACACTTTAATGGCGACAGAGCGTTGCAACAGCTTCTGCATTATGTGTTCTCAGCCACCTAGGGAAGTGAGCGACCAATGGTATGTGGACGAGATCTTAAAAACTATTCCACTAATCGACAAAGACAGTCGAGAAATAGGACTTAGTGGAGGTGAGCCAACTCTATTGGAAAATGAGTTAATGGTAATTCTTCATCAGATGAAGAATTACCTTCCTAATACCGGACTGCACATACTTTCAAATGGCCGCAAGTTTTCTGATCCAACGTTTGCGAGCGCTGTCGGTGCCGTAAATCATCCTAAAACAACGTGGGGTATTCCGCTCTACTCAGATAGCTTCGATACTCATGACTATGTCGTGCAATCTGTTGGCGCATGGGACGAAACGATTGAGGGATTGTATAATTTAGCCGCGATTAACGCATCTATTGAGCTTCGAGTAGTAGTTCAAAAGAGTACTCTACCGAGGTTAAGCGCTCTCTCACATTTCATCGCAAGAAACCTAAGTTTTGTCGATCATGTTGCTTTCATGGGGCTGGAACCGATGGGGTTTGCCCGAGCCAACTACGCTGAAATTTGGGTGGATCCTGCTGATTGTATGGCAAGCTTGGAAGATGCGGTTTTCCATCTGTCAAATCGGGGGATATCTACGTCACTCTTTAATTTTCCGTTGTGTACGATCACACCAGACTTGCGCAGTTTCAGTCGAAACAGCATCTCAGACTGGAAGAACAAGTTCCTGCCAGAGTGTTGTGATTGCCATGCTACACAACATTGCTGCGGTTTTTTTGGAACGATTAACGATGCCTGGGTGAGCAGGGCTGTGCGCCCTTTCTCGGAACTAGAAGCTCAAGTGGTAAATAACATGCGGGGTAGTGATGGATAATTGGAAGAATATTCGGTGGTCGCGCTACTTCAATTGGCCCGCGACATTAGTTGGCATAGCAAGTGCTGCTTTGCCCAATAGTAGCGTTTCGGGACACAGTTTAATGCCCGATGAAGGCATCGATGCCGCAAATGCACCCGTCTTGTTGCCCAACAAGCTGAATAGTAATTCAGAAGACCTATATGCGGGGCATCGGAGCCACTCATCGCATGGAAGTCACGGTAGCCACCGTTCTTCTTCTGGTGGAGGGTATAGTGCACCGAAAAAATATACACCTCCATCTAGCTTGCCAACTACTCCATCCTATCCTTCACCGAGTACTCCAAGTACTAGACCTAGTAAGCCAGTGGATTTGGCGCCTACTCAACCTTTGGGTAAGACTGCGCCAAGTACGGAAGTTCAAAAGCCGAATTCGGCGGATCTTTCAGTTATGGTTGTGCGTGTCCAAGCTGCTCTAATGCGTCGTGGATTTTACAACGGCGACATTGATGGCCTGCTAGGCCCTAATACACGCGCGGCGATCATCGAATTTCAAAAATCGCATGGATTGCCCCAGACTGGTCGAATGGATATCGAGACGCTGTCTGGGCTAGGTATCGCAATACCCTAGACTTGCATTAGGAATACAGGAATTTAATCTAGGGTTAATCAATTCTGTTAAAATTCTCCCTTTGCGTGTGTTATTGTTAGGCGCACATTCTGCAAGAAATGGGGGAATTATTATGTGCTCTCGAGTACTAGTGGTCGCACTATTATTGGTGCAGATGCTTATTTCGCTCGATCCTGTATCTGCGCGGCAGATGCAAATAAAGAACTACGATCAGGCGAGAGAAGAGTATTTTTGGATTGAGTTATACCCAAACGGCCACGAAGGAATTTACTGTGGGACGGTTCTCACAGGTGGTGGACCGGAGTCGTCCATTGAGCATGCGTTTCCTGCCGATTGGATTGCGGACAACTTCGGCTGCGCGGACAGAAACTCATGCGACGTGGCCGACTATTTTTGGGCAGAAGCAGACCTTCACAATCTTTGGCCCGCAAATAGAAGAATCAATTCGTCGCGAGGAAAGTTACCATTTGGTGTGATCCCTGACTCCCTTAATGCGCGTCGCTTCGAGCAACTATGTGAAGATTATGAGAGATCGACTGGCAGCGCTGCAGTGGTCGAGCCGGTTGACAAAAGCAAGGGGGCGTTGGCGAGGTCCATTCTTTACATGTCCTCTGAGTACTTTCTTATCCCAAAAGGTGATGTGCAGACATTAATCGAGTGGGCATTACAGTACCCACCCTCTGAACATGAGAAATGGCGAAACGAAGAGATTGAACGAATTCAAGGTACTCGAAACAAATTCATAGATGATCCTTCGTCCGTCGGGGACTTTGTCGTGCCGGACAACTGAGTTTAAGCGATTGGAGGTAGGTGAGAGATGATTTCTCCGAGAGCTGTTGCGTTAATTGCGGCTAGCATGCTTATCATCTACGGAGTTTTTCTGCTGTACCAGACGATACCAGCCGTCGTTGTTGAAGCGAATGAGAGTTGCGCACCCTATGCTTTTAAGGTGGATGATCCTGTAATCTTTAAGAAGTGCGGGAACAGCAGGGTAACACTCGATTTCACGAAGTTTTCCAAGCATTATCCTCAGCTCGCCAGCCAAGTTGTATTGGTTCGTGAGAGGATCAGAGATCAGGTTGCAGACTATTCTAGAGATATGAAGCAAGCGTTGAATTGGCACCTTCGGCTGACTGCGATTCTGATTATGCTCGGTGCTCTTGCTTTGCTAACCAAGAGAGAGATAGCGGAAGACGAGAAACCTAGAAAAGGAATCGTTTGGGCAATCGTAAATTCCGCGCAGCCCTTGTTCTTCTCAATTTTAGTTGTCGGCGCTATCGCCCAGAGCTTCAGCTATCATTCAAAGTATGCAGCGCTTTTTTCCGCTAATCGAGCGTATGTCTCTCTGAGCAATTATGTGGATGTTGAATTAGTCTCGCTGGCGCTGACCGGAAAGGTCGAGGCTATCAATCTCAATTCAGATCTTCTCAGAAAAATCGAAGAAATTGAAAAGATGACCGCTGCGGCTTACGGAGAGACATACAGCACTATGGAAGTGCCGAACTAAGCTCTATCGTATCCTGATATTGGCTGCCGGGTGGTTTGATGCGCTAGCTCCACTTGCCGTTGGTGCGTCATCTGCATTGTTCGAACTCGGTTTGTCCGGGTATTGCGCGAAGGGCAGCTAAGTCTGACTGATTGCGTTGTCGATTGATAGTGCCGATGCGTTCCGTGCTGCTATTGATTTGTGTTGGTTGCGTGTTTCTGCCCACAGAGATTTAACAAATGGATGTTGGTAGCTGTTACAGAACAGGCCTCATTCTGCAGAGACTTTCTGTCTGCATTCACAATTGGGTTTAATGCGGATTGAAACTTTAATGCAGCGGAGTTGCTGCATATAATGCCTTTAACGACGAAAACGCCCCACTTGGTAGTGGGGCGTTTTCGGCAACCGCAGGTGCGGTCGATACTCAGACTTCGAAATCAAAATATCGATCTTGTTGACGGTCATGTCAATAATCTCGGACGTCGTCGGGACATCTGCAGCAATCGTGGAAGGAGCTGCCGATGCTTAAACAGTTGGTCGAACTGATTAAAGCCCTTACGGGACTGACCAACGGCCTACGCGCTCTGATTGGGGCTATCTAGTTGAGTGGGCCGCCTTATGGCGGCCCATTTTTCTGTGGATACTGATTCGCTAACTTTTAGATGAGCCCGTTGCCTTGATCGTGGAGCGTCAATTAGCGGTTTTTGCACCAGTTCAGTTGCGGCCATCTTCTTGTCAGAGATCGTTTAATCTTTTGCTGGTGCCGGAGGTTTCGATGCTGGTCGTGATCCTACGAGACTCTATAGGGCTACAACCAAGTCAGATATGACCAAGTTTTCTTGGCGTTGAAGTTCTTCTAAAGCAGTTGGGTGTGCAGCCGTTGATTTCATTCACGCCAAATTGTGAAGCGCTCACAAGGTAAATATAAACCTCGATGCTTGACGGCTCGCACAAGTGAAAAACGGCGGTCCTTGTCCACCCGCATGCCCCACCCCCTCAGGGAGTACCTTTTTATTTTGGGTGCATGGGTGAGAAAGGTAATGGCTAATCTGGTCCGCCATATCGGGCCTTTGATTTCACTGTTTCGGTTTAGGCAGTGTTGTCATTGGCCGGTTGATTTTCCTCTGGCGCTTGTTCCTTCGCAGCGTTCAGGACGTTCCGCACCTGCCTTGCAGTGATCTGGACGGCCTCGGCAATGTCAGCCGGTTTCACGCCCTTTGCCGCCTTCGCCTTGATTGTCGTGTTTCTGAAGTTCCGAGCGATAAAGTTGCAGTTTGACGGCTGAAGGATTTCACCGCCGAACGCTTCGCAAAGCTTCATGGCCTGATCGTATCCAAGAACCTTGACCAGCCTATGGCCTTGACGCAACCGGCTGGGCTTCGGAACGTACAGAACAACCCGCCAAGACCGCCTACCACATTGGGGTAGTCCGCCAATCAACCTTAACGCTGCTTCACGGCCAATCACTTCGGCTAACTATTGCACACTATTAGGTAGTTCCACTTCACTTTCCTTTCATGGCCGCTTCGAAATCTTGCGAATACTACCACAAAGCGAAAATTACTTGAAATTATTAAGTCCTGATAAGGGTATTACTACCCTCTGTTAGTACCCTGATTTAGTGCATTGAAATTAAACGATAAATGGAAAGATTGGGGTCGAAAAGGGTAGTAAGGGTGGCAAACTCCCTATAGACCTATATCGTTGTGTTTTAAGGTTGTGCTTTTCTGCCCGCAATACACCTTTTAAGAGTATCGGTCGGTATCTTATTTTCCTATATTCAATACCCTTTGATACCCTTTTAGGGTTTTATTGAACAATAACAGTTAGTTAAGCAGGGTAGTAAGCAGGGTAGTAGCAGGGTAGTAGCAGGGTAGTAAGCCCTCAAAGCCGCAGAAATAAAGGCTTCGCCATCACCTGCCGGGATCATGCGCGAAAAGCCACTAGGCGGTATGAGCCGCGCCCCGGCTTGCAAGGTGTGGGGTTGGGTCGGCCAAATTGTATGCACAATAAAACATTGACAACCCCTTTAATTGTATGTACGTTTTGGTCATCAACAAGAGGGGCGCACATGTACGAATGGGACAACAACAAGAACAAAAAGAACGCTGAAAAACATGGCGTTTCGTTCGGTGCTATGGAAGGTTTTGATTGGGATACCGCGCTGGTTGTCGAAGACGCCCGCAGCATTGAACCGCGTTGAACCGCGTTGGATCGGCTACGGCCTTATTGACGCCCGCCTGTTCGCTGTAGTCTTCACTGTACGCGGCGAAAACATCCGGGTAATCAGCCTTCGCAAAGCTAACAAGCGAGAACAAAGGATTTATGCAAATGGCTAAAGACAAGATGAAACTGGACGCAGACGACGCCCCGGAACTGACTGGGGAAATGATGGCAAAGCTGCGGCCTGCGGCTGAAGCCCTGCCAGACGTTGTAAAACGTGCGCGGGGGCAGCGCGGCCCGCAGAAGGCAGCCACAAAGGAACGTGTCACCATTCGCCTTGATCTGGATGTGCTGGCGTTTTACCGGGAAGGCGGGGCCGGTTGGCAAACCCGTCTTAACGATGATCTGCGCGACCTGCATAAAGAAGAACTGCCATAATAAAACCCCGGCGCGGCTGCCGGGGCTTTATCGGTGGTGTGAGGTTGGGTGGTCAGGCTTCGCTGGCCTCTTTGGTCTCAATAAGCGCCCGCAGATAAGCACACATGGCTTCAAGTTTTTCCAGTCTGGCGCGAAGGTTGGCTGTGTTGTTATCCTGCATATCAACGCCCTCCGATCTGGGTTTGTATTTGCTGGGCGTATTCCCATTTTTCAATGTCTGTAAGTCGGTACATGACAGTACCGCATAGCTTGACATAGGTAGGGCCAACCTTCTTATGCCGCCAATTTGCGAGCGTGCTGGGCTTAACCTGACCACCCCAACGGTCTGATAGTTGGGCGGGCGTTAGGTGCAAAACCCCAAAGGTTTCGCGGCGCGGGGCTGGCAAAGCAGAGCTTGGGGTGATGGAGTCAATACACTTCAGCAGGTCGTCAAGCTGATCCTGTTTTATTTCTCTGTGATGCTCCACACCAAAGTGTTGATGTATTTGCTCCCAAGTATAATCAAAGCGCGTTTTGATTTCATCTGACAGGCTGGCGTAAACCGTTGCGCTTACGGCATTCTCAATCTTAAGTCTCTGCTCTTGGGTCAAGGGATATTGCGGTTTGATCGTTGCGCCGCGTAAGGCCAAATAGACGGCAATGACTTCCTTGCGGACCTGTGCAGCCTTGTCCGTCCGAGCAAACATACAGATCAGCAGGGCTTGGGCTTCGTTGAGATGGTATTCCGTGAAAGGTTGCCCGCGCGACTTGCGACGTTGTGGCGCGAGTGAGCCGTAAGCTTCCAGTTCTACCTCGTTGCGCTCGATTATTTTGCGTATGTCTCTCGCGCGTTCAAACCCTAACCGTACGCCCAGCCGCAAATCCTGAATTCGCGGCTCGTTCGGGGTGATTTCGTGGTTTAGGTCGGAAATAGTCAAAGATTTGGCGCTCATAACGCAGCCTCCGTTGTAAAGGGTAATCCGCCCACAGAGACGCCAATCTCTGGTGGTCGGAACGTACAAGGTTGGCGTTACCGCACAACGGAGCGGCCCGCATATAGCGGCCCTGTACGCCCGACCATAAGAAAAAACCGCTGCCAAGAGATGACGCGGTTCGAGCGCCGTTGTTGAGGCGGGACGCCAATCCCGATTGCGGATCTTGCCACAATAGTAAAAATTACGCTCTAGTTGACTGAATAAGTCAAGGCCTTTGACCGTGATTAAAGATGCAAAGCGCCGTTTGAGAGGGGGGTAAGGTCTATCTTTCCGAGAGAATAGCTATGTCTTGCGATTGTTTGTGATGTCAGAGTGTATAAGGAGGGGAAGTCATATATGTTTTGCAGCGTGCTAAATTGATCGACCAGCTTTTTATTGTCTGCTTTTTTTAGGGCGAATATGATCGCTTGGGTTCAGGGTGCCAACAGGACAATCTGCTATGAATACCTGTGAATTTTTACCCGATGGCGTCCCCCTGTCTGATCTGGTCAGGCACAAAACCAGCATCGATTCAC
>NZ_JBLXDN010000061.1:0-11867 GCF_048264025.1 Nitrincola sp.
CCAATGGCTTTAATAGACATGATGGACGCTCCTCTCTGAATTATGTGTCGCAACTTAATTCTGGCGCATTTGACGCCGTATCGTAGGGGGGCGTCCATCACATCACTGGATCCCGGCGTGCGCAGGGAAGACGATTGTGCGATGAAGCAGCATAGGTACTCTGAAGCTGTTCCGTGCGTAGCTGCAAGTTCGCTCTTAAGCACTTGGGTACTCAGTACCTGCCCTCTAGCACAGTCAATGCTTGTTGTTCTAATGGTTATAAGATCAAAAAATGCCGGCTATTGCCGGCATTTTCACTTGAAGATACTTTAGAATTTAACTCTTATTGCTGTACTCGTATTGGTAATACCCATACTGCCCATATGCCGATGGCATCTTCTGCAGTTGATTCAGGATGACACCATTGATATGCACCCCATTGGTCTCAAAACGATTTGCAGCAAATTCAAGCTCTTTGGATGTGGTTTCCAGGTGCTTACACACCATCACAGAGGTACCACAATGCTTGCCTACAATAGCTGCATCAGTTACCGCCAAAATTGGAGGTGTATCAATAACCACTACATCGTATTCGCCAGATGCCCACTCCACTAACTCTTGGAATCGCTTATGCATCAAAAGCTCAGAGGGGTTCGGTGGCACCTGACCTCGAGGAATGAAATCCAAGCCTTCAACAGGCGTACTGCGCAACGCAACCTCACGTGTTACCTTACCCGCTAACAAGTCAGAAAGACCGTCATCCCACTTGGCACCGAATATACGCTGCATATAGCCTTTACGCATGTCAGCATCGATGACCAGCACTCGCTGTCCACCTTGCGCTAGCACTGCCGCAAGGTTAGTAGAAACAAAACTCTTACCCAGGCTGGGTGCCGGGCCAGAGATCATCAGCACATTGTTGCTGGCATCCATCATGGCAAAGTGCAAGCTTGTGCGAAGACTGCGCAAAGCTTCAATCGCCAAATCAGCAGGGTTATCCAAAGCCAACAGAGAGTGGGCCCCATTCAAGCGTTGCTCCAACGGAAGTTGCTGTTGAGCCTTTTTAAGCTTGTTTTCACCATCTGATTTGGTCACCGAAGCGTAAACAGAAAGCCCAAGCTCCTCAATCTGCTCTGGGGTTTCAATGCCCTTGTTCCACATGGCAGTAACAAGAACACCGGCTACAGCAATCATTCCGCCAAGCATGGTAGCAAGAACAACAATCAATGGCTTCTTGGGCTTAACCGGAATAGGGTTAACCTCAGCTCGGTCAACAATGCGCACATTTCCTACCGTACCAGCCTTCATGATTTGCAACTCTTGGACTTGGTTGAGCACAGCCAAATAGATTTGCTGATTCACCTCAACATCCCGTCGAAGCCTCAAAGTCTCCTGCATGGTTTCGGGCATAGACTCGACCATCGCTGTCAAAGAGTTTCGTTTATCCAGCAAAGAATCTCTTTGCTCTCGCAGGGCTTTATAGGTGGGGTGCTCCTCGGTATACAAACGTTTGAGCTCTGCTTCCTTAAAGGACAGGTCTGTTAACGAAGCATCAACGGTCACCAGTTGTTTGAGAACGCCTTCAGTTTCCATTGTCAGGTCAATAGACTGGGACTGAAGCTGATACTGATTCAAAGCCTGCTCAGCACTATCCAGGTCGGATTTCACCTGAGGTAGTTGGCTGCTCAAAAACTTTAGGCTCTGCTCTGCCTGAGCCGCCATTCGCTGAACATTTTGCAGGAAATAGAAGTCACCGACTGTGTCCAAGATGGTAATAAGCTTGTCTCGGTTCTCACCGACCAAAGACAGGTTCAGAATACCGGAGTCTTTACCAGCTTCACTGACAGCAAGAGCTTTCTCAAGATTTTGAATTGCCTCAAAGCGAGTCAGCTTTCTTACGGAGAACTCCGTTCCAGGGCGAGCAACCAAATCAGTAACTGCAATGACAAAGTCTGAGCCTGAAGCTCTTTCTCCTACAGTGCCCTGGACCAGGGGTTGATCATCCATAATCAGGCTAAAACGATTGCTGTCTTGCGCAACCAAAGTTAATGCTTCGCCTTCAGCCCAACGAGGAACTTGGAGTTCCGTAACTCGAAGTAACTCCCCTCCCCATGCATAGCTGCTAAACAGGCTTGCACCAGCCACGCCCTCCTCTGAGTGTCGACGCGCAACTGCCTTGCCGATGAAGGGGAAGTATTTCGGCTCCACAACAATATCGAGGCCCAGTTTCTCAACAGCAGCACCCAGAACCCGGCGTGACTTAAGAAGTTCTATCTCCGTTTTAGAGGAACTCTCTGAGGCAAACATGTCACCTAAGTTCTCAAGAGCCGGAATGCCCGCCGCCTTCTTCTCTACCTGAATCATGGAGTCAGCTTGATACTGAGGGGTCAATGACAATGCAACAGCAATACCTATGAGAGCAAATGCAAAGGTAATCGCAATAATCTTCTTCCAGCCAGCAACAAGAATGCCAAACAGCTTGCCCAGATCAATCTCATCGCTGGAGTCAGTCCCTTGCTTAGTTTGCAGGGCAATTCTTTCATTGTTTAACTTAGTCACAAATTACCTACTCAATACCTTTGCCCAACCCGCGGCGCCTTGCTCCATCAAAGAATACACATGCTCAAACGCCGGCCTTTGCTGGCGATAAGGGTCGGGAATCTCACCATTTCCGGCCCACTTATTGAAAAGAAAAGTTTTTCCGCCCGCTTCTGGAGCCAGTTGAATCACGCCTTTGATGTGCTTTTGCTCCATCACCAGAATCAAATCCGCTTCCTGTGCTAACTCTCGGGTCAGTTGTCGTGCCTTATGCTCTTTTCCATCCAGGCCATGTTCATCGGCCAATTCCAAAGCAGTCGCATCCATTGGCTTGTCTACCAATGCACCCAACCCTGCTGAATGTACCTTCTTACTTGGGCAAAGGTTTCTGAGCATGAGCTCACCAGTTGGCGATCGGCAAATGTTACCAATACAAACCACCAAGATATTGTCAAACTTCATCGATTAGGATCCAGCTCATTGTAAGTGTTAGACGTCCAGTACACAGCCTGGATGGTTGGCATCAACTGCTGCACTACACGATTCCATCGGGTCAGCGGAGCGCCGGTCACGTACACCACATCACGAGCCTGCAAAGGAAACTGGTCAGCCAGGACCATTGCCCGAGCATCGCGCAGGTCCATCTGGTAGACACTGGCAATCACGTCATTGTCACTCTTACGCGCCTCTGCCCGAATAACAAATACGCCACTGGCATCTGCACTGCCTTCGTTCAGACCACCCACGTCGGTCAGGGCTTCTGCCAGGCTGATTCCTGCGCGATCAATCTGTACTTTGGCAGGCTCAGCCACTTCACCCAGTACAAATACTTTCTGGTAGTCGTTACGATTGACATGGATAACATCGTTGTGTCGCAGCAACATGTTTTGGCTGATGTCACCACGTTCATAGAGTTCACGCAGCGACACTTGTTGGGTATTCCCTTGGCGAGTCAACACCACATGACTCCAATCAGCCTTATCACTTAGGCCACTGGCCGCATTTACCGCATCCAATAATGTCAAAGGCACATTGGTAATAGCCTGGGTACCGGGCTTGTTTACCTCACCAGTGACATAGATGCGCTGAGAGCGAAATGCCGCCACAGAAACATCTACCTGAGGATTTTCGATGTATTTTCTGAGCCGCTTAGCAATGATATGACGGATTTCGGTGACATTAAGGCCTGACACTTTCACCTTACCCACATAGGGGTAAAAGATAGTGCCATCATTATGCACCCAGTTACCGGCATCCTGAGCACTGCGATAAGAGCCTGCAGGGATGGTCAGTTCTGGATGGTCCCAAACGGTGATGTTAAGCACATCTCCATTGCCCACTACATAATCATAATTCTGAAGCGCTTGATCCAACTGCGGGTTTACCCGTCCTTGAGCCCCTGCTGCTGAAGGTGTCAGCTCTATAATCAACTGAGGGGTAATGGCTTTCACCTCCAGTTGAGTCAGATCGAACTGCTCTCCAGCTTGTTCAGATTCATCAGCAAAAAAGTAATTGCTGCTGGTGTTATCCGAAGAGATATGAGAACCCGGAACGGCACAGCCCCCCAGGGTCGCACTGCACACTACGGCAGCAACTAAACTTTGAATAAATCTCATGCTTTCCCTAATACCTTGCATGAACACGCAATAAGGAGAACACCTATCGGCTTTGTCTATGCCGCTTGGCGTTCTCATATGGCTACACTAGCCCACCAGTGTACCTAGACCAACAAAAATTACAAACCACATACGCCGTCAACTTCAAAAAACTCGTGCTTATTGAAAAAATACGACTATATGTAGAGAAATCAGGTAGAAACGTTAGGCTGTTTCGTTACTTCCCTCAAACAAACGATCGAGCTTAAACAAGGTGT
Source organism: Nitrincola sp. (assembly GCF_048264025.1). Lineage (NCBI taxonomy): Bacteria > Pseudomonadati > Pseudomonadota > Gammaproteobacteria > Oceanospirillales > Oceanospirillaceae > Nitrincola > Nitrincola sp. The sequence continues at coordinate 4,391 of NZ_JBLXDN010000061.1, forward strand.
CTTTAATGAATTTAGACACTTACTACCTTACCTCCCCTAAGCGACCTTGTTGCGACGCAGCTTTAACACTACACCTTAAAATCAATCTTGTTGTGGATGTTGGTCCACTGCTCGGGGAACTTTCCTTCCAGCATGTAGGCGTAGGCAATGAGTTCGGCCACCACCACGTAGAGTGCCGGGGGAACCTCCTGGCCCACCTCCAGCTTGGAGAGCACCTCCGCCAATTGTTGATCTTCGTGCACCAGAATGCCGGCTTCCAGGGCGGCCTGCTCAATGTCGTAGGCCTGGGCCCCTTCGCCGCTGGCCACCACCTTGGGGGCGCTTTTCTGATCGTATTGGAGGGCTACCGCCTTCTTATCACTCATCGGTTACCTCCCCATGGCGCCGTAGGTCATCTTACGGGCAGGCTGGGCAATGGAGTCCGGCACCTCGCCCACCTGGCAACGATTAAAGCTGGTGGACAGCCCCTGTTGTGTCAGGCGCACACCCAGGGCTTCGATGCGGTCATCCACCTGATGAGCCAGGGCACGACTGTCACTGACCATCGCCAGCTGCAGTGACTCATCCTGATAGCAAGCCCTCACCAACAGGTGCCCCAGTGACAGCTCAAATCGCAACGTCAGCAACCAGAACTCTCCCTGCTTCTCCTTGTAACGAGCCAGGGCCAACTGCAGCTCTCTTTGCACCCGCTCCTGCTCATAGGGCAGCGCATAGTAGAGGATGAGGTTATCACCGTCCGCCTGGCTGTGTCGGTGAAAGTCAGAGGCGCCGGTCAGCATCTCCGCCGCCTTGCCCCCCAGCAGTGCCTTAAGCTCATCAGGCAAAGCATTCAGGGTAGTGCTGCCCTGCCCCGCCTGTGCAGCCCTTCCCTGCAGCTGATACCACAGCTTCAGCAGCAGCGGCAACGCGGGCCCGCTGGCCAGGGGTGAGGCGCCCATCAGAGCGCGTAACATGGTGGGGTCCGCCAGCCGGGCAAGGGAATTCAGGGTGGTCTGCTCCTGGGTATCACCGATGCGCCGACCCAGTGCCGCCAGTATGGGCGCCAGTTCAGGCCGCGCTCCCAGAAACTCCAGCAATCCGGGGGACAGCGACTGGGTCATCACCGGCGTGGCGCTGGTCGCCTGAGTACTGGTGGCAATGGACAGGTTTTTCACATCACCTGGGCGATAAAGAGCGAGTGAGGGCTTACCCCCCTGGGTCTCCACCCGCCCCAATATCGGGCCAGGTTGCTGACCAGACAGGCCTTCGGCGATGGGCTTTCCGCCCCCCTTGGGGACCAGTTGGCCGCGGCTGTTAATCATCAACTCCATCAACATTGATGAATTTTTAGAAACACCCTGTTCGATATTTTTAAATACACTGGAGTTTGTTAAGTTCTGCACCAGTGTTAAAGTACGAACCTGGTACGCTTGCCGCCCGAAACGCTTGAGTGCCACCATGGCCCCCACAGGCAGATGCGCCTGTGACTCCAGCGACAACATCTGACTGCCCAGCTTCAGATTCAGCAGTCCGCCAGACTGAGACTGAACCGTAGCCAGCAGAGAAGATTGGGTTTGTCCCGATGTCGCGTTCGCCGCCGCCCCCACGGGCGCCGTTGGCATAATGGCCATATACTTAAAACTCCAGAAGGAACTCAGTAGGTTCCTTTTGTGCCCTGCAAGCTAGCGCAGCCCAAGGGTAAAATCGTTCAGGTGCTGTACCCGCAGAGGGAGACAGCCACAGAGTGTGACTGCACCTTAACTAGGATATCGACGATTGAACAACTTTCTTAAACGCAATGGAACCGTTTTGAGACGTTGCCTGCCACTGTGGTTGGCCGCGGTTACTCTGTTCATTGCTCCGGCCCAGGCAGAAGAGCCTGATCAGGATATGGCCGACGTTGAGTATAAAGACCCCCGCGACCCCTTTGAGTCGGTGAACCGCTGGATCTGGGACTTCAACTACAACGTGCTCGACAAACACCTGTACCGGCCGGTGACCTACTTTTACATCGACTGGGTCCCAGTAGGCGCCCAGATTGGGGTGGAGAACTTCGTCAAGAATTTCGATGAACCCTACTCGGTGGTCAACAACCTGTTACAGGGCAAAGTGAAATGGTCTGCCAACGCTGCGGGGCGCTTTGTTATCAACACCACCCTGGGCATTGCCGGTGTGTTTGATGTGGCCTCAGATATGGGGCTGGAGCGCAAGCAGGACGAGTTTGGTGAGGTGCTGGGGTTCTATGGCGTCCCCGATGGCCCCTACCTGATGATTCCGGTGTTTGGTCCCAGCTCTGTGCGGGATGAAGTAGGTGACTACGTGGATGGCCTCTACTTTCCCTATGCCAACTTGAACCTTTGGCAAAAGGCAGCCCACTGGGCGCTGGATGGTCTGTCCACCCGCGCCAAACTGGTGGATCAGGAACCGATCCTGGACAACTCTCTTGACCCTTATGTGTTTGTGAAAGAGGGTTATTATCAGTATATTGCCTACAATCTTTACGATGGCAATCCGCCCATTGAAGAGGACGATGACGAGCTACTGGAAGAGTACCTCGACGAAATCGAGTAAGTCCTGACAACTAGAGAGCTGCAACAGATGCGGCCAGGAAAGCCATCCTTGGGGGCGGACAGCAGACCGCCCTAAACTCATGGGTCGGACACCGCGCCAGCGGTGCCAAGGATAACAACAATGACGTTAAGCTCTGTTAGAGCCCTGCTGGTTGAGGGCGATGCTGCCGTTTCCGGCAGATTGACGGAATACCTGGAATCACTGGGGTTAACCGTAGACCTGGCCGCAACCGCCGGCCAGGCGCTCGGAAAGGTGATTGGCCGTCGGCCGGACATCATCCTGATGGATCTCAATCTGCCCGGCATGGATGGCGTGGGGCTGCTTCGCTCCATGGGTGAAATCGATGAACCACCACCACTGATTCTGATCTCCAGTAAGACGCTGCTGACCACCCAGGTACGCTCCCGCTACCCCTTTATCGTTGCCAGTTTCGAGAAACCTATCCATGATCTGGCCGAGCTGGGCAACACCATCGAAGACGCGGTGACCCCCAAAGAGGATCGTCGGGGCAGCCTCAAGGGGGAACTGTCCGAAATCAACATGGACGTATTCTCCGACCCTGGCGTGGCCATTCTCTCCCAGCAACTGATCTTCCAGGACCCCAAGCTGACCCAGGCCGGTGCCCTCACCCGCTACGGCGTCTACAGCAAAGGACTTATTTCCAAGTGGTTTGTCAGTCATACTCAGCTGACCGACGACACCGTCGCTGGCTTTGTGGCCTATATCCCCGCCGAAGATGAGCAGGTGGCCTTCGTCAGCCTGATGTTGCAAACCTACCTCAATGGCCTGCGCCGCAGGCGTCGCCAGGACCAGCAGATCGCCCTGCACGCCGAGGTGATACTCAATACCCTGGCCCACGAGGTGGCCGCCTCCGGGTTGAAGGCGCCGGTGCAGGTGGGCTTCTACACCTACCAAAGTGTCGAGCGCAAACTCTCCCTGGCTCTGGTGGGCAGTGAGATTAAGGGCTATGTGCGTCAGAACCAGCACCTGACCCCAATCATGTTGCGCTCAGGCCGTTCCCTGCTGGACTCCCCACTGATGTGCGCCGCCGTCACCCGCACCCTCGAGCCTGACAGCCAACTGGTGCTGTTCGGCGGCAACTCCAGCCTGCGTAAACAGCTGCTCAACGATGAGTACCCAGGCTTTCAGGAAGCGCTGATAGAAGGCGGTTACCTGCAGGTGGAGTGATACGGCTTCGTTATCTCGGACAATAGCAGAGACAACACTTGGTAAACCAACAGAGCCCAAAGGTTTCGGGCACAGGAGAGAGGTTATCTCTGTGGCAGGAAAGAAGAACTCTCTCCTGCCGCAGTTTCACTGAGCAATTCCTAAATCGAACCAACGGTCCAATTGACGGATCTTCTTAACCGGAACTCCGGTGCAGCCAGAAATAATACTACAGCGCCTTCCCGATGCTGTGCCACTTTGCTGAAGATGCTTTTGTATTTTCTTGTATGCCGAGTAGATATGATAGGCATAAGAAACACCACCAATCACAGCTAAAAAAAGTAAAATACCAACATTCATACCCCATTCCTTGAGCTGAGTGTAATGACCCAGAGAAGAACTGCACAGGGTATAGTGCTATTCATATCAGGAGTCAGTCATGCAGCACGAACCAGAAGTAAAGCGATGGACCGCCAAGCGAAAGGCGGAGTTGGTCAAGGAGATCATCAAGGGCAAGACCACGGTCAAGGAAGCCGCCCGAAACTATGATCTCACGCCTGCCGAGGTTGAACGCTGGGTAGCTGACGCCATGATGGGCATGGAGAACGCCCTCAAGGCCAACCCCAAGAATGTCAGGGAGCAATACGAGAAGAAGATCGATGATCTTCACGCAGCCTATGGCGAAGCGATGCTTGAGGTTAAGTTCCTAAAAAAGTTGCAGCGCCATCTCGACCAGGACGACGGATAGTCCAGCAAGTCAGGGATGAGATGGCCAAGGAAGGTCACCCGATCACTATAAGCCAAGCGTGTCGTTGGTCAGGGTTGCCCCGCCGCAGCTTTTACTACCGAAGCCATAGGCAGCCGCCTAAGTTGAACGAGGTGCTTGCTCAACGGGTAAAGCGTGTCATTGACGCGCTGCCTTACGCAGGGTATCGAACGGTGGCCTACCTGCTTGGTGAGAACAAGAACACCATCCAGCGTCTGATGAAGCTCAAAGGCTGGCAATGCCGCAAGCGCGCCATTGGCTTTCGGCCAAGGGTGGAAGCGAAACGCTCCGTGGCTGATGCACCGAATAAGCGCTGGTCAACAGATATTGCCCGAGTCTGGTGTGGTGAACAGGATCGCTGGGCCGCTCTGACTTTGGTCATGGATTGCCATACCCGGGAAGTGCTGGGCTGGAGCCTGAGTAAACGGGGCAATGCTAAATCGGCCGTTGCAGCCTTAGAAGATGCCTTGCTGACCCGTTACGGCACGATTGGTAAAGCCACCGCAGGCTTACAGCTACGAAGCGATAATGGCTTGGTGTTCACATCCAAGCTGTATACCGGCATGGCAGACCAATACGGGCTAAAGCAGGAGTTCATCCAACCTCATACACCGCAGCAAAATGGCATGGTGGAGCGGTTAATCCGAACCATCAAAGAACAATGCTTGTGGATGCATAATTTCAGCTCTCTGCCGGAGGCGAGAAACGCCATAGGAAAATGGCTGGAGTTTTACAACAATGAGCGTCCGCACCAGGCGCTCAAGATGAAAACACCGGCTGAGGTGAACGCCTTAGCCGCATAAGTTGTGCAGAAAAGGCTGGGTCATTACATGAGTTACACGACGAAAAACAATTTATTGTCAGCGTCAATTTTCAATCACCAAAAGTAATGTCAAAGCAGCTTAGTGTAAACATGAGCTCCGCCTAATATTTGAGATCTCAGATATACATCACAAATACTTCTAATCAACTAAAACAGCCAGACTTTACAGTTTTTCAAGCAGGTAACCCCGGCGTTAACCAGTGGTTAAAGCACGCACACTCAACTCAAAATTCACTGCGACTTCTTTATAATAAATTTAAAGAACAGACATATTGTCGCCATCTATGATGAAGGGGCACCAGATCTGGAGCCCAACAACTATCAGAAACCCGGCATTTTGGGTATTATCTTGCCCCAGTAACCAGACGGTCGTTCGCTTTAAGCTCAACAATCAGCGAGCCCCGATACAACCGGAAGGATTCAAGTGCGCTACGCCTTTTGGGTAGCGCTCCTATTGAAGGGTAAAACAACAAAGAGTTAATAGTATGTCTCGAAAGTACTTTGGAACCGATGGTGTTCGCGGCCTGGTGGGTAAATACCCCATCACTCCTAAATTTGCTATGAAGCTAGGCTGGGCAGCGGGCAAGGTTTTAGCCAGCAAAGGTAGCAGCCGGGTACTCATTGGCAAAGATACCCGTATCTCCGGCTATATGCTGGAGTCCGCCATGGAAGCGGGGTTCGCAGCAGCAGGTGTGGATGTCGCCTTCCTGGGCCCCATGCCTACCCCTGCAGTCGCCTACCTGACCCGCACTTTCCGCAGCGAAGCCGGAGTTGTCATCAGCGCATCTCACAACCCCTACCATGACAACGGCATTAAGTTCTTCTCCGCCGACGGCACCAAACTGAACGACGAAGTAGAACTCGAAATCGAGTCTTGGCTGGATAAAGAGATGGATTGCGTGGCTTCCGAAGAGCTGGGCAAAGCCAGCCGCATCGGTGACGCTGCTGGTCGCTACATTGAATACTGTAAGGCTTCTTTCAGCCGCGAGTTCAGCCTGAAGGGCCAGCGTATTGTTCTCGACTGTGCCAATGGCGCCACCTACCACGTGGCCCCACCTGTGTTCACCGAACTGGGCGCCGAAGTCATCACCATCTGCAATGAGCCCAATGGCACTAATATCAACGACCAGTGCGGCGCCACTCACCTTGCCGCACTGCGTAAGAAGGTAGTAGAGGTTCGCGCCGATTACGGTATCGCCTTCGACGGCGACGGCGACCGCGTAATGATGGTTAACGCCGATGGCAGCATACTCGACGGCGACGTCATTCTCTACATCCTGGCCAAGCACTGGAAAGAGAAGAACATCGCCTTCGGTGGCGTTGTCGGCACCCTGATGGCCAACATGGGCCTGGAGCTGGCCCTCAACGAGATGAACGTGCCTTTCGCTCGCGCCAAAGTGGGTGACCGCTACGTGGTAGAGATGCTCAAAGAGAAAGGCTGGTCCCTGGGTGGTGAGAATTCCGGCCACATCCTCTCTTTGGAGCATTCCAGCACCGGTGATGGCATCATTGCCGCCCTGCAGGTACTTCAGGTCCTGGCAGAAACCGGCAAGACCCTGAGTGAAGCCTGCGAAGGGATGACCCTGCTGCCTCAGGTTCTGGTTAACGTGAAATTCTCTGGCGAGAGTGCGCCTCTGGAAGCCGAAACCGTTAAGCAGGCTGTAGTTGATGCCGAAACAGCTCTGGCAGGCCGAGGCCGAGTTCTTTTGCGCAAATCCGGCACCGAGCCCCTAATCCGGGTGATGGTGGAAGGCGAAGACCAAGCTCAGGTGCAGCAACTGGCTGACTCCATCGCCGACGTTATTCGGGCGGAAGGCGCCTAAGGCCCCCCAACTGCGTATCGATTCAAAAAGCTCCCCAGTGGGAGCTTTTTTGTTTTCTGCTTCAAGGCTTTGCTTAAAGACACTGGATCCCGGCCTTCGCCGGGAAGACATAGTGCGATGAAGCGGGCTAGGTACTGCGCAGTAACCCACGCACATCGCTGGAGGTTCGTACTGATTAAGTTGAGGCCTCTGCTGCTCCCCCAGCACGGTCACTCCGGCGCACGCGGTCGCCCAGTGGCTTGGCTTGCACTACACCTGGATTCCAAAGACATATATGGACGCCCCTGCAGTTGCAAGACATTGATGAGATCGGTTTGCGGACGTATATCCGGCGTCTGTATTACCTTC
>NZ_JBLXDN010000062.1:0-10596 GCF_048264025.1 Nitrincola sp.
CTCAGATGCCGGTTTGCTTTCTCGTCAGATAAGCATGGCACATTGTTAGGGGGGCGGGTCCATCTTATTTCCTACAGATCTATCTACGTGAATTAACATTTTGACTGCTGCTAACTGCCGGTCACCGAGGGTGAAATAGCTATGGAAAACCTGCATCACATAGTGGTAGTCGGCGGCGGTGCCGGTGGTTTGGAGTTGGTCACTCGTCTGGGCAATAAGCTCGGCAAGAAACACAAGGCCAGGATTTCACTGGTAGATGCCGGGCTAACGCATATATGGAAGCCCTTGCTGCATGAAGTCGCCGCTGGCTCTCTGGATGCCAGTACTAACGAAATCAACTATCGTGCTCATGCCCGTAAGCACCATTTTGAGTTTCAGTTGGGCCGCTTGAGTGACCTTGACCGCCGCAATAAAGCCATCGTGATTGCGCCTTTCCTGGATGAAGAAGGGCGGGAAGTTGTGCCCGAACGCCGCATTCAATATGACACTCTGGTGATCGCTATAGGCAGTACGGCCAATGATTTTGGAACGCCAGGGGCTCAGGAGCACTGTTTGTTTCTGGACAGTCTGAAGCAGGCACGGCGCTTTCATAATCTGATGCTGAATGCTTTCTTGAGGACCAATCACGAATCCCTTCAGGGCCATTCTCATCAGTTGAATATCAGTATTATCGGTGCTGGTGCCACAGGGGTGGAACTGGCGGCTGAATTACGGCTGGCCTCACGCGAACTCCCCGTTTATGGCATGAATCACCTGCAAGCATCGGATGTGTCAATCACGGTGATTGAAGCCGCTGAGCGCATTTTGCCCGCCTTACCGGAGCGACTGTCCGTTGCGGCAACACGGGAACTGGAGCGGCAAAATGTGGTGGTGCTCACGGGGCAGCCAGTCAGTGAGATACGCAAAGATAGCCTGTTGATGAAGGATGGCACAGAACTACCTTCGGAAATGACCATTTGGGCCGCAGGTATCAAAGCACCGCCGTTTTTGGCAAAACTGGACGGGTTGGAAGCCAATCGTACCAATCAACTCGTGGTGCAGCAGACTTTGCAAACTACCCTGGATGCCAATATTTTTGCCTTTGGTGACTGTGCGGCTTGTCCACAACCGGGTTCCGACCATCCGGTTCCCCCGCGTGCTCAGGCGGCACACCAACAGGCGGATGCGCTGTTCAAAACCCTGCGCAACCGTCTGCAGGGCAAAGCGCCGGTTCCCTTTGTGTACAACGACCACGGTTCACTGATCAACTTCAGCCGCTACACCACGGTTGGCAACCTGATGGGCAATTTGTCTGGTCGCAGCATGTACATTGAAGGGAAGGTGGCTCGGCTGTTCTACGCCTCTTTGTACCGGATGCATCAAGTGGCTTTACATGGTTTTTTGCGCACTGGGGTCATCTGGCTGATGGATAAAATCAGTCGCGCCATGCATCCGCGCCTAAAGATGCATTAAAGGGTAAAATACTCGCCTTTAATATCTGTTAGCTGAAGGACAACTATACGCTATGCCCCGCTTTCCCAAACACCTGACCGGTGCTGGACCGGTGAATCCTTTTCCTGGTCTCAGCGCACTGCAACGACGCATTGGCCAGCCTATTCCGCATCGTCTTGGTTCCAACGAAGGCCTTGATATGCCACACAGCGTGTTGCGAGCACATTTCGGTGAGGCGATGTTGGCACATGTACGTGCGTATGGTGATGCAGAAGCCTATGCTCTGCGTCAGGCGTTGAGTGCCGACTTGTCCATACCCATGACCTTCTTGCTGGTTGATGCTGGTGCCGATAGTCTGATTGCCTTGGCGTTACGGGGATTGGTTGAGCCGGATGATGCCGTGGTGTGTGCTGGGGGAACCTATCCTACCTTTACCTATTTTGCCCAAGGGCATGGTTGTCGTTTGATTGAAACTGCCTATCAGGATGAGCCGGAGCGTCTGGCGCCGGATCTGGATGCCTTGCTGGATGCGGCACATCAGCACCAAGCGCGTTTGGTGTATCTGGCCAATCCGGATAACCCCAGTGGCCATCTGCATACGGATGCGGCTATTGCTGAGCTCAGGGCGCAATTACCTGAGGACTGCTGGTTGCTGCTGGATGAGGCCTATTATGATTTTCGTGACGATGCCGGTCAGCCTGGCGGCTCGGAGGCCATGGCGGGTGTGGTGCGTCTGCGCACCTTTTCCAAAGCACATGGCCTGGCTGGATTACGCGTAGGCTATGCCATTGCCGAACCTGAGGTGCTGGATGTATTACTCAAGGTACGTATTCACTATGCGGTGTCTTCACTCGGGCTGGCCGCGGCTGAACTGCTGATGGCACATCCCGAAGAGGTTAAGACCCATATTGCCGCGGTTAAACAGCGTCGACAGCAGTTAACTAATTATTTGCGCCAAATAGGGGGCGATGTACTGCCCAGTCATACCAATTTTGTTGCTCTGCGTTTCCCCAACGCTGATGCTGCCTTACAACGCCACCAGGCGCTACTGCAAGCCGGTATTCTGGTTGCCAGACCCGCTCATCCAGCCTTAGGGCATCTGCTACGAATTACCGCAGTTGAAGATGCGTTGGTTGACGGGCGTTTGGCGTTGTTGGAACCTGGCGCCCTATCTGCATAATCAAACTAACTTCACACAAGAGAACAGTAAGCATGTCACTGCAAGGTACCGAGATCCATCGGTGTTATGACGAGTATGGTGTAATTCAGGTACTGGATGATGGCAATAAGCGTTACTTGTCCTTCGGTACCGATGATGAGCAGAGCTGTTACCTGAAAAGCCAACCCGAGCAGCCACAAGCGGATTACATTCGTGCCATGCTGCTGGTGTTGCTGTTTGTGACACCTAGCCGGATCATCACTCTGGGGTTGGGTGGTGGTTCGCTGAATACCTGTTTGCACCACCAGTTCTCGGGGTTGAAGCAGGATGTAGTGGAACTGCGCCATCAGGTGGTGCTAACGGCGTACAAGTACTTTCAGCTACCGCGCAGCAAAAATATAACTATACACACCCTGGATGCGAAAACCTTTCTCGACACTGAACCTACGCGTCCGGCGGATATTATTTTCAGTGATATTTATGACGAAAATGGTGTAGATGCCCAGCAACATGAACCAGGCTACCTGCATGAGTGCTATGAGCGTTTAAAGCCAAACGGTTGGTTGGTGATGAACTGCTGGAAAGAGCACCGCGGTGATTCTATTCTGAAAGAGTTGGCCCTGTTGTTCGCTGATATACGCACCTGCACCACCCAGGATGGCAACTGGATTATCTATGCGGGAAAATCCAAAAATGAACTGACCAACAGTCAGTTAAAGCAGTCCGCCAAGCAGCTGAGCCAGCAATTGGGGTTTTCTGTGATTAGTTATTTAAATCGGTTGGGTTAGGCGAAGTGGTCTAGGCTAGACTAAGGGTATAAATACACTAGAGGTTCACCCATGCACAAATCACGTATCACCACCGGAATTCTTTTAACCAGCCTTTTGCTGGTACCTCAGGCACAGGCAGACTGGAGTAAGTTGCTGGATCGCGGCCAGGAGATTCTGGAACAGCAAACGGCACCGGCTGATGAGCCGTCGGCCACTGAAGCTCAGGCAAACCCGGTACCTTCAGGCGTTAACTCCGGTCAGCTAGCATCCGGGTTAAAAGAAGCCCTGGCTGTGGGTGCCGAAAGGGCGATCGATGCCTTGTCACAGACCAATGGTTATCTCGGTGATAGCCGGGTAAAAATTGAACCACCAGGAATGCTGGGAAGTGCGGTGACTACCCTAAAGCGTTTTGGTTTTGAGTCTCAGGTTGAAGCCTTTGAGTTAAGTATGAACCGTGCGGCTGAGCAGGCGATCAGTCAGGCCACTCCTGTTGTGGTAGGGGCAGTGGAGTCTATGACCATTGAAGATGCCCAGCGTATTTATCAGGGTGGCGATACCGCCGCAACGGAGTATTTTAAGGGCAAAACTTTTGAAGATTTGAAGGTCCTGCTGCGGCCACAAATCGAACAGTCGATGAGTCAAACCGGTACAACAGCAGCCTGGCAGGCCTTGACCGATTCGGCCACCTCCGCTGTACCCATGCTGGCGAGCTATACCCCTGATCTGGCAGATCATGTGACCACCTCAGCACTGGAGGGGTTGTTTCTGTTGTTGGCTGAAGAGGAGCGGCAGATACGTGAAAATCCGCTGGCCCGCAGTACCGATTTGCTGAAGCGGGTATTTGGGGGGTAGGGTTTTATCCCAAGCTAATAACGCCCCGTTTTCAGTAATTGCACATAACTGGCACGTTCATACAGCGTCGGATCGTTACTGTGCAGGTGGGATAGCACCCCTCGGGCTTGCTCCAGCGACTCGTAGGGGCTTTCATCCAGCCAGTCGCTCATTCCGGTTAATATCGGGCTCAGGGCCGTGGGACCTTGCTGCAGTAACACGCTGCACAGATGGGTAACATCAGCACCGGCGAGTAACATTTTCACTGCATCCTCAGCGGTGTGAATACCGCCAGTCGCGGCCAGCGTGAGGCGGGTTTTGCCAAACAGGATGCCCAGCCAGCGCATGCTTAGCAGAGCATCTTCTGAGCGGGACAGGTGGATGCTGGCCTGAACCCGCAAGGTGTCCGGGTCGATATCAGGCTGATAGAAACGATTAAACAGCGATACACCGTTAATCCCCGTGTCTTCCAATTGCTGTACAAAATGTCCCAGGGCGCTGAAGTAGGGTGAAAGCTTGACCATGATCGGGCAACTGACGACCTGACGTAATGTCGATATCAGTTCAATGTAACCCCTTTCCATATCGCTGGCGCTATGCAGCGGGTCGGCGGCCACGTTATAGATATTTAACTCCAGTGCATCGGCTCCGGCTTCGGTGAGTTGTTTGGCAATGTTGATCCAGCCATCTTGAGAGGTGCCGTTCAGGCTGGCGATAACCGGAATTGACAGGCGCTGCTTAAGGACCTGAACCTGCTCCAGGTATTGCTCCAGCGCGTGGGAAGGTTCCGCATGTAAGGGCAGAAAATGCGTGGCTTCGCTGTGGCCTATTTCTCTGGATTCCAGTAGTTGCATCTGCCTTGCATGCTGGCTATTCAGCTCTTCTTCAAACAGTGAGTACATCACCAGGGCACTGGCGCCGGCATCTTCGAGACGGCAGCACATAGCGACGTCCCGACTCAATGGTGAGGCCGAGGGCACCAGCGGGTTGGCTAAGGTCATGCCCAGGTAGTTCGTGTGCAGGTCCATGGCTTACTCCTTTTCGTCACTGTCGGGCTTGAGCGCGGCCAGTTGGGCGTAGTGTTGATAGTGGCGCTGGGATTCCTGCTGCGAGGCCTGCAGATAGCGTTCGGCATCGGCTTCATGGCTGCGCCAGAGCATGCTGAAGCGGGTTTCGCTACCGGTGAATTCGCGATAGGCCACGGAGGGTGGCTTGCTGTCGAGTTGCAGCGGATTATTACCGGCATCCAGGCGTCGTGGATCATAGCGCAGCAGTGGCCAGTGACCGCTACGAATGGCCAGGTCCTGCATCTGATGGTTGTGCTTCAGATCATTGCCCCAGGCGATACAAGGGGAGTAGGCGATGATCAGCGAGGGCCCATCGAAAGACTCCGCTTCCAGAAAGGCTTTCAGGGTTTGCAGATCCTTGGCACCGTAGGCGACCTGAGCGACATAGACATTTTCATAGCTCATGGCGATCATGGCGAGGTCTTTTTTCGCTGTCGCTTTGCCACCAGCAGAGAATTTCGCTACCGCACCGCGCGGTGTCGCTTTGGAGGTTTGGCCACCGGTATTGGAATAGACTTCAGTATCCAGCACCAGAATATTGACGTTTTCACCCGATGCCAGCACATGGTCCAGACCGCCAAAGCCGATATCATAAGCCCAGCCATCCCCACCGATAATCCACACGCTCTTTTTAACCAACTGGTCGGCCAGGGTTTCAAGTTCACGCGCGAGGGGAGAGGTGGATTCACCCAGCTGTTGCCTTAGCTGCAACACGCGCTGGCGTTGCTCGTAGATACCGGCTTCATCACTTTGATCGGCCTGCAGCAGCGCATCCACCAGCGCGCTATCCAGCTCAGCCCTGGGTTGTTGTAATAGTTGCTGCAATAGCTGTTGGGCATAACGGGTTTGATGATCCACCGCCAGGCGCATCCCCAGCCCAAACTCGGCATTGTCTTCAAATAGCGAGTTATTCCAGGTAGGACCGCGTCCTTCAGCGTTTTTACACCAGGGGGTGGTGGGCAGGTTGCCGCCATAGATGGATGAGCAGCCGGTAGCGTTGGCAATCAACATACGATCCCCGAACAACTGGCTGGCCAGACGCAGGTAAGGCGTTTCACCACAGCCAGCACAGGCACCGGAAAATTCGAACAAAGGCTGCGTTAGCATGGCTTCTTTTATCACTCCGGTACGCAGTTTGGTTCGGTCGTACTCAGGTAATTCTAGAAAGTAGGCCCAGTTACGTTGTTCCTGTTGCAGTAATGGTTTAGTCAGCGGTTGCAGGTTCAGGGCGCGACGACCGGGTTGGGTTTTGTCTTTGATTGGGCAGATATCCACGCACAGTCCGCAGCCAGTACAGTCTTCCGGCGCAACCTGATAGCTGATGTGATAGTCCGGTGGAAACTCTTTACCCTTCACCGGGGAGTGCAGAAAACTCTCTGGAACCGCTTGTTCAACTCCTTTTTCAACTAGAGCAGGATCAAAAATTTTGCTGCGAATAGCACTGTGCGGACACACCAGGGGGCACTTGCCGCAATGAATGCATAGCTCGGTATCCCAGACCGGGATCTCCAGGGCGATATTGCGTTTCTCCCACTGGGCTGTCGCAGTCGGCCAGGTGCCATCGTCAGGTAGCTGACTGACGGGAATACGGTCACCTTCACCGGCAATCAGTCGCGCGGTGATCCGGCGGACAAACTCCGGTGCGCTATCGGGTATTTTTTGGACGACTTCGGCTGTTTGACTGACTTTATCCGGAACCGGAACACTGTGCAGGTGCGTGGGAGCCAGGTCGATAGCCTGACAATTGATTTCGGTAATCTTCCCGCCTTTGCTGCCATAGGTTTCTTCCACTGCGGTTTTCATTGCTTGTAACGCAGCATCTCGCGGCAGCAGCTCGGTGATGGTGAAGAAACAGCTTTGCATAATGGTGTTGATGCGTCGCCCCATCTGCAGTTGCTCTGCCAGGGCGTAGGCATCAATCACATAGAAACTCATCTGCTTGTCGATCAGATCCTGCTGAATAGCCAGAGGCAAACTGTCCCAGACCTGATCCGGTGGTGTTGAGGTATTCAGCAGAAACACACCGTTGGGCGCTGCTGCATTCAACAGATCCGGGCGTTGCAGGAAAATGCTCTGGTGACAGGCGACGAATGCGGCTTCATTATCCTGAATCAGATAGGCCGAACGGATAGGTTCGGGGCTGAAGCGCAGGTGGGAGATGGTCATGGCACCGGATTTTTTCGAGTCATAAACAAAGTATCCCTGCACCTGCAGATCGGTCTGTTCACCTATAATTTTGATCGCATTTTTGTTGGCGCTCACGGTGCCATCTGCACCCAGTCCATAAAACAACGCACTGGTAGCCGCCTGGCTGGCCTGGGTGCGGAACTGACTGTCCCATTCGAGTGAGGTATGGCTCAGGTCATCGTCTATACCGATGGTAAAGCCCTGCTTAAGCTGGGGTGCTTTCAGCATCTCAAAAATGGCTTTAACCATCCCGGGGGTAAACTCTTTGGATGATAAGCCATAGCGACCGCCGCAGATTCTTGGCATGTTCGGGAAGGGCGCATTGCCTTGACTCACGGCTTGTGCTATCAGTGTGACCAGATCTTTATACAGCGGCTCACCGTCGCTGCCTGGCTCCTTGCAGCGATCCAGTACGGCGATGGATTGGATGGAGGCGGGGAGACACGCTAGTAATTTTTGTGGATCCATTGGACGGTAGAGGCGTACAGCCAGCACCGCTGTTTTTTCACCTGTGGCATTCAGATGATCCACCGTTTCCTGCAGCGTTTGTACCGCTGATCCCATCAGCACAATCAACTGCTTGGCATCGGCCGCACCATAGTATTCATAGGGTTGGTAATGACGCCCGGTAAGCTTTCCAAACGCTTGCATCACCTCGGTTAAATGCTGACTGAATTGCTGATAGTAAGGGGTAACCGATTCACGGGCCTGAAAATACACATCCGGATTTTGTGAGGTGCCACGAATCACCGGATGGTCCGGGCTCATGGCGCGGGCCCTGTGGTTGTGAATACAGTTTTCATCTAACAGTGAGCGCATCTGTTCGTCACTTAGGGTGTCGATTTTGGTGATTTCGTGTGAGGTCCGAAACCCATCAAAGAAATGCAGCACCGGCAGGCGACTTTTGAGTGATACCGCCTGAGAGATCAGTGCCATATCCTGCACTTCCTGCACGGAGTTAGAGGCTAACAGCGCAAAGCCGGTGCCACGAGCGGCCATTACATCGCTGTGATCACAAAAAATCGATAAGGCCTGTGCGGCGAGTGAACGTGCAGCTATATGAAACACCGTGGGTGTCAGTTCCCCGGCAATTTTGTACATATTCGGCAGCATCAGCAGCAAGCCTTGCGATGCAGTAAAGGTCGTGCAGAGTGAACCGGCTTGCAGGGCGCCATGAATCGCACCGGCTGCGCCTGCTTCGCTCTGCATCTCGACAATTTTGGGTATGCTGCCCCAGAGGTTGGTCTGGCCTTCCGCCGACAGGGCATCGGCGACTTCACCCATTACTGAGGCGGGCGTAATCGGGTAGATGGCAATCACTTCATTGGTGGCATGTGCAATCCGTGCTGCCGCTTCATTACCATCCAGGGTCAGTTGTTTCTGGCTCATCCTAAACTCCTGTTGATCAAGCCTTTTTATACTTTTAAAGCTAGTCTTAAATGGCTTGATTTTCCAGGGGTTAATCACACTATACTTGATCTATAACAATGTGGCTTGGGCTAATGGGACCGGGCCTGTCTGACGCGCCGTAAACCCATCCCTGGGGGCTCCAGTGCGCCATCCTTGGCTCACAGGGTCAGCCAAGCCCGGTCCCATCAGCCCTCTATATATTGGGTGCCAGCATAAAGTTTGAAAAGCCAACTTTTTCAGGCGGTACATCTCATGACTATGCGGCCTATCTTTTCTAGGCATAGGGCAAGTAATCCGGATATAACTTAGTACGAGGGTTTTTCATAAACGCCTCGATTGCCTTTTCGGTTTTACGCTTCTTGAATGGAAACTGGGGTAAAAACTGAAGGCGTGCGAAATGATATTGGATGTAATCTAAGTAGTTAACATATTTGGGTTTATGTTTTGGACCTAGTTGATCTAACCATTTTGGATCTGGGTTGGTCAAAAAATCATTGATGAAGTCGCGTAAGTAGTAGGCTTGCCCTCTGACCACTGAGCGGGCTATGGCACAGTTGGCGCCTAAACTGAGCCCGCCATTTTTTTGTTTACTGGGAATGGGTAGCCAAATATTTAAAGGGCCATCCATATTGTAAGGCTCTTTGGCACTGTTACGCTTGGGAATATGCGCTTCCACTAGCTGTAACGGATCCTCTGTGTTTGTAGGAAATTGAATACACACAAAGCTACCCTTAATCCACGTATACATAATGCGGCGTTTACGGTCGATACGATAAGGATTAGCGACGGCAATATTTAACAAAAACCAAGGCACCACGATTAGTCCAATAAAAAATACACCAGCTACGATACCGCGACCGTGCCTTTTCAGCATGCCAGCCATATATTCATCATAAGGAGTACCTATCGTGGTATAACCCAGATTATCTTTATCTTCAGCACGATCAAAATTTGATTGCAAATATTCTTCCCAAAAAAACATATAATGAATGGCTTCATAAGCCGCCCCCGGCTTGCCATCTTCAGTAAACCAACCGGGATCATAAGCTGACGCACTCCCCAAAATAATCGCAAAAAAGATTAACTTAAACCACGTATTAAGCCCCATTGCAGCCATTGAAGGCACTTCAATGACATCCTCATCGATACGTGTGATGGATAGATTCATTGCCTCAATCACATCGGGGTTGTCAGTCGGGTTGGGTATCAGCTCTGATGGTGGTAATGACATCTGAATATCCTGTTCACTGTTAAAGTTGGCTGGGGTTGCCAATAACGTAGGGTTCAATCATGTTAAAACGCTGTTGACTGCCATCGGGCAACATACGCTCATAACTGATATCCACACGTAGGTTTGCCTGACCCCGATAGAGCGACAGGTTGGTGACTGCAATTCCGGGGCTGATCCAGTCTGCTGTGGGTCGGCCACCGCCTAGTCGGCGAGAATCCGTAGTATCTTCCCAAGTGGACAGGAGTAAACCCTGTGAGCGCTCAACCTTGATAGATAGCTGCCTTACTTGATCATGATTGGTTAATCCAGAGAATTTGATAAAGAGGCGTCCATCCCTGATTTGCGATTGCTCAACTTCGATATGCCAAATAATTTGTTCAAAGGCACGCATCTCACGATTGAAGAACTTCTTGAGTTCTGTCGTTTCAGTTAGATGAATCGTACCGGGTTTTGTGGAGGCAGTTTGCTTTAAGTCAGGCCGCTATAGCCTGACCAGTTTGGTGCTGATAG
>NZ_JBLXDN010000063.1:0-9925 GCF_048264025.1 Nitrincola sp.
GAGCCAGAGCCAGAGCCAGAGCCAGAGCCAGAGCCAGAGCCAGAGCCAGAGCCAGAGCCAGAGCCAGAGCCAGAGCCTATTTTGGATGATAAACCGGTGGAAGATAGTCTACGTTGTATACTCGTTGATGTGCATGGTCTTAAGCTGGCTATACCGACTGATGATGTTGATGGCGTTCAGGAAGTACACAATCTCACCATGAGTATAGAAATGCGCCATGATTGGATGATCGGTCATTTTGGTCAGGATCGGTGGCCAATCACTGTAGTTGATACAGGTTTGTGGGTGATCCCCGGCTCTTACTCTGTGGATAAAGCTGACTATACCGATGTATTGATCCTCAAGGGGCGCCGTTGGGCATTGGCGTGTAATCAGATTATTAAGTCCATTGATTTGCCACGCTCCGCTATCAATATTAATCAGGACAAGGATCACCGGGCATGGCTTTATGGGACCTGTTTGGTGCAGCGTTGCGCTGTGCTGGACACAGATCAGTTGATTGAAGAGTTTGAGGTTATGATTGTTTGATGGAGAATTGGTCCGACAGTATCTATCTATTGATAGCGCTGCTTGTTATGGCGGTGCTCTGTCTCGTGTCCATTTCGGTCTCTCTGGTCATCTGGTATAGAGTCCGGCGTCAGGAAAAGCGTTATCAAGTGCTGGTGAATGTCTTGCGTAACGAAATTCAAGGTATGACCGGTAGCTCAATCGGTATGGGCAAACGTTTAATGACGGTTGAACAGAAGCTAAACATTGCTGTCGAAAAACAGTACGAGCTGGAAAATCGCGATCCTGGTGTGCTGGCTTATAATCAGGCGGCTCGTTTGATGGAGATGGGGGCGGGCGTTGAAGATCTGGTGCGTTCCTGTGGAATCGGACGCCCAGAGGCTGAGTTGATGGCCTTGTTGCACCGAGAACTGCATGATGAGCGTTCGCTTACCCACAAGCATTGATACAGAAACCTGTAATGCATTTCTACTGACTATTTTCTTGCTTGTTCATCACGTATAATTATCGCCTTTTATCGACCTTAGTTTTATGTGGGGAAACACCAATATGTCAGTTGAACGTACACTTTCCATTATTAAGCCAGACGCCGTTGCCAAAAATGTTATTGGTGAAATTGTCAGCCGCTTTGAAAAAGCCAACCTTAAAGTGGTTGCCATGCAGATGAAGCAGTTGAGCCAAGCTGAAGCTGAGGGTTTCTATGCCGAGCATAAAGAGCGCCCTTTCTTTGCTGATTTGGTTGCTTTTATGACTTCAGGTCCGGTAGTTGTGCAAGTTTTGGAAGGTGAAAATGCTATTCTGCTTAACCGTGAGTTGATGGGTGCTACCAATCCAAAAGATGCGGCAGAAGGTACTATTCGCCGTGACTTTGCTTCTTCTATCGATGCTAATGCGGTGCATGGATCGGATTCGGCAACATCCGCTGAGCGTGAAATTAACTACTTCTTTGGTGCCTGAAAGGGTTCCGTACCTAGGCCGGCAATGCTGGCCTTTTCTTAATCAGACTGCGGGTACCGGGTCATGCCAAAACAGCCAGACAGAATCAATTTATTGGGATTATCACCCAGCGGACTTGAGACTTTTTTTGAGTCTATCGGTGAAAAGCGCTTTCGTGCAACCCAGGTTCTGAAGTGGCTGCATCAGCAAGGTGCCAGCAGCTTTGATGAAATGACTAATATCAGTAAATCACTGCGTCAGAAGTTAGCTGAAGTTGCTGATATTCGTGAACCGGAAGTGGTTCTGGAAAAAATATCCACTGATGGCACCCGTAAATGGGTTATTCGTATGGATGGTGGATCCAGTATCGAAATGGTATTGATCCCTGAAGGTAGTCGTAAAACACTCTGCGTGTCTTCACAGGTTGGCTGTGCGCTGGATTGCAGCTTCTGTTCAACAGGCAAACAGGGCTTTAACCGCAACTTGAGTGCGGCAGAGATTATCGGTCAGTTGCGGGTTGCAATCCGCTCTTTCGGACCGTTTGACCCTAAGGATGAGCGCCGCGTCACTAATGTGGTTTTTATGGGTATGGGTGAGCCACTACTGAATTTTGATAATGTTGTTGCGGCAACCGAACTGATGATGGATGACAATGCTTATGGCCTGTCAAAGCGACGTGTGACCATCAGTACGGCCGGTGTCGTTCCCGCCATAGACAAATTGGCTGGTTTGAGTGATGTCTCGTTGGCTGTTTCAATCCATGCCCCCAACGATGCTCTGCGTGATCAACTGGTGCCGGTAAACCGTCGTTATCCCCTGAAAGAATTGATTGCGTCATGCAACAACTATCTGAAGCACCTTAATGATAAACGTGTCATTACCGTTGAATATACCCTGATGGAGGGTGTTAATGATCAGCCTGAGCATGCTACGCAGTTGTTGAAGGTGCTACGCAAAATGCCCAGTAAGCTGAATTTGATTCCTTTCAATCCCTTTCCAAACTCTGGCTACAATAAACCTTCTGCGGATGCTATAGCCCGTTTTAAGCAAATCATCGTTAATGGTGGCATTATAACCACGGTTAGAAAGACACGTGGAGATGATGTGGATGCCGCCTGTGGCCAGTTAGTGGGGCAGGTGGAAGATAGAACCAGGCGTAGTCAAAAATATTTGTCTGTGCTACAACTTGACGCATCTGATGAGACGCTAACTCATGCAGGGGAAGGCTGAGTGAATAACAGGTTGATAGGTATTGTTTTTATGTTGGTGTCGCTGTCTGGTTGTTCGGTGTCTGACACGCGGAATAATCCTGAAGCTACTCCTGAAGCGGCCTTGCAGGCTTATACCCAATTGGGTGTGCAGTATTTGCAATCAGGTGATACTGTTAATGCGAAAAGTTCGCTTCAGCGTGCCGTTGGCATCAGCGAGCGTTATGCCCCAGCACAAAATGCATTAGCGCTGGTGTTCCAGGCTGAACGAGAATTTGTGTTGGCAGAAAAGTACTATCGGCGCGCGATTGATCTTGAGCCAATGAATGCGATGTTTCACAATAATTATGGCGCATTTTTGTTTTCCCTCGGGCGCTATACTGAGGCCTGTCATGAATTCTCGCGAGCAACCGAAGACCCCTTTTATGCTTCCAGGGCGCAGGCATTTGAAAATATGGGACGCTGTTATCGTAGTTTAGGTCGGAATGATGTTGCTGAGCATGCTTTAAGGCGTGCTCTGGATATACAGCGTGATCGCCCTTATGCGCAGGTAGCGCTGGCTGACCTGTTGCTTGAGCAGGGAAACACGGCCGAAGCTGTTAGCTGGTTTGGGCGTTTTCGTGAACAGATAGATGCGCGCGTCGTAGAACATGATGCCAACAGCCTTTGGGTTGGTGTCAGGATTGCAAGAGCTGATAGAAACGCAGGGTTGGCAGCCACTTATGGACTGCTGCTGAGAAATCTTTATCCAAACAGTGAAGAGTATAGGCTGTTTAAGGAGTCTGCACATTGAGTAGTGATCAGACAGAAAATCAACAGAGCGGCTTTCCCGGACATGAGTTTGTTGTGGCTCGGGAAGCGCGGAACCTGAGTCTTCAGCAGGTATCCGCTGAGCTGAATCTGCCTATAAAAGTGTTGGACGCAATCGAGTCTGGTAGTCCGCAAAGTTTCCATAATCCAGTTTTTTTGCGCGGTTACATACGTACCTATGCAAAACACCTGAAGTTGGATCCAGACTATTACGCCAATGTTTACGCCAATTTGCCGGGCGTGGATCTCAAGCCAACGGAGATACGTTCAACGACGAGTGTTCAGGAGCGTGATCCGTCGCGATCGCCCTTTATGAAGCTGTTTACCTGGTTGTTTGTGTTGGCGATTATCGCAGTGATTGTCTGGTGGTCACGTGAGCAGTACGGGCTGACGCCGCCGTCGACTCCCTCGCCTGACGTTTCCGAGCCTGCACCGGATGTGTTTGATCCGCCTGTAGCGGCTGTGTCGCCGATTATTGCTGCGCCGGAAAGGGATAGCTTGGTTGATGCTGACAGCGATGGGGCTGATGTTTTGTCTGTTGAGCCAGAGGTGTCTGAGCTGATTCCGGATGAAGCCGAAGCTCAGGAAGATGACGTGGTGTCTGTTGACGTGCCTGAGGAAGCCGCCGCCTTATCTTCAACGCAAGGGCTTTACATTCGTTTTAGTGACGACTGTTGGATACAGATACGTGATGCTACCGACAGCCTTATATACTCAGGCGTTGCTCAGGGTGGGTCAGAGCTTCAGTTGGAGGGGGATGAGCCATTGTCCTTAGTGATTGGCCGTCGTGACGCAGTCGACGAACTCCTTTTTAATGGCGATGTAATTAGCTTGTCGTCATTCACATCGGGTAATGTGGCGCGTTTTAGTCTTCCGTTAAATTAATAACAGTATATAGGGTAAAGGGTTTGGCCAAGATTAAAGCCATTCGTGGTATGAATGATATTTTGCCGTTGCAGACACCGCTTTGGCAGTATCTGGAACAGAATACGCGTGCTGTATTGTCCAGCTATGGCTACAGTGAAATACGCACGCCTATCGTAGAGCAGACGGAACTTTTTTGTCGTTCAATTGGTGAAGTGACCGATATCGTTGAAAAAGAGATGTATACCTTTGAGGATCGCAACGGTGAGAGCCTGACTTTGCGCCCAGAAGGCACGGCAAGCTGCGTTAGAGCCTGCGAAGAGCATGGGTTGATTTTCAATCAGGTGCAGCGTCTGTGGTATGCCGGTCCCATGTTCCGATATGAACGCCCACAGAAAGGTCGATACCGTCAGTTTCATCAGATAGGTGTTGAAACTTTTGGCATGGCAGATCCGGATATTGATACCGAACTGTTGTTGCTTACGGCACGGTTATGGAAGGTGTTGGGTATCAGTCATGCTGTTGCTTTGCAGTTGAATACTATAGGTAGTAGCGCCGCACGGGCAGTATATCGAACCAAATTGGTAGATTATCTAACGGCACATCAGGATCAGTTGGATGAGGACAGTCGTCGTCGCCTGACCACCAATCCGCTGCGTATACTCGACAGCAAAAATCCACAGGTGCAGGATTTGCTCAATGGTGCGCCGGATTTCCATGCCTGTTTGGATCAGGAATCACTCGAGCATTTTGAACAACTCAAAGCCAATCTGGATGCAGCCGGTATTGCTTACGAAGTTAATCCGCGCTTGGTGAGAGGGCTGGATTACTATGGGCGTACAGTTTTTGAGTGGGTGACTGACAGGCTGGGAGCGCAGGGTACAGTGTGTGCTGGCGGTCGATATGATGGCCTGGTGGAACAGTTAGGTGGGCGTCCAACGCCGGCTGTGGGGTTTGCCATGGGCGTTGAGCGCCTTATTTTGTTGCTTGAGGCTGAGGCCTCGTTGCCTGAGTATGTAAAGCGTGAAACCGATGTGTTTGTTGCCGCCCTGGGCGCTGAGGCGTCTGCAGCAGCGATGCGCTTATCCGAAGAATTAAGGGATAAAACAACCTTGCGCATTACGCTTGATTGCTCCGGTGGAAATATTAAAAGCAAGATGAAAAAAGCTGACCGTAGCGGTGCCCGAGTTGCATTACTATTGGGTGATAATGAACTGAAGCGACAAGTTGTTGCTCTAAAACCTTTGCGCAGCCAGTCTGAACAGCAAGAGGTTCCCTTAGATCAGGTAGCAAGGGCATTGCTGACTGGAACAGAGTATTTCGAGGAGTAAGTTAACGTGGCAGAACTTCGTAGTGAAGAAGAGCAATTAGAAGCTTTAAAAAATTGGTGGAAAGAAAATGGCCGTTCATTAATGATCGGCTTGGTTGTTGCTGTTTCCGCGGTTCTGGGTTGGCAGGGGTGGCAGTCTTATACTGAAAACCAGGCAACTCAGGCTTCGTGGCTTTATCAGAATATGCTTGAAGCCGTTGCTTCTGAGCTGGATGAAAATCCGGATCCGCAGGTCGAGACCATTTTACACTTGGGTGATCGCCTAAAGAGTGAGCACGAAAAAAGTACTTATGCCCAGTATGCTGCGTTGATGTTGGCGCGTGTTGCAGTTCAGCAGCAGCAATATGACACAGCATTGGCAGAGTTGGATTGGGTTGTTGCTCGGGCGCAAGAGGATGATCTCAAGCGCTTGGCTACTTTGCGTAAAGCCAGAGTGTTGCTGGCAACAGATCAGCTTGACCAGGCTAGTAACTTGTTGTCGGATTTTGAGCCAGGAAGCTTTAGCGTAATTTATTATGAGCTGTTGGGTGATATCGCTTTTAGCAAAGGTGATCTGGATGCTGCGATTAATGCCTATGATCAAGCGCTGGCGGTAGCCGGAAATGCTCCGACACGGCCAGTGTTGCAAATGAAGCGTGATGACCTGGGTGAAGAGGCAGACTCATGAATAAATCGGTTAAAGCATGTGTAGCTGCCCTGATGCTTGGTTTGCTGGCTGGATGTGGTTTTTGGGGTGGCAATGAGGAAATTCAACCTGCTGAGTTGGTTGATTTTTCAGCTGAAAACAATGTCTCGGTGAAGTGGAGTGCCAGTGTTGGTAGTGGTCCTGGGCGTCGCTTTCACCAGATGATGCCCTCTATTGATGGTGACCGGATCTATGCAGCGGACAGCCAGGGTGTCGTCTCAGGCTTTGATCGTCATTCAGGTCAGCGTGTCTGGAGTGTGAGTCTTAAGGAGCCAGTAGTTGGAGGTGTTGGTGCTGGGCTTGGTCAAGTACTGTTGACAACAAGAGCAGGAGAAGTCGTTTCGCTTAATGGTAACGATGGTAAAGAGCTTTGGCGCTATAAGCTAGCGTCAGAAGTGACGGCTCAGGTTCAGATCAATCCCGAACTTGTTGTCATGCAGCAGGTCAGTGGGCGAATTACCGCGTTGGATCGAATGACCGGTGAGCATCGTTGGTCTTTTGATGTGCAAGTGCCTGCTTTAACTCTGCGTGGTACGGGTATTCCTTTGTTAGCGGCTGATGTGACCTTTGCTGGGATGTCGAATGGTCGGCTGGTTGCATTGGATAACCGTGACGGTGGTTTGATCTGGGATCAGCGAGTTTCTATAGATGAGGGGCGTTCAGAATTAGAGCGTATAGCCGATATTAATGGTCGTCCCATCATTGTCGATAATATGCTGTATGTGGTGGGGTATCAGGGCCGACTGCTAGCGATTAATCCGTTTAATGCGCAAGTACAATGGGCACAGAATGTTTCCAGCTATCGTAGCCCGGCTTCGGGTTACGGCAATATCTATGTGGCTGATGCGCAGGACCATATTCACGCCTATGATGCGGTCAGCAGCGCCAGTGTTTGGTCTCAATCGGCATTAACCAATCGCTTGGTGACTTCTCCAGCAGTGCTTGGCAATACGGTGGTTGTGGGTGATCAAGAAGGTTACCTTCACTTTATGTCACAGGTGAATGGGCGTTTTGTAGCTAGATATCGCGTTGATTCGTCAGGATTGCAAGGCGATATGCTGGTACGTGACAATATATTGTATGTACTGACCAATAGCGGCAGGCTCGCGGCTATTACACTTAACTGAACTGATTAAAGTCAGTGGCAGCTGAAACCCTCTGGGTTGAGCTGCCTTTTTCTGGAAAACACTATGCTACCGGTTATCGCGCTTGTTGGGCGTCCTAATGTAGGAAAATCAACACTGTTTAATAGATTGACGCGTTCGCGAGATGCGCTTGTTGCCGATTTACCAGGGCTAACGCGAGATCGGAAGTATGGAGAAGGTCGTCAGGATGACCAGGCTTATATAGTCATAGATACCGGTGGTATTACTGGCGAAGAAACAGGTATTGACCACGCCATGGCACAGCAGTCGCTGATGGCGATTGAAGAGGCCGATATCATTTTTTTTATTGTTGATGGTCGTGCGGGATTAAATCCAGCCGATGAAATGATTGCAGACCACTTGCGCCGCAGTGGTAAGCAACATTATCTGGTGGTCAATAAAACAGACGGTATAGATCCAGACACAGCCATGGCCGATTTTTATGGGCTTGGTATCGGGATTCCGGTGCCGATTGCCGCATCTCACGGTCGCGGTGTATTGTCGCTGATGGAAGAAGTGTTGGCACCCTATGTGTTGCCAGATGAGGAGCTAGAGGCGCAGGAGCGGGCGCGTAATGATGGAAGTATCCGCATTGCTGTGATCGGTCGTCCTAACGTAGGTAAGTCCACACTGGTAAACCGTATGCTGGGTGAAGATCGTGTTGTCGTTTTTGATCAGGCGGGCACGACGCGTGACAGCATCTATATTCCTTATGAGCGCGATGCGCAAAAATACACTCTGATTGATACGGCGGGTGTGCGTCGTCGCAAGCACATCACCGAGGCGGTTGAAAAATTCTCGATTGTTAAAACCCTTCAGGCGATACGTGATGCCAATGTGGTTGTCATGGTCATAGATGCGCGTGAAGGTGTGACAGAGCAGGATCTACATTTGTTAGGTTTTGTTATTGATGCAGGCCGTGCCATGGTGATCGCACTGAATAAGTGGGATGGCATGACGTCTGAGCAGAAGGATACTGTTCGTGAGCAAATCAGACGTCGTCTTGAGTTTGCCGCATTTGCACGTATGCACTTCATTTCAGCATTGCATGGTACGGCGGTGGGTGATCTATATGGCTCAGTGCATGAGGCCTATGATGCGGCTATGGCTAAATGGTCTACCAATAAGCTGACACGGCTGTTGGAAGATGTCGTTGCAGATCATCAGCCACCCAGTGTTAATAACCATCGTATTAAGCTTCGCTACGCACATCAGGGTGGTTCCAATCCGCCGATTATAGTTGTACACGGTAATCAAACCAATGCGCTACCTAACTCTTACAAGCGGTATCTTGAGAACCGCTTTATCAAAGTGTTGAAAATTCGTGGTACACCCATTCGGTTTGAATTCAAGACGGGTGATAACCCCTTCGCCGGTAAGCGTAATATATTGACCGCGCGTCAAAAGCTTAAAAAACAGCGTAACCTTGATCATATTAAAGATATGAAAAAACGGTCTGTTAAGCGTGCCAGGAACAAGTAGCAATGAGTCAGTCAGATAGCAGGCCTATAGGGCTGTTTGATTCCGGTGTCGGTGGGTTAAGTGTATTGAACGCCACTCGTCTGGCGTTACCTGGGGAAAATCTTATCTATCTTGGTGATACGGCGCGCGTGCCTTACGGCACTAAAAGCTCCTTGTCGATTACGCGGTATGCAGAGCAGGCTCTTAAGGCGTTGCTGCGCTACGATATCAAAACGTTGGTGGTGGCTTGTAATACAGCAGCGGCAGCAGCCTTGGATGCCTTGCAGGCTAGTTATCCTGAATTACATATTATTGGTGTGATCGACCCTGGTGCGCGTGCAGCCGTTAATGTAACGCGTACCGGCAAGATTGGTGTTATAGCAACGGAAAGCACGGTTAACAATCAAGCCTACCAGAAAGCGATACTGTCCTTGATGCCCGATGCAAATGTAAAGTCGGCAGGCTGCTCATTGTTTGTAGCGTTGGCAGAAGAAGGGTGGCATGAAGGCGAGCTGGTTGAAGCGATAGTTAAACGCTCGCTAAGTGGGCTTTTCGATCATTATCGTGACAGTGATGACTATCCCGATACGCTGGTATTGGGCTGTACGCATTTTCCAGCCCTCAAAACGGCTATTTCTCGGGTTGTGGGTGATTCGGTCTCGCTGGTTGACTCTGCAGTGACTACCGCTGCTGTGGTAAAAAAACAATTAACTGATCGTGGGATGCTAAACCCGGGATCAGATGGGTATGTGCGCTTTTTGGTTACTGATGGACCAGAACGTTTTGCTCGCGTTGCGCCGCGCTTCTATAGTGAGACGATCGAAGCTGAACAGGTTGAGCTAATTGATATTCAGCATTTTGTTTAAAAAATATCCAATGCTTGTCGGTCGATAAAAAAACTCAAAAAGAGTGTTGACGCTCCATAATCAGGTCTATATTATACGCACCTCGCTTGAGACAACAGCCCAACACATCGGGT
>NZ_JBLXDN010000064.1:0-9842 GCF_048264025.1 Nitrincola sp.
TATCAGTACCAAAGGCGAATGCGGAGTTCAAGGTAAGCGTAATACCAAGTGCGCCAAATTCAACGTCTGCAGTCTCAGCACCAGCCAAGGCGGTAACGCCAATATCATCCAAATCAACCGACTGCGAGAAATTCGCTTGGTCGGTGTTGGTGAGGGTCATGGTGTTGGTAACGTTGTCGAAGGTGATCGAGATCGTATCAGCAGCCACCAATCCTGCATCGCTGTTGATTGTGAAGGCCGCAAAGCCATCAGCGGCTTCAATGTTCGTGCCGACAGCAGTTGGGTCTACGCCAAAGGTTGTTTGACCAGACAGCAAATTGACGCCGTTAAATGATGTAGAATCAGCGACACGGGAGACCTCTAGGTCGAGCGCCTGAAACTCGTCATTAAGGAAACCGCGTTCGGTGCTTGACAGGTTATCTGAAGCAGCTTGAACGGCTAGAGTTTTCATCCTAGTCAGCACGTCGTTGATGGTTGACATGCCGCCATCGGCGATTTGAAGCATCGAATTCGCTTGCCCAACGTTGACCGTGGCAGTCTTTAGGGCCTCTACCTGTGAATTTAGACGGGCGCCAATGGCCATTGAAGCGGCATCGTCTCGAGCAGAAACAACCCGAGTCCCAGATGAAAGTTTGGAAAGCGATCGGGTTGCCATTTCATCCGAATTGCTCAGGTTGCGGTGAGCAACGTTGGCGGCATAGTTTGAAATGATATTGAGAGCCATCTTTCTATTCCTACGTTAGTTGCGTGCGGCGATTCATCACTCGTCACCAGTGCGTCACCGAGCTCGGTAGCTATTCAAAAACTAGCCCCAGCCCGTTACTCAGAATGCAATCCTGAGTTATACCGTACTATCTGTCGAGAGTGAACGCAATAGTTGTGCCAGTTCTTGAGTTAATGGGCCAAGTGTCTGAGTTTCTTAGGTGTGTATGTCGCATTGTTGAAACGTGCAGAAATTGCCCAAGAGGATTGAGTCGGCAAAAATTACCGTCCTGCCTTGCGGCACCAAAACTGATACATGCCTCTGAAAGTATCGGGAAAGCGTTCTTCAAACCGATGCCAACGATCTAGCAGTAGGCTTTTAGGGCATGCAGGGTTTACTTTTCTGAACTGAACCAGAGTTTGCGGTGTGGGTGTTTCAAATCCGATGAACTCAAGACCCAGCTTATCTAACGCACGCGCAATTTCGGGGATCGTGAAGCGATGTTCCTGCACATGGAAAATCAAATCTCTGCATGGGCTTAGGCTATAAAAATCGCCACGCATACAAAGTTGTATCAGCTCAGGGTTGCCCTTTTCAGCAGCCGCGACGATATCTTGCCGGCAACGGCGGATTTCTGATGCCGATGTGCCATAGCCGCCTTGTTTGATAAAGTTGCGTGCAGCGATGATATCTGGACGGCCCATTTCACTGTAAAGCCCAATCTTCATTAGGCCGCCATCACGCAGAAGGTTAACCAATACCTCCCATCCTTGAATAGGGTCTGCCATGTGATGGAGCACACCACCGCATTCAATTATATCAAACTGTTGGCCGATCTTGCCGAGTTGAAGGATATCGCCCTGAATATATTCGATATTCCCCAAACCCATTTCCCGGGTTTTACGTAAGGCATATGAAAGGCTTCCAAGGCTTAGATCGACAGCAGTTACTTTTGAACCTGAAAAACGCGACGCAGCTTGAATGGCATGCTGTCCGGTTCCACAGCCAGCCACCAGCGTGTTAAGGCTCTTTGGCGGATCATAATCGTCCAGCTTGAATGAAAGCGGGGGAGAGCACAGAACGTCCTTTACGGATTTCGGTGCAAGACGAGAAGTGTGGATCCAGCGCGGATAGGGGTTTTCTTCGTATTGTGCGCGCACGCTTTGCGAGGTGCTGTCTTGTATTTCTGTGATTTGTGGGATTGTCTGGCTTAGTGCTCTCTCGGTTGCTGGGTCAGTGACCTGCAGCCGATAAGCTTGTAAGATGTGACTGTCGTCTTTCGGAACGGGTATGTCCGGCGCCCATGAGATGTTTTTTAGGGGCTCGTAGCAGCCGACGAGCAACCATAAACATGGCGAAACGTCCTGAGCTTGGGAGAGCAGCTCTTCGATCCGATGTTTTAAATTCTCAAAATTCTTCTGCTCTTGCTCGTCGATAGCGTAAGCATATTCAGTAATGAAGCACTGTTGTGCGAGGGCAGCGATGAAACCGATCTCGTTGTCGAGGTTTTCACCCTGCGACGTTTTGTACAGCAAAATCCGACGAAGGGACGTCAAAAGCCTTTCAATGCGTAAATCCGCAATCGGTACGCGGGTAAGTAGACGCATAAAAAGTTGAGATTGCGTTAGGGCGTTTATGTTGTTCAGAAATGATGGGTCATTGCCCGAGAGAGTGTTGGACATGTCAAGAAGACGTGCAAACTCCTTGCGATGTCTTAGGGCACTCACGATTGGGAACATTAAAGTCGCTGGTGACAAGTCGCTCTTTTCAAGAAGTGCCAGCAGGGATGTTTCGAGGTCATCATTAGTGCTAGAAAAGGACATGCTTGAAACACAATCGCTGAAGGCTGTCCAATGGCGTTCTTCATCTGGGCGGAAGTTTATCGCTTGGCTATGAAGTTTTAGAGCTTCTTGATGGCGTGACAGGAATTGGAGTGTGATGCCTGCCGAGGTAAGTACATCAGCGTCCATCGGATTGATGACCCGCGCCCGCAAGTAACTTTCAAGAGCTTCTTCGTATCTCTGCTGTTTGGTTAGGATATCACCAATGGCT
Source organism: Nitrincola sp. (assembly GCF_048264025.1). NCBI lineage: Bacteria > Pseudomonadati > Pseudomonadota > Gammaproteobacteria > Oceanospirillales > Oceanospirillaceae > Nitrincola > Nitrincola sp. The sequence continues at coordinate 2,756 of NZ_JBLXDN010000064.1, forward strand.
TTGTGCCCTTCTGCATTATTGGGCGCAAGGCTTACTGTCTTGCGATAGCATTCGAGGCCTGCCTCAAGCTTGTCGGCAGTTGCTAACAGGGCACCAAGATTTTTATGCGCCGCGACATAATCGGGTCTTATCGCAATGGCGCGGCGATAGCTTTCTTCTGCATCGGCCGTCTTTCCGGTGGCATTGAATGCGACGCCCAGATTGTTGTTTGCTTCGGCATTATCGGGAAAAACAGATAATGATGTCTGTAAGAATTCCACCGCTTTGTCATGTTGGCCAGATTGCAGAAACGCGACTCCTAGTAAATAAAGGGCCGTCGGTTGTTTCGGGTCAATTGCCAGGATGCGGGCATATGTTTCAACGGCCTTTGGCAGGTCGCCGGTCGCATGCTGCTTTTTTCCTTCAGAAATAAGTTGTTGTAGTTCTTCGGATATTATAGGCAACGCGGCCGATGGCGGCCGCGTTGTTGATTTCGAAACTTCTGATCGGGATTTTTTTTCGTTGCGTCGGCGTTCACTTCTGTTCATTTGGGGCCTAGTCTTTTTCAAAGGTCCAATTGTACAGGGTAGCGATCATTGCGCATGACATGCTGCCATGCGACTTGACGCCCTGTATCGACAATGATCGGGGCACGTACGTTGGTTGACATTGTAACGCCTTGTCCGCCTGGTGCACTGCGAATGGTGACAACCATTAAAATCGCCATATCCGAACTGCTGATCGCAAGGCTTTTCTGAGCTATCGTCAAATCCTTGTCGTCATAAACATCGCTTTCCATATTGTATGGCGCAACGAAGAAGGACAGGTTTGCGTCCGTCAGGCTTTGATAAAGCTTGAACTGATCAAGGGATGCATTTGGAATGTTTGCCAATCCAAATACGTGGTGATCCGGAAAGCCAAGAAGGCCAACAGGCATATAAATGCCTTTATCCCAGCTGAATTCGATGTCGCCAAAACGTGTTTCCACGGTGACCGATTCAGGTGTTTCATTTTCGGCGACGTTTTCGGTTTCCATTCCCGTGATACTCCGACGGTCGAAAGGTTTTGTTTGAACGCTGTGTTTACAGTAGTAGGCCAGTAAAACAGTTAAAAATATATTTCACTAATCTATGTAATCAACGCAAATAGTTAGCCAAAGATAAATCTGCTGCTCGGGATATTGAGATAAAACTCGCCTGCAAAGCAGTTTCGTGCTGTGTCAGTTCGGCAAGCGTCAATGGGACATCGACGGTTTCAATGTCGCTGATTGCTTGTGCGGCAAATACCTTGAAATCTTCGTGGCGTGTTTCAAAACGTTCGATATTGGCAATATCAAGTCCAATTTGACCTTGTACGTTAGGCAAATCTTCAATGGCTTCGGAAATATAGCCAATTGCGACCACAAGTGCGTCTTCATCTTCGGTCCCAGCAGCAACGCCAAGTCCTTGAATAAGCTTTTGGAAGGCGGGGTTGTCAGCTAAAATACCGTAAGAAATATTATATTGGTCGTCGACCCGTACGTCCAAGATCTGCTGGTCTCCGTTATAATAGTCTGTATCTACGCGCGGATTGGGGATTTTTTCCATTCCCAGAACAGTAAGAAGGTCGCCGGCACCAGTTTCAGTTACTGTGATTGATCCATTGCCGACATTTTCGATGTTCAGGCGTGTGTTTCCCTCATCGCCAAGGCCGCGCAAGGCTGCGATTGCTCCGTTGGTTGTGACACTGTTAATCGCATCCATTATGTCACCAATATCGTCTGTCGCGGCATTATAGTTCACCGTTGAAGTGACACTGTTTCCGTCCAAGTCGGTGCTGACGATCTGCAGTTGTCCAGAGGTTACACTGAGACCGGCGAGGGTCGTTGAGTTGGTGAGGTCGTTATCATCCGAGCTGATATAGTTGTCCGGAGCTGACATCTTTTCGATATTTACCGCCGGTTCTTCAGAGCGACCACCCGCAAACAGATACCGGCCATCAAGATTTGCATTGAGCAGGTTGGCTACTTGTTCAAGGGCTTGAGTTGCCTGACTGCGCACATTAACGTCAGCAGCCTGTAAGTTTGAGCTTGCCTGTATCAGCAATGTCTTCATCTGCGTTGCGACAGTAATCATACTGTCGACAGCCGTTTCCATGCTTTGCAGGCGCAGTTTGGTTTGCGTGGTGTTGCGCAGATATTGCTCGGTACGGGTGTATTCACCTTCTAGATTCAATAGGCGCTGTGCGCTGTCTGCAATACCGGCATAGCTACGCGATTTATAACCGCTTGATGCTTGGTTCTGCAGATCCGTTACGCGCGATGCATTTCGGATTGCTAGATCCGAAAGCAAAGTATGGTTTGTATAGGTTGCGACACGAGATACCATGGCGTCCTCACTATTCTAAGCCGCAGTTTAAACTGCATTGAGCAATGCATCAAACATTTCATCAACCGTTGAAATTACTTGGGCTGATGCGGTGTAGGCGCGTTGGAAGATGATCAAATCTGACATTTCTTCATCAAGGTTCACGCCTGCCTCGTTCTGGATGCGGGTGCTCAGATCTGTGACAAGGTTGGATTGAAATTCATAAGAGCTTTCAGCAACTTTGGTTCGGGTTGCGGCGGTGGCAACAATGCCTGCGGCATAGTCGGTTAGTGAAGTGCGTTCACTCGAAAGTCCGTCAGTTGCTTCAAACGCGATATCGGTCCGTTCGAAGGTGTGGCTGAGTGATAGCGCGGCACTGTTGTCACCTTCGTGAATACCAAATTGAATGCCAAGGCCAAGGACAGTGGTTATGGCATCTGCGTTGGGTAAGCCATCATCACTGAAATAGAATGGATCACCATCCGCGTCTGTGATGCTTAACTTATAGCCACCGATCTGGCTGTCGAAGACAACATCAGCAGTGATGTTGTTATCGGTCAGGGTCGCGCTGTTGTTGATTGCATCTGCAATATCTTGCAGGGACGTTGTGGTGTCATAATCGATATCTACATCGGTAAAGTCACCGCTAACAGTCAGGGTATAGTTCAGCGGCGGTGGAACAAGCGGACCCAAGTTCGGGATTGCAGCCTCCGGGTCAACGACCGCGGTCGTCGTCTTGTAGGTATCAGCATTCATCTGACCACGTACAATGCGGGATGGGTCATTTTGAATAGCGGCTGAAACGTCCATATTACCCGAAAGATTTGGCTGATCTTCGGTAAGGCCAATCTTGGTCGACATTGTTCCGGAATCGTTGATAGAGATATTCGAGCTATACTCAATGACCAGACGATAACGATCACCATCTTCGACGAGGAAAGCGGCTTCTTCTGAGGCTGCAACCGTCATTCCAGCCCCTTGAAGGGCTGTACGAATGCTATCACGAACGTCTTCAAGAGAATCCGTTGCTGTGTAGTTGACTGTAAGCCCGCCAACCAGCACACCCGACCCGGCTGAGATGGTAAGTGAGTTTGCTGTGACATTAAGTGCCGTGGTCGAGCTGCTTTGGGCAGCTGAGGTGATTGTGGCAGAGTTTTTGGTTGTGGCGATAAAATCATTCAGCCCGAAATAATGCGACATGCCTTGCTGGCGGCCATCACCCGTGGTGATCTCGCTGTCGAGTTCGTTGATCGCGACGCGGTTGCCGTCTTGGCCTTCGATAACAAGTTTATTGTCAATAAGAGATGCCGTCAGGTAAGAGCCGGCATCCGAACCGTTGATCGCATCGATAATCCCCTGAACCGTTGCTGGTGTGGTCGGAAGCGCGATGTCTGACCAGCTATCGGTAGCAATAAGTTGACCATCTTCATCGAGTGCAGCAACGCGAAAAGCACCGGTTGCCGTTAGAGGGTCGCTGGTCGCGACGGTACGGTTTCCCGAAAGGTTGGCTGGTGGCGGGAATGACGTGCCTTTGTTATGTTCTTCGTTAATGGCATCACGCAATTCACCGGCAAGCTCGTTGATTTGGTCGTTCAACGCAGGAATTTCCGAATCGCGCATTTCAAACAGGCCTTTAAGGGTACCCGTGCGCAGCGTGTCGGTAATGTCCTCGCCGTCCAAGGATACACCAGAACCACCTGTTCCCGGTTCAAAACCGGCGGTTTGGGTAAAGGAAAGGGTGTTTGGTGTGCGATCAAGCAGGGTATTGGCACCGGCTGCCGAATAAATCACCATCGACCCGTCACTGCGTGAGAAAGTCGTAATATCGATGATTTTTGAAAGCTGGTTTAATTTCTGGTCGCGCTGATCTTCCAGTTCAGTGGTTGGCTGGCCAAGGTTGTTCAGGCGAATGATGCCGGTGTTAAGATCTGCAATCTGACTGAGCAGGGTGTTTGCAGTATCTACTTCATCGGTAATTTGGTCATCAATATCATCACGCATGTCCTGAAGCTGACTTGAAAGCTTCTCGAACGATTCCATCACCTGGATCGCGCTTTCAATTGCTTCGATACGTGGAGAGGTTTGATCCGGCGTGACGCCAAGCTGCTCGAACGCATCGGCAAGGTCGCTGATACGTTGACTGATCGCGGCATCCGACTGGGGGGTGCCAAACAAGGTTTGAACACGCTGGAAGAACTCATAGCGTACTTCTTCGCGCCCGGCTTTGCCAAGTTCGCCGCGCATTTCACGTACCAGGCCCTCATTGACGTTGCGATAAATATCGGCAACCTGAGAACCGGCACCGATACCGTCGAGGGTAAGGGTTTCCTGACCTGCGATCTTTCTTGAATAGCCTGCTGTATTCACGTTCGAGATGTTCGAAGACGTGATCGCAATGCGGCTCTGTGCCGTGTTAAGGCCGGTAATCGCAGTGTTGAGTGCCTGGGTCAGTGACATGATATGTGCCTTTGCCCTTAAAGCGTTTCATTGACGCTATATGCGCCACCGGAGGATTTGTTCATCGTTCGGCCATAGCCACCCAGCGATGCTTTGCTGGCTTTTGCCGAACGGTTATATGTCGTGCAATCTTCTTTGGACTTGTCATTGACCGCGCGGACAATGGCCTGAACCATCCGTTCGTTGGTGGCTTTTGCCGCCTGAAGGGCGATCATGTTACGGCGTGCGGTTTCCTGAAATTCGGCCTGAAGTTCGCGCAGTTCGGCGCGATCTTCTTCAGGCATGGAGCGAAGCTCTTCGCCGCGACCGCGCAACTTGATAACCAGCTGCTCATATTGCATCGACAGGGCAGATTTTTCCGATATGAATTGTTCATATTCTGCCGGTGCTAATGTCCGCAGGTCCGTGGTTTCACGTTCCAGCAGGGACATCAGGTCGTAAGTGACGCTTTTCAGTTCTGTAACCAACTCTTGAGTGGTCATTTTTACCCCTCCTGGATTCTGAGGATTTCACGTGTGACAGCATCTGCAATTCCGATGCCACCTGCGCGGTTCATTTCTTTGGCGTATTCCTCGACAAGCATGGAACGCATCATTGTCTCGCCATGTCCGCCGCCAAAAAGCTCGTTGGTCTGTATGCCTTCAAACATGTGGCTAAGCATTTGACCAAGAAACATTGATTCAAATTCATTGCCGGCTTCACGGGCTTCTTCTTCGGTCTTGATATGACCATCCGTAAGCGAATTCATCCGCGAGGCCATATTGTTCTGCGAACCATACTGCGCACTGGCCTGTGCCTGTGCCATCATTGCGGTTGAGCCGTCGGTCATCATCACATCACCTCGATTTCAGCCTGAAGGGCGCCGGATGTCTTGATTGCTTGTAAAATGGTGATCATATCGCGTGGGCCAACGCCAAGGCTGTTTAAGCCATTGACCAGCTCCTGAAGGCTGACACCACTGTTAAGAACACCAAGCTGGTTGTCCTGACCTTCATCGACTTGAACATTGGTGCGGTCGACAACTTCAGTCGTTCCGGCATCAGAAAATGGTGATGGTTGTGAGACCTGTTGGCTTTCAGTTACTCGGATCGTCAAGTTGCCTTGTGCAATGGCCACACGGTTAATCCGGACATTCTCACCCATAACGATGGTGCCGGTGTTCTCGTCAATGACAACGCGGGCAATCTGATCAGGCTCAACCCGAAGCTGTTCAATGTCGGTCAAAAGGGCAACGACATTCTGATTGTACCGTTCCGGAATATTCAGGCGAACTGTGCCCGGATCGCTTGCACGGGCAGAAACTTCACCAAGGTAGGCATTAATTGCATCTGAAACCCGGCGTGCGGTTGTAAAATCAGGATTGCGCAAAATAACGGACATGTCCTGCATGGAATTCAGGTTGAAGTCGATTTCGCGTTCAACGATGCCACCACTTGCAATCCGTGCGGATGTCGGAACACCTTTCACAATGGTTTCTGCATTGCCGCCGGCCGAGAAACCACCAACCGCAAGGTTACCCTGTGCGACGGCATAGACTTCCCCATCGGCACCGACCATCGGTGTTACCAGAAGTGTTCCACCCTGCAGGCTTTCGGCTGTGCCGATTGCGCTGATGCTGACATCAATGCGCGCACCTTGGCGGGAAAACGGTGGCAGCGTTGCGGTGACCATGACGGCAGCAATATTATCAGAATCAACATCTTCGATTTGTTCGCGGACATTGATGCCCAAACGTTCGAGCATGGCGACCATGCTCTGGCGGGTAAATTCTGCATCGCCAAGATCGTCACCCGTGCCATTCAAGCCAACCACAAGGCCATAACCAACCAGCATGTTGTCACGTACGCCTTCGAAATCGGCGATATCCTTAATCCGTGACTGGGCATGCGCAGGGGAAAGCTGCGTCAGGGCGAGCATTCCCAATACGACTGTAAATGTCGCTGTGCGTGCTATTTTGCCAAGACCTGTGATCATATTCTTTGTTCCGCTTTGACTTGGGATGCGATGCATCCGACAAATGGTGCGATTGATCATTGAACCGCGATTGCCAGCTTAATTGCGAAAATCGTGCCAACTGGAGCTTTCCGGGGAGGATGGTGATCAATTCACCGGAAATTAAGAGAAAACACGGCTCATTGCAGATATGGGGATCTGTGCAGCATCTTGTTTATGTCTACCCGGCATTTTTTTCCCGTTGCGCGGTTCCCGTGATTGAGGGAGACTCTGTAAACAACATTAGCGCGTTGATCGGGATTGTCCCTGATTTGGTCGTACGGTCGAGCTTATTGTAAGATCGAGGACTGGCC
>NZ_JBLXDN010000065.1:0-9810 GCF_048264025.1 Nitrincola sp.
TACTAGACGACCGTGAGTGGGACGAATGGCTGGCGTTGTACCGTAAAGATGCCGAGTTCTGGATGCCTGCCTGGGACGATGACGATCAGCTCACGCGGGATCCACACAGTGAGATTTCGTTGATCTACTATCCCAACCGCGAAGGGCTGGAAGATCGGGTCTATCGCATTAAAACCGAGCGTAGTGGTGCCAGCACGCCGGAGCCGCGCACCACGCATCAGGTGACGAACCTTGAAATCCTGTCGCAAGACGGGGACACAGTCGAGCTGCGGTTCAATTGGCACACGCTGAGTCACCGCTACAAAAAGACGGACAGTTTTTTCGGCACCTCGTTTTACACCTTAGACGTGTCGGGTGAGCACCCGCTGATCACAAGAAAAGTCGTGCAATTGAACAACGACTACATCCATCAAGTCATCGATGTGTATCACGTATAAGCATCGACGATGTAGACAGGGAAGTCGCTTATTGTGCTTTCCATAGAAGCACGATGGATATAACAACCTAAAACAATACAATCCTGGTGAATCCATAATGAAAAACTTTAAAAAGACCTCCCTCGTCACCGTACTAGGTGCTACAACCGCGCTTTCAGCCATGGGTCTTTCTGCTAATGAAGATCCTGTAAAGCTGGGGCTTCTGCTTCCTTACTCAGGAACCTACACGGCTCTCGGTGAGGCCATCACCAACGGTTTGAAGTTGGCCATTGAGCAGGAAGGGGGCCAGTTGGGCGGTCGCGATGTCGAGTACGTTGAGCTTGATTCTGAAGCCGATCCTTCTAAGGCTCCGCAGAACATGAGTCGTTTGGTTAACGGAGACAACGTGGATTTCGTGATTGGCCCAGTGCACTCAGGTGTGGCGATGGGCATGCTACGCGTTGCCAAACAAACTGGCGCTATCACCATCATTCCCAACGCGGGGCTAGGGGCAGCGACGAACGAGCTATGCATGCCGAATGTATTCCGCACATCCTTCAGTATGTGGCAAGACAGCTATCCCATGGGTAATGTGGCCTACAACCAAGGGCATAGAAAAGTCGTTACCATCACTTGGGATTATGCAGGAGGTAAAGAAGACCTCGCTGGCTTTGAAGAGGCCTTTACCGCTGAAGGTGGAGAAATTGTTCAGCAAATTCTAGTGCCATTTCCTAGCACCGAGTTTCAGAGCTACCTGACTCAGATTGCAAGCATTCAACCTGATGCTGTGTACACTTTCTTCGCGGGTGGCGGTGGTGTCAGCTTCGTTAGAGATTATGCGGCGGCTGGACTCAACGAGAGCATTCCCTTGTTGGGTTCCGGCTTTCTTACCGAAGGCAATCTAGAAGCCTTGGGAGATGCTGGTGAGGGGGTTATGACCACGCTTCACTACGCAGAGACCCTAGAAAACGACGCGAATCGCTCGTTTGTCGCCGCCTATGAGGATGCCTACGGTGAAGTGCCAGATACTTACGCGGTGCAGGGCTACGATACCGGCATGATGTTGGCCCAGGCTCTTAATGTGCTGGGCGGTGATACCTCAGATCGCGAGCGTTTAATCGATGTTTTAGCGAATGTTCAGTTAGCCAGCCCGCGCGGCCCGATGAGCTTTTCGGACTCCCACCATCCTATCCAGAATGTCTACCTCCGTGAGATTCGCGACGGCAAGCATGAGGTTGTCAGCATTGCTGCAGAGAATCTAGAAGTGCCCGACGACGCCTGTCAGATGTGAAGGCCTTTCGTAATGCATGGGAGCGGGGCAATCTCGCTCCTCCTTTTTGATGGTCGGAGGGGTCTCATGGATCTCGCATTTTTTGGTGTCCAGCTGCTGAATGGACTCCAGTACGGATTGCTGCTGTTTTTAATTGCCAGCGGGTTAACGCTGATTTTTGGAATCATGGGCATTATTAATTTGGCCCATGGCGCCATGTATATGATAGGTGCCTACCTGGTTTATGACTTAACCCTGCGATTTGGCAACTTCTGGTTGGCTATCTTGGTCGCTATCCCTATTGCCATTGCATTAGGTCTGATTATTGAGCGGCTGTTTCTCGACACGCTTTATAAACGCGACCATTTGTATCAGGTACTGCTGACCTTTGGCTTGATTTTAGTGCTCAACGAGGCACAGCGAATCATTTGGGGAGGCGATGTGCATCGCGTACCTGTGCCCGCGCCGTTTGATGCGAGTATCCAACTGACTGAAAACCTACAGTACTCGGTCTATCGACTCTTCGTCATGGGTGTTTGCTTAGCGTTGGCAGGGGTGATCTACGGTGTCATTCGTCATACACGTTTGGGCATCATTATTCGGGCCGGTGCTGTTAACCGCGATATGGTGGAAGGGCTCGGTATCAATGTTCGCACGCTGTTCACGCTTATTTTCAGCGTTGGTGTAGCGCTGACCGCATTTGCCGGCATGATTGCTGCGCCACTCACCTCAATTGCGCCCGGTATGGGTGACAGTATTTTGATCACATGCTTTGTAGTCGTTGTCATTGGGGGGATTGGCTCCATCAAAGGAGCCTTCTGGGGTGCCATCATTATTGGCATGGCCACCACCTTTGGCGCGGTGCTTATCCCCAGTCTCGCTAGCATGGTGATCTATCTGATCATGGCAGCGGTTCTCTTGGTGAAACCGCGCGGTCTTTTCGCGTGAGGAGAAAAAGCAATGTTACATAGATACCCCAAGCGCGTTGCCTACATCATGCTGGCACTGACGGCGCTAGTGGCGACCTTTCCTTTCTGGGGAGAGGCCGTCTTCGGTAACCAGGCCAATTTCATGCTAGAGAAGCTGACATTAATGCTGATTCTCGCGCTGTTTGCCATGAGTCTCGACTTGCTGGTAGGCATCGTGGGCCTAGTCAGCCTTGGGCATGCGCTCTTTTTCGGATTAGGTGCTTATACGCTGGCTCTTGCCAGCCCTGATTATAGCCCCGCGTCTATGTGGTGGATGCTACCGTTGGTCATCGGTGTTTCTGCTTGCGTCGGTCTTATTGTGGGCATCTTAGTCATTCGCACTAAAGGCATCTTCTTTATCATGACGACTCTGGCGTTTGGTCAGATGCTTTACTACTTCATTAGCACGTCTCAGTTCGCGGGCGGCACCGATGGTGTTTTTATCATGTTCCGCCCTAGCTTGGCGGTGGGCGATACCCTATTAGTGAATCTGGATAACCCTCACAGTTTCTTTTATTTCTGTTTAGGAATGTTATTGATCGGATATCTCTTTCTACGCTGGCTGACACGCTCCTACTTTGGCCAAGTGCTGGACGGTATTCATGATAACGAGCACCGCATGCAGGCCCTGGGCTATGCCACCAGTGGTTACAAATTGATCGCTTTTGTGATTGCTGGGGTCATGGCTTCGATTGCCGGAATGTTAGCAGCGATGCAGTACGGCTTTGCCAACCCGGCCCAGCTTGGCTGGCACACCTCCGGAGAGGTGTTAATGATGCTGATTTTAGGCGGCATGGGCACCATATTTGGCCCCATTCTGGGTGCCTTCGTGTATGAAATACTGCTGTTTGTGTATGAGCACGCCACGACTCACTGGCCCATCTTGATGGGGCTGACCATTATTGCTGCAGTGCTGGTGCTGCCGCGCGGAGTGGCAGGTCTGATTATCTCGCCTCCCTGGCAGCGTAAGCGCCGCAAAACGTCCAATGACGAGACTGAGAAGGCGCCGGTCTCTGCTCAGCCCGTTACACAGAGCAAGGTGGACTAGCCATGAGTGATGACATTGTATTAGCCACCCAAGGGCTGACACGTCGTTTTGGCGGCCTAGTGGCCGTGAATGGCGTGGATTTTGATGTGAGAGCGCACGAGATACATGCCATTTTGGGGCCGAATGGTGCCGGAAAAAGCACCCTCATTAACTTACTGTCTGGCGAGATCCCACCGTCGGAAGGACAAGTGCTGTATCAACAGAAAGCAATTCAAGGCAAAAGTGCTCGGCAAATTGCACGTCTGGGCATTGGTCGCAGCCATCAGAAGACCAATATCTTCCCGCGCCTTAGTTGCTTGCAGAACTGCGAGCTGGCGGCACGTATTCATATGGGTGGAGTGCTGGGTAGCTGGCGTTCACATCGAACCGCACAGCAGGTGAGCGAGCGCGCTCAAGAAGTATTGGAAACTTGTCAATTAAACCACAGAGCGAATACGTCCGCCTCGGACATGAGTTACGGCGAACAGCGCCAGCTGCAGATAGCTATGGTGCTTGCGACAGCACCGTCTTTGATGCTGTTGGATGAGCCGATGGCCGGGATGGGGCGCGAAGAGACGGCACAGGTTACTGAGTTACTCGCTAGTTTTACCGACCGCTACACACTGGTGTTGATCGAGCATGATATGGACTCTGTATTCCGCTTAGCCGACCGTATCACGGTCATGGTCGATGGCTGTGTACTAGAAAGTGGCCCGACGGAGCAGATACGTGCCAGTGATAAGGTACGCGATGTGTACTTGGGGCGCCACGATGAAGGAATAACAGCATGAATACAGAAGCGACTATGACTCCTCTGATCGATGCCCGTGGATTGCACACCTACTATGGCGAAAGTCATGTCTTGCACGGGGTCGATGTGACCCTAATGCCCGGAGAAACCCTCAGCCTGCTGGGTCGTAACGGTATGGGAAAGACCACTACTTTGAAGTCTATCCTCGGCTTTGTACCGCCACGCCGGGGAGAGGTCTTTATTAAGGGCGTCTCAACCGCGAAGCGTCGTCCCTGGCAATTGATGCGTCAGGGGATCGGATACGTGCCAGAAGGACGTGGGATCTTTCCCGGTATTAGCGTGCGTGAGCACCTCATCATGGCAGCGCGCCCCAATCAAAGGGGAGAGACTCCCTGGACTATGGAGCGAGTTCTGGATACGTTTCCGCGCCTGGGGCAACGCATTAATCATGATGGCGCGTTGCTGTCTGGCGGGGAGCAGCAGATGCTCTCGATTGGTCGTGCGCTGACAACAAATCCCGACCTGATGATCCTCGATGAAGCTACCGAAGGCTTGGCGCCACTGATACGTGATGAAATCTGGAAGATTATTCGCACCATTAAGGCGACTGGGATATCGACGATTATCGTCGATAAAAATATCGATAACCTATTGGAAGTGGCTGAAAAGCACTTACTGCTAGTGAAAGGTGAAGTTAAGTACAGTGGTGATTCTAAAGGACTTAGAGATAACCCAGAACTTTTGGAAACGCACCTAGGAGTTGCGTAATAAAAAAACCTGGCAAGTCTGTACTTGCCAGGCCACTAACATTGGGTAGTGACACTTAACCGCTTTAGGATATTTTGGTATGCAATTACACAAGGACTGGTCGGTGCCCGCGATCACCGCAGGATTCGTGGCGGTTCTGGTCTCGTATTCCGGCCCGCTGGCTATCTTTTTTCAAGCCGCCCAGAGTGCTGACATTTCGAGCACTATGATGACCTCTTGGGTTTGGGCCATTTCGATTGGGGCCGCCGTCTCGGGTATCTTGCTGAGTTTGTGGTTGAAAGTACCGGTCGTAACTGCGTGGTCTGCTCCGGGAACTGCATTGTTGGTAACACTTTTTCCGGATCTGTCGCTTAATGAGGCGATAGGCGCTTATCTAACGGCAGCCATGATCATATTCGTGATTGGTGTAACAGGCTCGTTTGATCGAATTATCCAGCTGATTCCGCCTGGCATTGCCAGTGCCATGATGGCAGGAATTCTGTTCCAATTTGGAATCGGCATCTTCGTATCATTAAACAATGTGCCTGCATTAGCAATTGGGATGATTATCGCTTATCTAGTTTTTAAACGTCTGACACCCCGCTATAGCTTGGTATGCCTATTGATTGTAGGTGTCATTTTGGCGGTCTGGCTAGAGGGGGCCAGCTTGGAGGGCGTGGGGCTCCAATTGGCGCAGCCCCAATTTATCCAACCGCACTGGACATGGCATGCCACCCTGAGCCTAGCGATACCACTGGTGCTTGTTAGTCTAACGGGGCAGTTTTTACCAGGCATGGCGATATTACGTACCTCGGGTTACTCAACGCCTGCTAAGCCAATTGTCACAGTGGCTAGTGTCACTTCGCTATTAACGGCTTTTTTTGGTGGTATTACCACGGTTATCGCTGCCATTACCGCTGCAATATGTACGAGCAAAGAGGCGCATGAAGATCCCGATAAGCGTTACGTTGCTGGGGTCGCGAACGGTGTGTTTTACCTGGTGGGCGGTATCTTTGCAGGCACCATTGTAGCGCTGTTTACTTCATTGCCGAACGAGTTTGTTGCAGTACTGGCGGGCCTCGCGTTGATTGGCGCTATAAGCAGCAATATCAGCGCTTTCGCAGCCGAAAAGAGTCACTTGGAAGCCTCTGTAATGACGTTCATTGCCACCGCATCTGGCGTTAGCTTCTTAGGGCTCGGTTCGGCTTTCTGGGGAGTAGTTGTGGGTGGTCTTGCCTACAACATACTGCACCGGCGCTTTTCGTCATTAAACAAAAACAAGTAATAACAATAAGAGCGACTTAAACAGTCACTGGAGAATAACGATGAATACGATTGTAGTGGCTATGGATGACAGTACAGACTCACTAACGTCTTTGGAGTTTGGCCAACACCTTGCGTTACAGTTAGGGGTTCAGGTGAAGGCAGTCTCCGTGGTGCCTGATCAAGCGGACGTCACCTCACGCTCGGCGATATTAAAAGCACGCCTTGATGCACTCCGTCTCGATGATATTGCGGTTGAGGTAGTCGCTCATCACAGTGTCAAAGACTACCTGGGAGGGCTGGCCAGTCGAGAGGATGTCGGACTGTGTATGATGGCTCATGGGCGTCGCCCCGTACCTGAGATGCTGATCGGTAGCGTTACCGCGGGTGTGGTTAGGCGTTCACAACGGCCCATTTTTTTGTGCGGGCCACGTTATAATAGCCGTGCTCACAAGCAGGTTGATGTATTGGCTGTTTGTGTCGATGGGTCAGCGCTCTCTGAAAAAATGCTGCCCTTTGCTGCTGTGCTGGCAAAGCAATTGAACGCGCGCTTACAGCTTTTACAAGTACTCGATACGTCAACGGCCAGAAAGCCAGTGTCTTTGAATCCCGCTGATGTTGCAGAGTCAGCGTATTTATCGGAGTTGGCGCGCCGAGTTGGTATAGATCAAGCTCTTGAGGTTGACTGGGAAGTACTTCATGGCGACCCGGCTGATTCTATTGTCAACTACTTGGCTGATAGTCACAACACCATGCTGGCCATGACAACCCATGGCCGAAGTGGTCTTTCTCAAGTGGTTGCGGGAAGCGTAAGCCATGAAGTCGTCCATGAGGCGCCATGTCCTGTTGCTGTACTTCGCCCATAGAGCTGTTGTTGATCGCACATCGATGTTATGGATATCGGCCTGAGCGCCGGTTTTCAACAAGCACATCTAAAATAGCATTGGCTTTTTGCATGAGTGGGGATGGTTTTTCGCCACGACGACGGCTGCAAATAACGGGCGATGTGATGCTTTTATCCGCTAAATATACATAGGTGATGCCGTCTCGCTGCACGCGTTTGACCTGCTCCGGTACAAGCGTAATGCCAATGCCAGAAGCGACGAGGCTGAGCGCGGTTTGCACCTCGTTTGCTTCCTGAAAAACTTGGACTTTTAATCCTCGTCTGCGAAATATGCCAAGTACCATGTCCGCTAAACTCGGGCGCGGTTTAGCGGGAAAGAGAATAAGGGGGTAGCATGCAAGCTCTTCACAGGTGGGGGTTGTTCCTTCGAGTGGGTGGCCGCTGGGTAAAGCCACGATGATGGGCTCATCAAAAAGGATATCCTGTTCCACATCGGGGTCGTCGATCCTTATACGGCCAAACCCCATATCGATACGACCAGCTTTCAAAGCCTGAATTTGCTGTACCGTCGTCAGCTCCGCTAGCGATAGCTCGACATTATCCATTTGTCTTAAATCACGCACGAGCGTGGGGAGTTGTCCATAAAAAACCGAAGGTACAAAGCCAATCCCAAACAGCTGACGTTTGTGGCGTGCCATATGACGAGTAGCTTCCACCGTAACATCGACTTTTTCTAGTATTTGTATAGCGTGTTGTTGGAAGAAAATGCCTGATGGGGTGAGCTGCAGGCCTCGTGAGCTGCGCTCGAATAGTTCGGTACCCACCTCTCGTTCCAGCTGCTTGATCTGACGAGAAAGCGGAGGTTGCGACATATGAAGACGCTCTGCGGCAGACGTGAAGTTGAGCTCTTCAGCAACCACACAGAAGTATCTAAGGTGGCGTAGCTCCATAATACCTCCAGGGTATAGCAGTCTGTTCGAAAGATATTGGATCGGATTAGGTATAAGCAACAAAATCTAGCCATAATTAATTACGCAGATAAAGCGTTCTAGATACCTAAAAGGTATAAGGTAACAGCTTTGTTCAAGGATGCTTCTAATACTTTAGTCAATATCGAGGGCGTTATGTATTCAAAAATCTTGGTGCCTATAGACGGTTCTGTACACTCCCAAAACGCACTTTCTGTTGCTTGTAAATTATCTGAAAAAGATATCACTAAAATTTATTTGGTTCACATTCCTGAAGTTATAGATGATAAAGAAAAGCTTATTTGGAATGTGAGATTTTTTGAAGCCGAAGAAAATTCCAATGACTTATATTTGGCTGGTGAGGGTTTTCTAAAAGAAGCTAAAAACTATGCTAAAGCTAAAGGCGTAAAAAATGTTGAGACAATGATAAAGCTTGGTAAGCCGGTTAGTGTGATACTTGAAATATCCAAGCAAGAAAAAGTAGACGTAATTGTAATGGGTAGTCGCGGGTTAAGTGATCTAGGAGGTATGGTGGCTGGTAGCGTATCTCATAAGGTGGGGCATTTAGCACAATGCAGTGTTGTCACTGTGAGTTAAGCTGAATGGGTTTTAAAGTTCTCAATCCTTATGGCGTGTTGGACGCCGCTAGGTCGTATCCTAAATATACACATAATATTCCATGAGATATTCTCGCTACAACTTGTTAAGAGTAGTTATGTGAAACTAGTGAGCATAAGCTTAGTGGTGACGGTTTTGTCTAAGTCTTATCAAACCGTCACCACTGTTATGGTACTTGCATGATCTATCTGATGCTGTGGCAAGCTAATTAACAGATCAATCATAAACACGTCGAAATCATGTATCTTTGTAACTCGTCTGAAAAAATGAGCATTTCCTAATCTGTAAGGGCAACATCCAGTCTGAGGGCCCTTGATACATAATAAGAGCCTAAATTGGACGGGCGTAACTAAATGTCAGCTTGGTAAAGTGATTTTCGGCTAGCCATCGGCATCTCCTTCAACCTTATTACGTCCACTTTGCTTTGCCCGATAGCTGGCCGTATCGGCACGACTAAGAATGTCGTCGATTGTCTTGTCACCTTGATGGAAATGACTGACCCCTATACTAGCGGTCACTTGCCATTGGCGTCCTTGCGCCTCTATCGAGCTATCCGCAATGCTTGCACGCAGAGACTCGGCAATGGTGAGTGCACGTGCTGGAGTACAGCCCGGTAGTAATACGGCAAATTCATCCCCCCCTTGTCGAGCGGCATAATCGCTACTGCGAATTTCGCTCTGTACGATACGCGCAATCTGTTGAAGCATTTGGTCGCCTAAAGCGTGGCCCCCTTGATCGTTGACTGGCTTAAAGTGATCTAAATCGAAAAGCATGACCGCGGTTGGTTTTTCCGAGCCTTGCCACTGAATAAGCAACTCTTCGAGGTGCCTCGTCAGACCGCGACGATTGAGCAAACCGGTTAGAGAGTCATGCTCTGCTTCCCAGCGTTTTTGAGCATAGTCTTGTTGGTGCTGAGTGATATCGAGCACTGTGCCGAC
>NZ_JBLXDN010000066.1:0-9583 GCF_048264025.1 Nitrincola sp.
CCTGATCATGGTGGGCAGCGTGGTGAGCATGGTGGCGGAAAGTCCTGCCGCGAGCATGTTAACCACCCGTGGTGATTAAGCGTCATAAGCATCTTGGGAACTTGGCCGATCTCATTGGGTCATACGAGCGGCAGGAACCAATAGGACGACGGCCACAGTGGGGCTAGGTAAACTACTGCGCCGCCCGAGGCGCATTTGTTAATGTCTATTTTTTAAAACTGTTTTTTCAAAGACTGAGGTGTACACCGTGAAAAAAGGCAAGATACGCGATAACGCACTGAAAGCGCAGCTGCGAACGCCTATGTTCAAAATGCAGCAGCAAACACCGAAAAAAGGTAAGGGTAGTTACTCCCGCAAAGGTAAGGGTGACGGGCGAGGGTATCGCCAAGCCGCTTGAGCAGGCGTTTTGGCGATGCCTTCCCCAGGCATCTTATTGCTCGGCCTGTTTACCGAGCAACTCTCATCAGCTTCGCCGACCTCTTAAGGTCGGCCTTTTTATTTATTCCCACTGAACGGCATTGCGACGCAAAATGTCACAAAAGCCGGTAACCGGCTCACCATAAAACGTATCTTTTCGAGTCAATAACCCAAACGGAGAAAGCGTTCGTCCAAGGTTTAGTGGCAGCATCTCAATGAGTCCTATATTGAGATGATCTCTGAGAACGGATTCAGCCATTACCAACAGTGCATCGCTTTTTTGTACTAGCTGTAAGGCAGCAAAGATTGAACCGCATTCGATGATATCGCGTGGCGACATTAACCCTTCCATCTCCAACTCTTTCTCTAACGCTTGGCGTGCTGGCGTGGTAATTGGTTGAAGTATCCAGGGCCAGTGCTCTAGTAACTGTTCAAGGGGAGGAAAATGCTCGTTGGTTAATGGGTGACCACGGCGTACCACAGTAACCATATTTTCGTTGCCCAATGGCTCAAAATCGAATTGATTATGTTGGATGGAGGTCGCATAGCGAGCGATTGCTATATCCACCTTACCCTGTTCGAGTAGCGCCACTAATTGATCGCTAGTCTCACCCATCAAACGAATTTGTAACATAGGACGCTGGCGTTTCATCTCAATGATCGCTTGAGCCACCAGGTCTGGCGCTGCCCCCATAATGGCGCCAACGGTTAATTGTCCGCGTCCACCCAGCTGGTAGCGGTGAACCTCTTCGGCGCATCGATCCAAACGAGTTAGCGCGTTATCGGCAAATTCCACCAGCATTTCGCCCACTTTGGTCGGGCGCATTCCTTTGGCCATGCGCTCGAATAACTGGCACGCAAATACCCGTTCAATTTCACTTAGCATACGTGTTGCGGCAGGCTGTGACATATGCATGGCCACGGCAGTTTGGTGTAGGTTGCCGACTTTGCCCAGCGTCGAGAGCATAAGAAGGTGCTTATAGCGAAGCCTTGCTACCAGTAATTGAAAGCTTTCCATTCTCATCTCTCTTTTTAATCGATACCCAAACGGTATGGTGATTACGCTTAATTTTGCTGTGCGACATTAGTCTAGTGGTTCGGTCACTTGTTATTAAGCAGCCTAGCGCAAGTTGGCGCAATTGCTGGCTCAGCGCTCTTCGATAACTTAAAGGTATCGAGGCGAACCAGATAATCATTGGCTACCTTGCCCGCTTTTACTTACAACTTCCTCAAGAAGATGATGTTAACAAGCATAACGAGGAGTGTTTATGAGCGAACCCACCATCAAGCAGGTACGCGCCTACACCGTCCGGGGTGGCGGTGCTGACTACCATGACCAAGCCGAGGGGCATTGGATCGATTCCCAGATCGCCACGCCCATGAGCAAGTACCCAGAGTACCGCATGACACGTCGAAGCTTCGGGCTCAATGTTCTGGGCACCTTGGTGGTTGAGGTAGAGGCAAGCGATGGAACCGTAGGGTTTGCTGTAACCACCGGTGGCGAAATTGGTGCCTGGATTGTCGAAAAGCATCTTGCTCGCTTCATTGAGGGTAAACAGGTAACTGAAATCGAAAAAATTTGGGATCAGATGTTTAACGCCACGCTCTATTACGGCCGTAAAGGGGTGGTGATTAATACAATTTCCTGCGTTGATCTGGCGCTTTGGGATCTGCTAGGTAAGGTGCGGCAACTGCCGGTGCATCAGCTATTAGGCGGCCCGGTTCGCGATGAACTGGTGTTTTACGCCACCGGCGCACGTCCTGATCTCGCCAAGAAAATGGGCTTTATTGGCGGCAAAATGCCCCTCGTGCATGGGCCAGCTGAAGGCGACGAAGGGCTGCAGAAAAACCTCGAGCACCTGGCGAAGATGCGAAGCGCTGTCGGCGATGACTTCTGGCTGATGTATGACTGCTGGATGAGCCTGGATGTCAATTACGCCACTCGGCTAGCTCAGGGAGCTAAGGCGTACGACCTGAAATGGATCGAAGAGGCGCTTCCGCCCGATGACTATTGGGGCTACGCGCAGCTCAAACGCGATGTCCCCAAAGGCATGCTGGTGAATACCGGTGAGCACGAGGCCACCCGTTGGGGCTTCCGTATGCTTCTGGAAATGGAGTGCTGCGACGTTATCCAACCGGATGTGGGTTGGTGCGGTGGTATCACCGAGCTGATCAAGATTTCAGCGCTGGCTGATGCGCATAACAAGCTGGTTGTACCCCATGGCTCATCGGTCTACAGCTACCACTTTGTGATTACACGCCATAACAGTCCGTTCGCTGAGTTCTTGATGATGGCGCCAAAGGCCGATGAAGTGGTGCCCATGTTTAATCCGCTGCTGCTGGATGAGCCTGTGCCTGAAAATGGTCGTATGGCGGCTTCCAAGCTCGACAAACCAGGGTTTGGCGTTCGCCTTAATCCGGATTGCGAGCTTTCTAGGCCTTACCAACATTAACATTATGGCCTGATAAGCATTGTTCCCGCTAAAAAGTAGGGAACTTAAAACAAGTAATATCAGAGGAAACTACAATGAAAATGAATAACACCTCACGTCTTTCAATCTCTAAATTGACTACGATTGGTGCCGCAGGGCTACTCTTCATGATGCCCTTTGGCACTGCCTATGCTGAAACGAAAATTCGTTTCGCACACCATATTTCGACTGATTCTGAGCAGCATTTAGCGGCTGAAAGATTTCGCGATCTGGCAGCTGAATACAGTGACGGTGAAGTCCAGGTGGAAATCTTTCCCGCCGGACAAATGGGAGGGCAACGAGAAATTATTGAGTCTGTTGAGCTTGGCGTACTGGAGATGGGGTATGGCGAATCGGGCCTCTATGCCAACTATGTACCCGAATTTGGTCTGCTGACGCTACCTTATCTTTATCGAGACGTTGATCATTGGGAAAGCGTGGTAGCAGGTGAAATAGGCGACCAATTGATCGAGCAATTGGTTACCACTTCCGGGATCAGACCGCTAAACTGGATTCTGGCAGGCTATCGAGATACGTATTTGGCCGAAGGACAAATTAATAGCCCCGAAGATTTCAATAACTTGAAGATTCGCGTACCGGAGTCCCCCGTGTTTGTGGGCACCTTCTCCGCACTGCAAGCTCAGCCGACGCCTGTACCCATGCCGGAGGTCTACACCGCGTTACAAGCAGGTGTCGTCGATGCCATGGAAGGCACCCCGGAAGTTGGTTACACCTTCCGCATATTTGAGGTTGCGGAGTCACTGTCCAAAACACGCCATATTCTTTTCGATGGCAGTTTTGCCATCAACGAGTCCTTTTACAACAACCTGTCTGATAGCGACCGCGAGGCAGTCAACCGGGCCGCCCGGGAAGCGGCTGAAATACAGCGCAGCGAGTGGTTTGAGCGTGAGCAGTCCTGGTTTAGCCGGCTAGAAGAAGAGGGAATCGCCATTAATGAGGTGGATCCCGTGCCTTTCCAAGAAGCATTGGCAGGCTTCCGCGAAGAGTTTGCTGCCAATATTGGCGCCATAGAACTACTTGAGTCCATTGGGCAGCAGTGACTCTAAAAAGGAGCTCGCAAATGCGTCGTTATCTGGATACTGCATTTGCCACCCTTGGCGCCATGACCGTCGCCATCTTTGCGGCGATCATGGCGTTGATTTTCATACAGGTCATCAATCGGTTTCTCCTGGGGTTGCCACTTTTTTGGACAGAAGAAGTGGTGAGGATGCTGCTGGTTTGGTTGGTACTTATGGGAACCCCTGTGGTGGTTTACAAATGCGATGAAATAAAGGTGGAGCTGTTTCGGTTTAACAACGACCGCTTTGAAAAGGTGAGGCGTTTCGCAGTGGCAGCTATCTCAATTGTTTTTTGTGCCGTTTTAGCCTACTGGGGGTACCTATTCACACTACGTGCTTTGGGCACCATGCAACCCTCGTTGGGTATTTCTAGAGCTTGGCTGTATGCACCCATTCCCATTGGGGGCGTGCTGACGATTCTTGCTTTCATTGTTCGTCGTGATGAAGTTAAAAAAGCATCAGACGTAGAGGAGCTACTATGATCGTTGCTTTAATGTTTGGGTTATTTACAGCTCTTCTCGCTCTCGGCGTGCCCATCGCCTTCGCCATGGGGCTTAGTGCCGTTACCGTCCTGGTCATTGATGGCGGGGTGCCGCTTCTGGTGTTACCTCAACGCTTTTTCAGCTCTTTGGATAGTTTCCCCTTGCTGGCCATCCCGCTCTACATCTTTGCCGGGAATCTAATGAACTACGGTGGTATCACCTCGTCAATCGTCGGTTTTTCCCGTTCTTTAGTGGGCCATATACGGGGCGGATTAGGCCAGGTGAACATCATGACGAGCGTGCTGTTCTCGGGTATCTCCGGTTCGGCTTCGGCAGATGTGGCTGCGGTCGGAGGGATGATGATTCCTGCGATGAAAAAGGAGGGCTACAAGCCAGAGTGGGCAGTAGTGATTACCGCCGCTTCAGCAATCTTGGGGCCCATTATTCCGCCTAGCCTACTAATGGTGATCTATGGGGCTATGACGGGGCTTTCCATTGGCACGCTGTTTTTGGCCGGTATCGTTCCAGGCCTGTTTCTCGCCATGATCATGATGGCACTGGTTTACTGGAAAGCTGATGAGATCGGCGCGCCTCGTCACCGTAGAGCCAGCTTAGGCGAAACCGGCAAGGTGTTTTTGAAAGCAGCACCCGCGATGGTGATGCCGGTGATCATTGTAGGCGGTATCCAGAGCGGTTTATTCACGCCTACCGAGGCAGGCATTGTAGCCGTTGCCTATGGGCTCGGGTTTGGCCTGCTTTCTCATCGCCTGAATGTCAGAAATACCTACCGCTTCGCACTTCAGTCTGTCGTCACCTCCGCCAGTATTCTGATCATCCTCGGCAGTGCCGCTTTGTTCAGTTGGATTATTGCTCGAGAGGGCGTGCCCGCAACATTAGCTACTTGGCTTTCTAGTATGACCAGCGAGCCTGCCATCGTGCTGCTGCTTATCGTGCTGGTACTGATCCTAGTCGGCATGTTTATCGAAACAATTTCAGCGCTAATCTTGATGGTGCCAATACTGACGCCGATTGCCCAAATGTTCGGGTTTGACATGATCCATTTTTCAGTCGTGGTCATTATTGCTCTGCTTTTAGGTTCGCTGACGCCACCTGTGGCTTTAATCGTTCTATTGGGGTGCAAGATCGCTGAGGTTGATTACATGAAGACAATGCGCCCACTCGTGCCTTTCTTCATGGTTCTCGTTATTGGGCTGCTATGCATCATGTATTTACCCTTCTTAACACTTGGCTTACCTGGCCTGCTTGGGGCTTTTAACTAGTACCACTGGAGTGTAACGATGATGGAAATGCCCGTTAATACATTTAAAAGCGCACTGGCTAAAAGTGACCCCTTGTGGGGTTGCTGGGCTGGTTTTGCGACTGGTTATGCCGCTGAAATAGTGGCGAGCACTGGTTTTGATTGGTTACTGATTGATGGTGAGCATGCCCCCAATACGGTGGCGACTATTTTGGCTCAATTACAGGCAGTGGCGCCCTATTCAGCGGCGCCGGTGGTACGCAGCGTTAACCAGGACGCTGCGTTGATCAAACAACTACTCGACATTGGCGTTCAGACACTGATGGTGCCCATGGTGGAAAGCGGTGATCAAGCTGCGGCCCTGGTACGTGCTACCCGATATCCACCCCATGGTATACGCGGCGTCGGCGGCGGCTTAGTACGTGCAACTCGCTGGGATGGGGTGGATGACTACCTGGATAAGGCCCATGAGTCGCTCTGCCTAATCGTGCAGGTTGAATCACCTAAGGGCGTTGAGCAGGCAGAAGCGATTGCGACAACTGATGGCGTTGATGCGGTCTTTATTGGCCCGGCAGACCTTTCGGTGGGAATGGGGTATCCAGGCAATCCGGGGCACCCAGACGTTCAAAAAGCCATTGAGACGGTTGTTAAAACGGTGCAGGCGGCAGGTAAGCCGGTGGGTATTCTGGCGCCGCTTGAAGATGACGCACGTCGTTATCAGGCACTGGGCTGCCAGTTTATTGCGGTAGGGATCGATATTAGCCTTCTTCGCCAGGGGGCGCTGGCAACGGTTGCCCGCTACAAGGGGCAAGCCGCAAGCCAGTCTTCCAGCACTTATTAGCGAAGCGTTTCTTAATTCAGTACTTGTCAACTCAGTACTTATCAGTTGAGCACTTACCAACAGATGGTCTCTGCGGGGCCAATATAACGACAATAGGAGAATGAAGATGACACAGCCGACCACCTACCAAAACTATATCAACGGCGCATTTGAAGCGGCTCAGCAGCACCTGGAAGTATTTAACCCCGCCAATCAGGCATTACTATCACGTGTTCCCGCCTCCAGTGCCGACGATGTCGAGCGAGCATTAGATGCTGCACGTGCAGCGCAAAAGAGCTGGGCAGCGACGCCTGCCGTTGAGCGTGCGGCTTTTCTACACCGTTTAGCTAATAAGCTGCGTGATAACGTTGCCCACTTGGCACGTACCATTACCGAAGAGCAGGGTAAAGTCAGTGGGTTGGCGGAGGTTGAAGTTAACTTTACCGCCGATTACTTGGATTATATGGCCGAATGGGGGCGCCGCATTGAAGGTGAAATCATTCAAAGCGATCGTCCTAAAGAGAACATTTTCCTTTTCCGCAAGCCGCTTGGGGTGGTGGCGGGTATTTTGCCTTGGAACTTCCCGTTTTTCCTGATCGCACGCAAGATGGCGCCGGCATTGGTCACGGGTAATACCATCGTGATTAAGCCCAGCGAAGAAACGCCCAATAACTGTTTTGAGTTCGCCCGCTTGCTCGATGAGGTTGGCTTGCCACAAGGTGTTTTCAACGTGGTCAGCGGCACAGGCGCTGAAGCGGGTAACGCGCTTACTGCTAGCCAGCAGGTCGATATGATTAGCTTTACGGGTAGCGTTGAAACGGGTTCACGCATTATGGCCAATGCCGCTAACAATATCACCAAACTCAACCTGGAGTTGGGGGGTAAAGCACCAGCTATTGTGCTGGATGATGCGGATCTCGACCTGGCGGTGAATGCGATCCGCAGCTCACGGATTATCAATACCGGGCAGGTATGCAATTGCGCCGAGCGCGTTTACGTTCAACGTGGCGTTGCAGATGAGTTTATTGCGCGTATTGCTAAAGCGATGGAAGCCACTCGCTATGGTGATCCGCTAGCGGATAGTGATGTTGAGATGGGGCCCATGATCAACCGAGTGGGCCTGGATAAGGTGGCTCAAATGGTAGAAACCGCTCGTGGGAATGGGGCTGAGTTGATCACTGGCGGTAATGTCGCGGATCTGGGCGCCGGTTTCCACTACCAGCCAACGGTGCTGGCGGGCTGTCGCCAAGAAATGGCCATTATGCGCCAGGAGATTTTTGGCCCGGTTCTGCCCATTCAAATCATCGATAACCTTGATGAAGCCATAGCACTGGCCAATGACTGTGAGTATGGTCTTACCTCATCGATTTATACCCGGAGCCTTAATAACGCCATGCAGGCTAGTCGTGAGCTTGATTTTGGCGAGACCTATATCAACCGAGAGAACTTTGAAGCAATGCAGGGCTTCCATGCTGGCGTTCGTAAATCAGGTATCGGC
The DNA here is from genome assembly GCF_048264025.1 of Nitrincola sp. Lineage (NCBI taxonomy): Bacteria > Pseudomonadati > Pseudomonadota > Gammaproteobacteria > Oceanospirillales > Oceanospirillaceae > Nitrincola > Nitrincola sp. The sequence goes on from NZ_JBLXDN010000066.1 coordinate 8,026, forward strand.
GGGGCGGATGGTAAGCACGGTCTTTATGAATACACCCATAGCCATGTGGTGTATCTGGAGGCTTGATTCGAAACGCAAACCACAACATACAATGAGTAATGCAAATTACTCAGCCCCAGCGGCAGCAAAGCCTGCTGTTGGGGGGGGAAGTATGAGCGTACGCCGGTGCCAGAAAAGGCCCAGCTTGGCTTCAAAAGCTTTATCGGTATGTATGTAGGTTAACACACCGTTGGTACAGAGCTGATGATCGGCCCGCTCTTTGTTTTGGCAGGGGGCGCTGCTTTTGATGTAGTAATGGGACTTCCTGGATTCCTAGAATAACCGCAGCACTTTGGATTACACAGTAAAGGAAGGAGGGGCTGCGTTGGTACCTTCTCAACGTTACCAACCAAAGTGAAGCAGAGCATGGGATACCGACAGCTGACCCAAGCTCAACGATACCAACTTTTTACCTATCTTGAGACCGGCATCAGCCAGCGACAAATAGCCAAGGCGATTGGGGTTCACAGCAGCACCATTAGCAGGGAGATAAAGCGCAATGGCCTGAAGGCTAGCTATGTGCCCGAGGAGGCGCAATCGAGAGGTGATCAGCGCCGACGCAGTGCTTGGAAAGTAACGAAGCGACTGCCAAGCCTGATCCGTTGGGTGACTGACCAACGGATGAATGGAGCCCTCAGCAAATAAGTGGCTTCATGGCGAGGTGCGGGTAAGCCATCAGTGGATCTATGCGTTAATCTGGGATAACAAGAAACACGGTGGCGAATTATGGAAGTAACTCCGGCTACCACGCCAGCGGCGCTATCAGCGTCAGTTGGCCATTGGGCAAGATCCCTGAGTGGGCATTGAACAACGCTCCCCTGAAGTGGAAGAGCGACGCTATATCGGGCACTGGGAAGGCGATACGGTACTCAAGGGCCACAAAGAATCTGGCCTGGTGACCCTTGTCGAGAGACGCAGCGATTATCTCTTGGCGGCGCGCCTGCTGAAATCACGGCCACTGGAACGACTAAGACGATGACCCGGTTATTAGAATCACGCCGAGGCGCAGTGCAGACCATCACCTTGGATAACGGTCCGGAATTCACTGAGCACTGCCAGGGGGCACGGGCAAAATCTATTTTTGTGCCCCGTACTGCTCATGCCAGCGTGGCACCAATGAAAATACTAACGGTCTGATTTGCCAATATTTTCCGAAAGGAACTGATTTCCGAAATGTGTCTGGCACAGAGCTACGAAGAGCCGTCAATAAGCTGAACGATAGACCAAGAAGCCAGCTGTGATACCGAACCCCAGCCCAGGTGTTCTTAGGAGAATACTCAGGAGCACTAAAAACCACTTATTAATTGAACTCAGGTTCAATGAGAAGAGCAGGGCTGGCTCTTGGCAGAAGCGAAAAATTAGCTGGTGTGGGACTCGAAATAGAAAACACCCCGGCCACTTCTTGTGACCGGGGCGTTGGCTATGTCAGGCTGCTCCCGCAGTGTGGACACGTTTCATAGGCAGCACGGGTGTCGGCCTGATGGCGCTGCGTGAGGTTGTGGCGCTCATTAACACCGTG
>NZ_JBLXDN010000067.1:0-9340 GCF_048264025.1 Nitrincola sp.
TCGAAGCTTGGTTTGGTCATGTGTCATCTCGTTTTTGCTTAGTTTATCGAAATGACACAGAATTCTGAACACTACCGTTAGCGTTGGCGAACGCGATGGCTGGCAATTTTCCTAAGCCTGGACAAAAACAGCTATTTGTCGATATATCTGAATTAATCAACAGGGATGTCAAAACTGGAATACAGCGGGTTGTACGAAGCATTGCTAATAGTTGGTTAGCCAATCCGCCCGCTGATTATTGTGTTAGGCCGGTATATGCAACGCTGGAAGGCGGTTACCGTCACGCACATAAGGACTCCCCATTCAGCACCAATGATCCTGACATCATGGATGAACCCATTGAGTTCGCTACTGGTGATATTTTTGTTGGATTGGATCTACAGGTCCATATGGTGGTAACACAACGAGCCTTTCTAAGGGAGCTTAAACTGCGCGGTGTTGCTGTCTACTTCGTGGTGTATGACCTGCTATGTGTTACCTGCCCTGAATGTTTCCCCGAGGGGTCTCATGAGGATTTTCTCCAATGGTTGGATGTGGTTAGTGAAAGTGATGGCGCCATGTGCATATCACAGTCGGTTGAAAAGGAATTGCAGTGCTGGATGACAGAGAATGCAAAAAAACCACTGGGCTCTTTTTACACTGGCTGGTTTCATTTGGGAGCCGATGTTGAAAATTCTTTACCCAGCAAGGGAATGCCAGAAGAGGCACCCAAGGTATTAAGTCAACTTGCTCTGAGACCTACCTTCCTGATGGTGGGTACTTTGGAGCCACGTAAAGGTCATGCTCAGGTTCTGGATGCTTTTGATCTGCTTTGGCAGGATCATCAGCAGATCAACTTGGTGATTATTGGTAAACCAGGCTGGTTGGTTGACGACCTTTTGAGTTATATACAGCAGCATTCTTTATTGAATGTGCAGTTGTTTTTTCTCTCAGGAATCAGTGATGAGTACTTAACGAAGGTGTATGCCGCCAGCCGCTGTCTGATTGCGGCGTCGTATGATGAAGGCTTTGGATTGCCACTGATAGAAGCGGCGCAACACCAGTTACCCCTTATTGCCCGTGATATTCCGGTATTCAGAGAAGTTGCCGCTGAGCAGGCTTATTATTTTAACTCCAGGCACCCAGAAGCCCTTGCGACTACAATCACTCAGTGGTTGAACTTGTACGAAAACTCATCGCATCCAAAATCAGAAAATATATCTTGGTTAACCTGGCAGGAAAGCGCCAATAATTTATTACAGGGTATTGTTGAACTGCAATCCTCGGAATATAAGTCCGATCACGGTGATGTTAAGTGAAAACAGCTGTAATTACCGGCATTACCGGCCAGGATGGGGCCTGTCTGGCTGAGCACTCGCTGATCAAAGGGTATAACGTCTTTGGTACGAATTGGATGATGGCCGTTCAATATTGTTTTGTAACTACGCGTTGATTGTTATTAATATAATAAATCAAACAGGATTAAGTAATGCAAATAGAAAATAAAAAACGTGTACTTGTAACTGGAGGGGCTGGCTTTCTAGGTTCACATTTATGTGAACGTTTACTGGCGGATGGCTGTGATGTGCTGTGTGTAGATAATTTTTACAGTGGTCTTAAGGGTAATGTGGCTCATCTTCTTGCCAATCCTCATTTTGAGTTAATGCGTCATGATGTGACGTTTCCACTCTATGTTGAAGTTGACGAAATTTATAATCTGGCTTGCCCGGCTTCACCAATTTATTATCAACGTGATCCAGTGCAGACGACTAAGACCAGCGTACACGGTGCTATTAATATGCTGGGCTTAGCTAAGCGAACGAAAGCACGGATTTTGCAAGCGTCTACCAGTGAGGTTTATGGTGATCCGGAAGTCCATCCACAGCAGGAAAGCTATTGGGGAAGAGTCAACCCCATCGGAATCCGTTCCTGTTATGACGAGGGCAAACGCTGTGCTGAAACTCTGTTTTTTGATTACTGGCGTCAATACAGCCTGGAAATAAAGGTCGCTCGAATATTCAATACCTACGGCCCTCGCATGCACCCAAATGATGGGCGAGTAGTCAGTAATTTCATTGTGCAGGCATTACAGGGTAAAGATATCACTATTTATGGCGATGGCTCCCAAACCCGTAGTTTTTGTTATGTCGATGATATGATTACCGGTCTTGTTCATCTTATGGCAAGCCCAAAGAAGTTGGTCGGTCCTGTCAATATGGGTAACCCTGATGAATTTACTATCCTTGAGCTAGCTGAAGCTGTGTTGACAAAGGTTGGCGGGAAATCCAGGTTAGTCATGCTGCCACTGCCTGAGGATGATCCGAAACAGCGCAAGCCTGATATCACTCTGGCAAAACAACAACTTGCGTGGGAGCCCGATGTGAAGCTAGAAATGGGCCTTGAAAAGACCATTGAGTATTTCAGAAGGATACTTATTAAATGATTGCTAGCCACTACAAATTGATTATTGTTACTCCGGTTTATGAAGATGTTGAAGCGAGCACACGTTTATTTGAAGAACTATACGTGCAGTTCGGAAAAGAGGCATATGTCGTTGTAGTGGATGACGGTTCAATCAAACAGCCAGTGAAGGTTGAGAGTCTTAACCAGGCTGGTGTGAATGGCGTGGTGCTGAAGTTGAGGTGCAATGTTGGGCATCAGCGTGCAATTGCAGTAGGTTTGGGATATGTGTCTGAAATAATGCAGCCTGATCAGCTCGTGATTGTGATGGATTCAGATGGGGAGGATTTGCCCGACACTATCACTGCATTGATTACACAACTGGGTGCTGATTCGGTTGATGTTGTTGTTGCTGAACGAAAAAGCCGCGTAGAAACCTTTCGTTTCAAGTTGTTTTACACAATTTATAAGCGTTTTTTTAATCTAATGACGGGGCGGTCAATTAGTTTTGGTAATTTCATGGCACTGAAATTCGTTGCAGTTAAACGCTTGGTAGCCATGCCGGAGCTAATGATTCATGTCGCGGGGGCTGTGATTGCATCTAAATTGCGTGCAGGCATTTGCCCACTGGATCGGGGTTCTCGTTATGCTGGGCAGTCTAAAATGAATTTTGTAGGGCTTGTTTTGCATGGTTTCAAAGGTCTGATGGTATTTGCCGAAGATGTCCTTGTTCGTGTTGGTATTGCATGTGCTGGGATAGCATCCTGTTCTATTTTGGGTGCTGTTGCTGCGATATTGTTGAAGCTTATAGGTTTCTCAACACCAGGATGGTTTTCGATTGCGCTGGGTATTTTAGTATTGATGTTTTTGCAAACTGGCGCGTTGGCATTAATGACACTGATGCTAACAGGAGTGGTGCGCGGCGGATCTGTGACCACTGCTGCCGTGTACCGTGAATATATTGATGAAATTATTGAGTCAAATAATGTGTAGCTTATGCATTAATATTTTGGTTTTTAATCTATGCAAAAAATAGCATATGGCATTGTGGCTACAGTTTTTTTTGTGGCAGTATTGTTGTTCTTTTATTATTTTCATGCGACCTATTTTAGGGTGAATGTTGTTTTCTATGCCGCTATATTGGATGCTGCTTTTGCTACAGTGGTTTGTTGTGTGGGATTGTTTTGTTTCAAGATTTTTAAGGTATTTGGCGGCTTTGAGAAGATTCAGTTAGTGATAATTTGGATGCTTCTGGGTTATGCCTTTGCTATATCGGTCCCTACCGTTATAGATCGTTCTCTTTCATTTTATATTCTTGAAAAAATACAGCAGCGTGGCGGTGGTGTGAGATTGGACTCTTTTGAGCAGATTTTTATCCAGGAATATATGCAAGAGCATCGGCTAGTTGATGTTCGCCTGACAGAACAAATTGAGTCAGGCACTCTGGTGATTGAAAATGATTGTGTCTTTTTGACTTCAAAAGGGCAGGGGATTGCAAGTTTTAGTCGTTATTTTAGGAAAAATTGGCTGCCCAAAAAAAGGCTGCTAATGGGGGAGTATAATGATGACCTCACAGATCCCTTTAGAACACCTCTTGTAAATAAATCCTATATCTGTAGCAGGAGTTGAGTAGTGTTTAGCAAGAAAGTTAATTATAGCTTTCCGATAATTATATTTATTTTTTGTTTTGCTATGTTGCCAGTTGTTCAGCTTGATGGGCTTGCCATGATGCCCGGTGATATTGGTGATGCGCGTTTAAATAACTACTTCCTTGAAAATATTTATCAATTTATTATCGGTAATTCTGATTCCCTTTGGCATTTATCATTTTTTTATCCCTTTCCATATGTTTTGGGTTTCTCTGATAATCATTTTGGTACTTCGCCAGTATATTTGTTGATGCGATTTTTAGGTTCACCCACAGACACGGCATTTCAAATTTGGTTTCTTATGGGTTATCTGGCCAATTTTATGGCGGCCTACTATGCATTGCGTAGATTAGGTGGTAGTAAATTGGCGGCTTGCATGGGTGCTGTCATCTTCACTTTTGCGCTACCTACTACTGCCCATGTTGGACATGCCCAGTTGCACTATCGCTTCGGTATTCCCCTGGCAATAGTTTTTCTGTTTGATTTTTTAGACAAAAAAACATGGCGATTTCTTATCATAAGCGGGATTTGGCTGGTATGGCAGTTCTATGCAGGTATTTATATGGGTTTTTTTACCCTCCTGCTTATGCTGGAGATGATTGCTTGTTACGTGTGTTATGAAAGGTTCAATAAAAAAAATACACTTCGTTCAATTTTTTCCAACTTTGTTGAAAGTTGGCGGTCCTTACTGTTCCGAAATAAAATTAGATACATACTGTTGTTAGTCTTATTGTTGTTTTTTCTTGCTCTCCTTTTTTATCCCTATTTTCAAGTGAGTCATTTATATGGTGTTAAGCGATCTTGGGATGATATTTCTAGTATGCTTCCACGGCCTAAAAGTTACTTCCTTTCAGATATTTCACGCCTATGGTCAACACCAGGTTCACAATTTTTTTCTGGAATTCCAATGCGTCATGAACATCAAATGTTCATCGGCCTGATGCCACTATTTCTTGCTTTATTTGGGCTATGGGTAGGTGCTCGCAAAAATATTCATTCTCATTTTCCCATGATGGTTGGTATGCTTGGGTTAATGGTTATTTTAACTCTATACGTTGGTGGCTTCAGTTTTTGGTATTTTTTTCATGGACTTCCGCTTGTGTCTGCTATTCGAGCTATATCCAGACTGGATCAGGCAATTTTATTCCCTATTGCTTGTTTAGCCGTTATTGGTATTGATCATATGTGTAAGTGCTACACATCGGGATTGAAAATAATAGCTTCGCTTATTTTGCCGCTGTTATTATTTGAAATGTTCATGGTCTCTATGCCTGTCAGCCCTAAAGAAGAGTGGCGTATGCGCATCCAGCAAGCCGATAAGCTGGTGCCGCATGATTTATCAGAAGGCTCAATTGTCTTTATGGCTCAAAGAGATGGGCCTTTTTTTGCTGATGAATTAGATGCTATGTGGGTTTCTCTTAATCGAGGCGTTAAAACCCTAAATGGATATTCTGGGCTGTTGCCGCCAAGTTTTTCTCCAACTTATGGTAGAGACTGTAAGCAACTAGGAGACCGAATTATTTCTTATGTTGATTTTTCAAATTATACGAATGCCGATGGAAAGTATCAGCAGTTATTATCTCGTGTGGTACCGCTGGGGTTTGAAAATTGTGATTAATATTTTACATTTTTTATAAAACCGACCGCGCAGACTACTGCATAAATTTTCTTATTCGCTGTCTCCCTGTACTATTATAAAGACCTGCGTTTTATTAGAGACAATTCAATGAACTGATTTGCCTGCTGTGGTGCTGAGTAGCGGGGCGCTGAGGCGCCTTCAGCCAAAGAACGCATCCTGAGCCTTGCCATTTATTGCCTTCACACACCCTGCATCAGACGCTACAATTACAACTTGGTAATATAGGGTTGTTCTTCAGGAGTTGTCTCAATGGACGGGCGAGATTGGTATTTGGTGCAGTGTAAACCCGGTGAGACTCTGCGAGCGCTGGAACATTTAGAAAACCAGCAATATGAATGTTACCTCCCTCTGGTCATGATGGAGAAAATTCGTCAGCGTAAACGCCTTCTGTGTCAGGAGCCGCTGTTCCCGGGTTATCTCTTTATTCACCTCGATCAACTGGATGATAATTGGCAACCCATACGTTCTACACGGGGGGTGACTCGGTTGGTTGGTTTTGGTGGTTTACCGCTGCCTGTAGAAGACAGCCTGGTTATGGCGTTAAAGAGACGTTGTAACACAATGGAGTCAAAGACATCGTTGGAAAAAGGACAAATGGTCAGGATTACCGAAGGCCCCTTTTGTGATCTTGAAGCTATTTTTGAGGCATTTGACGGTGATCAACGTGTGGTGTTGCTGATGAATCTGTTGCATCAGCAGCAGCGTCTGACTTTGTCTGCCAGCAGTATTTGTAAAATCTAGGTTTTTAAAAGGATAAAAAACAAGCATGAATAAAACTGGCGATGTAACGCAGGATGCCAATTTCCCACCCCAGTATTACCCTCCTTATATTTACAGAGGGGCTGATGATGAGATCAGCCTGTTAGACCTTGGCAAGGTATTGTACCGCCGTGGGCGCGTATTCTTGGCCACTCTGCTGGCTTGTCTCATACTGGCGTCAGTTTATATCCTGTTAAAACCCAGTCTGTATGAGTTTCGCTCTGTTATTGAGGTGGGTGTTTATTCGGATAGTGACGGTGGTGTGGAGTCGATTGAGTCCTTCAGTAGTGTTCTGTCACGGGTTAATTCTTCCAGTATACCGGCGGCGATCCAACGGGTTAGTCAGGAGATGCAGGTTCCGGTGTCTAGCTTGCCGGGAGTAACAGCGAGTATTACTGAAAATTCCAGAATGCTGGTGTTAACCAGCAGTATCACTAATGATGCTGAACACCAGACTCAAGCCAGTGCAGTTCATCAAGCGGTTATAGACAGCTTGATTGCGTCACATTTAGAGTTGATCGATACCCGCCTTCAGGAACTGGATATCCTAAAGCGTAGTTTGGACCTGGACTTGAATGAAATGAAAAGCCGCTCGCTGTTGGAAACTAAGCTGGCTGATCTTAACGTAGCCAAAAGCCGAGTGCTGACAGATTTAGAGCGCTTGAGTAATAACGAGCTACGTCAGATCGAAGTGCAGCGCCTCCAGCGTAATCTGAGTAGCGCACAGCGTGAATTGCAGTCGATGCTGGAGCAGGAGACCAATTTGCGAGAGCGTATAGGGCGTCAGTCAGAAAAAGAACAATTATTACTTAAGCAGCTTACCCGTGCAGAAGCCGATCTGGATGCCCTGAGAAGCTCACGCCAAAATGTTATAGATGTCGGCTTGACCGGTTCAACACAGTTGTCACAAAGTTTGTTGATGATTGATAGTCAGATTAATACAGCATTAAACAGTGTACGTAGCCTTGAAAATTCCCTTTATCTGGGGCTTCCAGATGAGAACGCCGAATATCGGCGCAGCTTAGTTAACCTGGTGAGTGATATCGGTATTCAGGAAAGCCTTGTGGATGAAGCGCAAAAAGCCTTGCGAGAGTTTGAAATATCCAGGGATCTGTCAATACAGCAAGTGCAGGCTGAAGCTGATCGCCTGGAGACAGAAATTAACTTGTTAGAGCAAAGCCATGAGTCCGGGTTACAGCGCTACCAGTTTCAGATAGCCTCTGTGGATAATAAGGTACACCAGATTAGCAATAGCCGTGCCGTGATTGAGCCGAGCGTGGGGCAGAAGGCTCACAGTCAGAGTCCGGGGCTGATACTGTTTTTGGGTGGGTTACTGGGGCTTATGTTGGGTACTGTCACCGCCTTTTTTGCGGAGTTTATTGCCCGGCTGCGTCAGAGTATGCATGATGAGCAATCAGCGATTAATTGAACAATAGAGCTCATATAGATTTTTGACTGATTACAAAGGACAGTAAAGATGAAAATTGCAATTGCAGGTACAGGTTACGTCGGCTTATCCAATGCCATGTTGCTGGCGCAGCACAATGAAGTGGTTGCAGTCGACATTATTGAAGAGAAGGTAGCGCTGTTAAACAACCGTCAGTCACCCATCGTGGATGCTGAAATTGAAGATTTTCTGAAAAACAAACCGTTAAACTTCAAGGCAACCCTGGATAAAGCTGAAGCCTATCAAGGTGCTGACTTTGTCATCATCGCGACCCCTACCGATTATGATCCGCAGACTAACTACTTCAATACCCGTAGTGTGGAATCGGTAATCAGGGATGTGATGGCAGTAAACCCGCACGCTGTGATGGTGATCAAATCAACAGTGCCGGTGGGCTACACGGCCAGCGTTAAAGCAGAGCTGGGTACCGAGAACCTGATATTTTCACCTGAGTTTCTGCGAGAAGGGCGTGCGCTTTACGATAATTTATACCCGTCACGCATTATTGTCGGTGAGCGCTCTGAACGGGCAGAGACGTTTGCCGGGCTGCTCAAGCAGGGCGCGATCAAGCAGGATATCCAAGTACTCTTCACTGATCCAACCGAGGCCGAGGCGATCAAACTCTTCGCCAATACCTACCTGGCGATGCGTGTGGCTTACTTTAATGAACTGGATACCTACGCTGAATCTCATGGTTTGAGCACCAAGCAGATTATTGAAGGGGTAGGTTTAGACCCACGTATCGGTACCCACTACAACAATCCAAGCTTTGGTTACGGCGGCTACTGCTTGCCGAAAGACACCAAGCAACTGTTGGCCAACTATGATGAAGTGCCCAGTAACTTGATCCGTGCGATAGTCGATGCTAACACCACACGTAAGGATTTCATTGCCAATTCCATCATCAGACGCAATCCCAAGGTGGTCGGTATTTATCGCCTGGTGATGAAATCCGGCTCTGATAACTTCCGCGCCTCAGCGATTCAGGGAGTGATGAAGCGTATCAAAGCTAAGGGCATTGAAGTGGTTATCTATGAACCGGTTATGGAAGAAGACAGTTTCTATAACTCCCGCGTACTACGCGATCTGAACGAGTTTAAACAGATCAGCGATGTGATCCTGGCCAACCGCTTGTCAGAAGATCTGCAAGATGTCGCCGATAAGGTGTATACCCGGGATTTGTTCGGTAGCGATTAAGTTAGGAAAATAATCGCTCCTTGTAGGAGCCCGGTCTCCGGACGAAAGGCATCGCTTGTAGGAGCCCGGTCCCCGGGCGAAAGGCATCGCTCACGGAGTGAGCTCCTACAGGGGGCGTTCATTGTAGGAGCCCGGTCGCCGGGCGAAGAGCATCGCTCACAGAGTGAGCTCCTACGCAGAGTGAGTTCCTACGCAGAGTGAGCTCCTACGCAGAGTGAGCTTATATGGACCCGCCCGTGTTGCAAGCTATTTTTGACTCGAGCAGATGTG
>NZ_JBLXDN010000068.1:0-8169 GCF_048264025.1 Nitrincola sp.
TGGAATGTCAGTATGTGGGCGATGAAATGAGGGGGATTTTCAGACTGTCATCCCTCCGGTTCTGCTGAAGTTGGTAAATGGTCAGGTCTGGGCACTTGATCGCAGGTTTCCTAGGTAGTCAGAACCCCTAGTCATTGCCCAAAAGAGACATAGGGTATCGGCTATCAGCACTAAACAGCGCATTAGCAGTTTATGCAGCCCTTATTCAAATATATCCAAATAACGCCTTACCGAACTATCAAAACGCTCCTGTTCAGTGTACTTACCAATCAGCGACTTATAATTAAGGTCATCCTGCGACACCGGCTTACTCGCTAGGCTAGACAGCGCATGATAGGCGGCAACGATAGACGCTTCGAAAGGCGTATGTCCGCTCAAAAGCAGCTTTACGTTGCAGTTCTTGTAATGCCCATCTGTCAGCGTATTTTTCTTGCCATAGGTGATGAGCATCTTCGGCTTGTCACTGCCCCGGGAGATAACTTCCAGCTGCTCGGGATCGGTAACACCTGCCAAACAGATGCCATCGACACCCGCCTCGGAGTACTGAAACACCCGCTCGGCAACGGCTTCAATCTCCTCTCCGGCGACCACTTGCGTTCGGGCGATGATACCAAAGCGGTCAGATTTTCTCGCATCCAGCGCCGCGGCAAGTTTATCGATCTGCTCCCGAGGAGAGATCAACTTGGTCTTGGTTTGACCGTAAGATATAGGCAGCTTGGTATCTTCCAGGGTAATAGCGCTGGCACCGGCCATCTCCAGCTCGACGACAGTTCTCATGGTGTTAAGCGCATTGCCATATCCGGCATCGCCATCAACGATGATCTTCAGGTTGGAAGATTGACTGGTACGTTTGACTAAGTCGCACAACTCTGTCGAGGTAAGCAACATCAGGTCCGGCGTTCCCAGCATACTCAGGGAAGCCACGGATCCCCCGACCATACCGTAGTTGAACCCAAGATCCACCGCCATCCTGGCAGCTATAGGACAATGAACAGAGGCCAAGACTTCGTAGCCAACTGTCTCTGCAATGGAGTTATAAAATGCGGTCATCGAAAAACCTCTTGAGAAATCGGTTCGTTGCAGGTGCAAGAGTGGAGGATTAAAACCAGATGCTAATAACAAATTTTGAAATAGCGGTGATTAAGGCAAGCGGGACAATGGTGTCGTAAAAACGCGCCATGGCTAAGGTTGGCTGGATAAGCCGTGACTCCGTACCCGGGCATCCCTCCCCGGGCACAGAATCGCATTTAGTTTAATGCGTCAGCTAATGGCTGCTCAGGCGCCTGCTGCGGCAGGCTTGGCACCCAACACCTTACGCATTAGAAACACCGCAACCGCAAGACCTAGACCAATCAGATCGGTCATCAGCCCACCGGAGATCATCAGGAAGGCCGCCGCCGTCAAGACAAGGCGAATCGCCAGATTGGCGTGGTTACCGATAAACCAGCCCTGCACCGCCGATGCGAGCAAGAAGATACCGAATACCGCAGTCACCCCTGAACGCAGTACATCGATCAACTCACCTTCCATAAGCAGAGTGGAGTTATAGAAGAACATGAAGGGCACGACAAAGGCCGCGATACCGATCTTGAACGATGCCATGGAGGTCTTGAGTGGGTTAGCACCCGAAATCCCGGCCGCCGCGAACGATGCCAAGGCCACTGGGGGCGTAATGGCGGAGACCACCGCGAAATAGAACACGAAGAAGTGGGCTGTCAGCAACGGAATTCCCAGATCTACCAAACCGGGCGCAACCACCGAGGCGGCAACCGCATAGGCCGCTGTGGTGGGCATTCCCATACCCAGCAGAATCGCAATACACATGGCAAAGAACATAGCCAGCAGTTGTGAGGTATCCGCCAGGCTCAGCAACAGGTTGGAGAAACGCGCACCGACACCGGTGAGCGAGATAACACCGACGATAATACCGGCACAGGCACAGACTGCGATGATCTGAATCGACATGTGACCGGCGATCTCGAATGCGTTGTAGACTCGTTTGAGGTTCATGCGATAGGGCGTAAACCAGCTCACGACAACCGCCGCAATCGTGGCCAAGGTGCCTGCACGAATAACAGAATAACCCAGGAACAGTGCGACTATCAGGATTAGTATCGGCACAAACAGGTACACCTGACGCACCATGGTAGCAACGCGCGGCAGTTCTTCCTTGCGCATCCCTTTCATGCCCATCTTGGCTGCTTCGAAATCAACCATAAAGAAGATCGACACGAAATAGAGGATGGCAGGAATAATCGCTGCAATCGCAATATCCGAGTAAGGAATACCGGTAACTTCCGCCATGATGAAGGCACCTGCCCCCATGATTGGCGGCATAATCTGTCCACCTGTCGAGGCAGCCGCTTCGATGGCACCGGCGGTATTTTTCTCGTAGCCGACCTTTTTCATCAGCGGAATGGTCAGCGAGCCTGTGGCAACAACGTTACCGGCAGAGGTGCCGTTGATCATACCCATCAAGCCTGATGCGAATATTGCAACTTTCGCAGGGCCGCCCCGTGCCTTACCAGCAACAGCAAAGGCAAAATTGACGAAATAATCACCCACTTTGGATGCCTGCAAGAAGGCCGCAAAGATGATGAATAGAATGATATAGGTTGAGGATACCGCCGTAGTCGGGCCCAGTACGCCAGCATCGGTGTAAACCTGGCTGAAGAACCGTTCCCAGGTGATGGCCGGTGAGCTCAGGAAACCGGGCAGAAATTCGCCCACAAAAACGTAAACCAGAAACACCGTGGCGATCACGACCAACGCCATGCCAGCCACTCGACGAGTCAGTTCCATAATCAGGGCCGTACCGGCCACCGCTGCCATGGAAATACCCACCGGTGCAAAGGGAGTACCGGTCGAATTGCGCATCAGGGTGCCATAGATGGTAATGAGATAGACAGCCACCGACAACGCACAGGCGGCCAGTACAAAGTCGTGGGGCGCAAACCGACCACGGCTCTGCTTATCGAACCAGGAAAGCATGATCGAACCGGCCGTTGCCACCCATAAAGGCGTGCCGTACAACCAGATTTCATTGAAGCGGATCCCCTTGTCGATACCGTTCCACATGGTCCCGGATGCAATTTCCCAGGCAAAATAGAACGCCATGCCAAGCGAGAACAACGCACTGAGCAGCAAAGGATAAGCGAGAAAACGCACCGCCTTAGGGCGAGTCTGTTCCTCTTCAGGGAAGCTGGTTGACGAGAACATCAGGAAACCTAGTACCAAGGCCCCCGCCACATGGGCAATACGGAAGTTCCAGGTTTCTATGGGAAAGTCCGGCAGAAACGGGATATCAACCAGACCACCGGTTAATGCCTTTAGGCCTAGTCCATTAAGGGCCAGCATATGAAATGCAGCGTAGACAACTGCGATAAGCGTTATAACTTGGTATGAACGCCCTTTAAAGGTTCTGAGATTAGACTCAACAGGCTCATCATCAACCCCATGGGCGATGAGGTGGTCTGGCTCTTTAGCCAGATTATTATCGTTATTCATGGCTAGACCTTCGCTTTATATAGCGCGAGATTGCATGTTTAAAAAGGCGTGACATGCCATTAGCGATGCCACGCTAAAAACTGACTACTGGTGAATTAGTTCCGCTTGGATATTGCCGCCATTTTCATTGAACCAACGTGCTGCGCCCGGATGCCATGGCAGGAAGGTGTTTTTGTCCCAATGTTCAGGCAGCGTGGTACGAGCACCTTTATGCGCTTGAACCATCCGAGCATTGTCTCCCATCACCGCTTTTACCGCTTCGTACACAAAGGATTCGGGAAGGTCGCAGTTGGCGATAGCAAAGTTCCACATGGATACCGAACGCGCAGGCGCTTCAAGGCTTTTGTATGCCCCCTTCGCGATTTCGTAGTTGCTCACGGGGAAGGCATCGGTGATTTTCTTTTGTTCCTTCTCGGTGAATTCAATAATGTTGATATCGGTTTGGACTTCGAGCTGGCTCACCGCTGGTACCGGTACACCGGCCGCAAAAGCGACCACATCCAGCAAACCATCCTGCAACTGACCACCTAGGTCTGACCAGCCGCCGTTACGACGCTCAAACTTCAGGCCCAACTCTTCAAGCATGCGAGGGAAGTAGGTATCCGATGTGGAACCCGCTGGGCCAAAGCCGATCTTAGCCCCCGCCGGGATGTCGGCCACGGAGGTGATACCGGATGAGGTCAGTGCGGTGATTGAAAACGGCGTCTGGTACATCGGGAACATGGCGCAAGCATTGTCCATCGGCAGGCCAGGTGCGATTGCGTTCTTACCCTCCATCGACTCTCGGGCCGGACCCAGGGTGGTCATACCAAAATGGTTATCACCAGTATGCACCAGTGCCATGTTCTGCATCGGTCCGCCGGTGACCTCAGCGCCGCCTGGCACACCAGTTTCTTCCGACACGATATTCGCCCAGGCGGTACCGTATCCAAAATAAGCCCCACCTTGGGAGCCGGTACCCACTGTAAAGCTATCAGGCCAGCCGGCTTTATCAGCGGCCATGAGGGATGTGGATACAGCCGCTACCGCTACAGACAGACCAAGGTTTTTAATTATTTTCATAGGTATCTCCAGCTTCACTTTATTTTTAGATTGAAATACTTGGGGTTATGAAAATTGATAAAAAAACAACACATAAGTTATTTTATGAATTTAACCTGTTCGCTAATTTTTGCTAATACGCTCGATTTACGCTCGTTGTAGGTTTTCTTATTGATCTCGAAAATATTGTTGCCATGTGTATCGATCGAAATAATCAACGGACCAAAACCTTTTACTCGGTTTATCCAGAGCGTTTCCGGCATACCCAGGTCTTTCCACTCAGCGCCCTCTATGGCTTCCACCTTGGTGGCTGCAACCACGGCGCACCCCCCGGGGAAAACCGCGTGAACCGCCTTGTTTTCCTGACAGCCAGCGGCGGTTTCCGGACCCATACCGCCTTTGCCGATGATCAGTTTAACACCGGTTTTTTCGATAAACTCACGCTCGAACTTTTCCATACGCATACTGGTGGTCGGGCCGATGGAGACCATCTCATAACTACCATCGTCCTTTTCCCGCACGATCGGGCCGGCATGAAAGATTGCACCGCCGGCAATATCCACCGGCAGTTCCTGGCCATATTCGATCAACCGGCGGTGCGCCACGTCCCGGCAGGTCACCAGGGTCCCATCCAGGTAAACAACGTCGCCGACTTTAAGGTCTTCCAGGTCCAGGGCTGAAATCGGTGTCTTCAGTACCTTCTTCATAGTTTTACATCCTGATGGGAGATAATTTCGTAGGAGAGGTCTGCATTGACCTTGATTTGGCCGCGACGGTGCGCCCAGCAGCCAGTGGAAACGGCCACACCGATAGTAGAAGGATGGCGCGCAGACGATTCGATATTCACACCCATCACGGTGTTGTCGCCGGTGAGTCCTTGTGGGCCGATACCCAGCTCATTAATGCCGTCGGTCAGCAGATCTTCGAGCAGCGCAGCTTGCTCATTCGCGTTGCGAGCATTTACCGGTTTCAGGATTGCTTTCTTGGAAAGCCGCGCAGCAGTTTCTGCCGAAGTGGAGACACCCACACCCACTAAAAGAGGCGGGCAGGCGTTGAGGCCTCGTGAGGTCATCACATCAAGAACGAATTCCGCCACACCTTCGTAGCCCTGTCCTGGCATCAATACGGTCGATGCGCCCGGCAGAGTACAACCACCACCCGCCATATACACGTCAATGATCGCGTAGTCTGCGCCCGGCAGAATTTCCCAGTCGAGCCAAGGGATCTTGGAGCCGGTATTAGTGCCGGTATTCTTCTCGACAAACGATTCCACCGCGTTATGACGCAGGGGGCCAATTTCGGTTGCACCCCGGGTCGCTCCTTCCAGAATCGACTCCAGTTCACCCAGCAGCGGAAAGGATGAGCCCGCCTGGATGAAATACTGAATGACACCAGTATCCTGGCAGCTAGGACGATCCAGCTTATCGGCGGCATCCTGGTTTTCCGCCATAACGTCAAAGATTTCGATCGCCATGGGGTTGGTTTCTTTGGCACGCAACTCCGCCTGTTTCTCTTTAACGTCCGTTGGAAGACGTTTTCCGATATAGGCAGTGAATTTCGCGAGAGTGTCAGTCAGGGACTGAACTGCGGCTTCTTTCTCCACGCTTGAATCCTCTTATTTTAGTGACCCGGAACGCCCCTTGAGGAACAAACCGGATAGAACGTGTGGCTATCATAGAGGGTAGAATGCGTGTAAAAATGCACCAAAGGTAAAAATACAATTTCCAAAAGGTGAAATATGGATATTGAAGATTCGATGAGATTCTTCGTCAGTTTGGCCCAAAAACGATCCCTGTCGGGCGCCGCGCAAGAGTTGGACCTATCCCCATCAGCAGCGACAAAACGCTTGGCACAGATAGAAGATAGAATGGGAGTGAAGCTGGTTAACCGGACAACCCGGCATATTTCACTGACACCTGAGGGTGAGATCTACCTTGAGTATGCCCAGAACATCCTCGCCCAAACGGAGGAGATGCAAGATGTGATTCGTAACCAGTCAGGAACCCCGACCGGCCAACTGAACGTCCATGCGCCTTTGGGCTTCGGCAGAAAATATATTGCGCCGCTGGTATCCGAGTTTGTTTCAGAACACCCCGAGCTGGTTGTGCGACTAACACTAAGCGACAGGCATGTTTCACCACCGGATGATGCCGTGGATATCCTGATTCGCTTCGGCGATGTACCGGATTCACGCTTAATTGCCCGCAAGATCGCGCCAAATCGGCGCTTTATCAGCGCAAGCCCCCGCTATCTGGATAAGATGGGACGCCCTGCTGTACCTCAGGACCTAAGCAATCACCAGGCGATAGCACTGCGCCAGAATGATGAGACAGCCAACCTCTGGCGTTTAACGAAAGATAATCAAACCCTGGCTGTTCGCGTGCCAGTGAAGCTAAGTACAAACGATGGGCATGTCGCTCTTCAGTGGGCCATCGAAGGACATGGATTATTGATGAGAGCTCAATGGGACCTCGCCAAGCACCTCAGAAGTGGAGAGTTGGAGCTAGTATTACCAGAATACGATACCCCTCCAGCCGATATTTATGCTGTTTATCTACAGAAAGCTCGACTTGCTACACGTGTTTCTCTGTTCCTTGATTACCTTGAGGCGTCATTCCTGACTAAGACAACGACTAGTGATTATTGGTAATTCACAGTATTTGCTCATTTATCGTTCGTTTAACTTCAGAGGTGCACTAACGATGTAATCAGCTCACTGCCATTTCAGCTTTAAGTAATCAAAAATTTGGGAGAACGATAGCTAGACCCCACAAAAAAAACGCACTCAAATGAGTGCGCCAAACGCGTGAACAACCAGCGTGTATCAACATCTGAGTACTTTCAGATTCCAAACTTTCTTACTCAAGCATTGTCGCATCCTCAGCAAACACAAACTTGCCATCATATGCTTTAGCCATAGTCTCTTTCATATTCTCGACTGTATCAGTCCACGAAAGGATATGTGTGAGAACAAGCAGTCCTGGCTTAGCTAGCTTCGCAATCTCAGCTACCTGCTCAATGGAGGTGTGCTGGTTAGCATGGTAAGCATGGCGTTGAGGGCGATTGGGGTCAGAGCTATCGATAAGCCCTTTGTTGCTGTATACCTCATGAATAAGGTAATCCGCTCCCTTGGCTTGTACAGCAATCCGCTCATCGTAGGTTGTATCACCGGAAATAACCGTCACCTTGTCAGGTGTAGTGACCTTGTAACCAAAGGCTGGCTCAATCGCACCATGATCCACAAGGAAAGCTTCAACCTTAACTTCACCATCATCATAAACGACGCCACCAGATGCATACTCACTCACCACGGGGTCTGGCTCTTGGATTTTCACTGGGCTTAATGTCGTTTGCATACGAATATCAGAATCGTCTGCATATGCTTCCAAGATGTTACTCGTAAGCTTTTTGGTTCCTGGCGGGCCATAAATATTGATCGGTTTGTCACGCAACCACCAAAGGGACAACATCACAGCGGGAAGTCCAAGGGTTACTGCGAATAAGTCCCTCAGCATGAGACAATCTAAGCTATGACGTATCGAGGGCTTTCCATGAATCACCAGCTATCTTTCGCTGACAGCGAGTTCACCTGCAAGCGTCGCCAGACACGTAAAGAGAAGT
>NZ_JBLXDN010000069.1:0-7565 GCF_048264025.1 Nitrincola sp.
TGGTTCTTCATTTCTTTAATCATCAAACTCACCATCGTGGGCAAGTTTCTACTTTGCTATCTCAGGCGGGTGTGGATATCGGAGTGACTGACCTTATGGTTCAGATTCCAGAGGAGCCTAATGTATAACCAGTCTCGCCACGGCGGCTACTAAATTGCAGCTTTGCAGCCAGCCTTTTCCCGTTGTTACGTAAAGGCTCTGCATAGGCTTTTGAGCCAAAGACAAAATGATCTCGATATCACAGTACTTGCTCACTAATTGTGCGGCGAATGAAGTCGAGTACGGCTCCAACGTTACGCGGCAGTTCTTCTCCTTTTTTCCATACGCAACCTATGTCCATTGTTGGCAGACTTTCATCTAGGTCCCGCCGGATAATGCGTCGTCCTTCTAGGGAAAATGGGCGATATACCAGGTCAGACAAAATCGTGACTCCTTGGCCAAGCGCGACCAAACTTCGGACTGCCTCTAGCGAACTGCTCTTGAATGCGACCTTAGGCGCAAGGCCATAATCTCCCCAGTAATGTTTCACCGTTTCAACGTGTTCATCCATATCCAAAAGGATAAAGCTAGTCTCGGCAATCTTCTCTAGGGAAAGGCTTTCGGGGTATTGAAGCGGACTCTCACTGTCGACCCATAGTCGCCTGGGGGAGCGCAGCATCGTTTCGTGCTCTAGCTCTTCGTGAACGTCCATGTTGGAGACAAGAATGAAAGCTAGGTTAAAGCTATTGTCGAGCAGCCCCTTCTCGATGCTGGCCCTATCGCGCTCTTCCATGACGACATTCAGATTTGGGAACTGCTTAGTTAGCGATACCAATAACAGGGGAATTAGGTAAGCCGATATTGTCTCTGTGATACCGATGCGTACCTGCCCATGTAAATCATCTGGGGTGCGGCGGATTTCCTCGATGGCATCTTCGACGCTCGAAAGGGTGTCTTGCGCTCTGCGCGCGAACCTCTCCCCAGCCTCCGTCAGACGGACGCCCTTGGCATGGCGTTGGAACAGCTGAGCGCCAAGACTTTGTTCCAAATTCTTAAGTGCAATGGTCATCGACGATTGAGAGACGTGACAACGCAGGGCGGCACGGGTCACTTGCCCCGTTTCTGCTAGCGATACCAAATACTCTAATTGTCGAAGCGTAATTCCTGAGTTCATATCTATTTTTTCAATAATGGTTATTAAAAAATATATATTAGTAATTAAGACCGCGTGAGTCTAGGTTCTGTTTTAAAAGGCTAACGTTGTTTTTGGAGTTTCCCCATGCCAGTTGAAGATAAGCGAGGTTATTGCACTTTATGCCGGTCGCGGTGTGGAACCATTAACCGAGTAGAAGGCGAAAGTCTCATCAAGGTGGAGCCAGACTCCGACCATCCCACCGGCGCAGCAATGTGCATGAAGGGGCGGGCCGCACCCGAGTTGGTGCATAGCCCTAACCGGCTCTTCTATCCTATGCGTCGAACAACGCCAAAGACCGCGAATGATCCATGTTGGGAACGAATTTCTTGGCATGAAGCGATTACGACCATTGCAGCAAGACTATCCGAGATTAAAGCCGAGACAGGGGCTGAGTCAGTCGCTTTTGGTGTAACTACCCCTAGCGGTACTCCCATGTCGGATAGCATTGATTGGGTTGAGCGATTCATCCGAGCCTTTCAAAGCCCCAATATTTGTTATGGCACTGAAGTTTGCAACTGGCACAAAGATTATGCCCATGCCTTTACATTCGGATGTGGCATGCCTACAGCGGACTATGCCAACTCCGATCTGATCATGCTGTGGGGGCACAACCCTACAAGCACGTGGTTGAGCCAAGCCAATGCCATCGGAATAGGGAGGGACAACGGGGCGCGGATGATCGTAGTCGATCCGCGTAAAACACCTCTGGCGGCTAGTGCGGATGTATGGCTTCGTGTCCGCCCAGGCACTGATTTAGTGGTTGTACTGGGCCTAGTGCGACAGTTACTCCTGGGCAAGGGGTTTGACCAGCAATTCGTTCGTAGTTGGACAAATGCTCCTCTTCTGGTCCGTACAGATGATGGGACGTTGCTGCGGGCAGAGGACTGTGATTTTGCGGGAGCGCTAGCGGATGAAAATATTCCCGATACGTTCGTGGTATGGAACAGTGAAACTAACTCGCCTGCCTGTTATGCACCGGAAAGTGGCTCGTCACTTGCTCACGCCGCCCATGCTGCTTTGGCAGGGCGCTATAGTGTTCCGCTCTGCAATGGTGGCAACGTTGCCTGCGAGCCCGTATTTGCTTTGTTAGAGCGCACCTGCGCGCCTTATACCCCTGATGTAGTAGAGCGAGTCTCCGGTGTCGACGCTCATTCACTGGCACAGGCGACGGAGTTGCTCAGTTCCAGCAAGCGTGTTGCGTATCATTCTTGGACGGGTATTGGGCAGCATAGCAATGCGACACAGACCGAACGTGCCGTTGCCATCCTTTATGCACTGACCGGTAGTTTCGACGTCTTGGGAGGAAATCGTGCATACAGGCAATTGCCTGTGCGGCCCATCAATGGGTTGGATCTTATTGAGCCCGCACAACTAAATAAGGCATTGGGCGTTGACCAACGTCCATTAGGACCACCCGCTCAGGGGTGGATTACTGCTCGGGATCTCTATCGCTCTATCATCGAAGGCCAACCGTATCGTGTTCGAGCATTTATGGGGTTCGGCACTAATTTCATGGCCAGCCAGGGAGATGTCGAGCTGGGTATTACAGCCTTGCAGCAGCTCGAGTTCCATGTGCATTGCGACCTGTTCGAAACACCGTCTTCGCGTTTCGCTGATATTCTCCTGCCAGTTAATACTCCTTGGGAACGAGAAGCTCTGCGTGCTGGTTTCGAGATAAACGAACTAGCAGTAGAGCATGTCCAACTGCGCCAGCGAGTAGTCGCGCCTAGAGGCGATTCGAAATCTGATACCGATATCGTTTTCGCCCTAGCTGAGGCGCTAGGTATGGACGAGCTTTTTTTTAACGGAAGTGTCGAAGCTGGATGGAACTGGATGCTGCAGCCGCTGGATCTGACGGTAGCGCAGCTGCGCCAGAAGCCGGAGGGTATCCGCTATAAACTGCCACAAACACAAAAGCAGTACTCCAGCATAAGTAATGGCAAGATCCAGGGCTTTAAGACACACACTGGGCGGGTCGAACTGTATTCAGAAACGCTGTTGCGTCATGGGTATGATCCGTTACCAACCGCTGATGGCATGCTTGCAGCGAGGCAAGCCCACTCCCGATTCCCTTATAAGCTCACGTCGATCAAGAACGGTTTTTTCTGCCATAGCCAGCATCGTTCGATTGTGTCGCTGCGCAAAAGATCCCCGCTGCCAGTTGCCCAACTCAATCCTGACTTAGCGGCTAAGAAAGGCATTGAAAAGGGCGACTGGGTATTAATCGAAACGACAGAGGGACAGGCTCGTTTCTGCGCTAGTCTCAGTTCGGACCTGGATATTGGCGTTATTGTCGCTGAATTCGGTTGGTGGCAAAGCTGTAATGAGCTTGGGCGTGCTGGCTATGCTGTCGTTGGTGCCGGTAATAGTAACTACAATACCCTCATCAGCGCGCGTGGCTCGGACCCCATCAGCGGCTCTGTGCCAATGCGCTCGTTCAACTGTGATATTCGGAGGGATCCCACTCAAGATACCAGACGGCGAACTTGGGAGGGTTTTAGGCCATTTAAAGTCCGCACTTTGAGGCGAGAGACGGCCGATGTTTTAGCCGTCGAACTGGTTACTCCAGATGGGTCGCTACTACCCGATTATCTTCCTGGTCAGCATATTACGCTGTGCTTAAACAAGGGCAGCGATGACCAGCAATTAGTCCGTGCCTACTCTCTGACTGGCTCCGCTAAGAAGGAGGGGAGAACCAGTTACCGTATTGCTGTACGTCACCTGCGGGGTGCCGACGAACAGGGCAATGCCATTGAAGGCAGAATGTCAGGTTACCTCCATAATCATCTCAAAACTGGGCAAGAAGTGCACCTCGGCGCTCCCGGTGGCCGCTTTGTGTTGCCTGAATCATTGCCGCAGCCCGTTGTTATCTTCGCTGGTGGTATCGGCATCACGCCCTTTATTAGCTACCTGGAAACCCTAGTTGACTCTGACAACATGCCTGAAGTGTGGATCCACTATGCAAACCGTAATAGCCAGAGTCATGCCTTCAGAGCACGAATAAATAAGCTGCTACCTCGTTTATCTAGGTTGACGGTAATCAACTATTACAACGATCCGCTGACGACAGACCGCATGGGAGTGGATTACGACTCAAACGACTTGGTGTCAGCCTCAGTCGTATCGAACTCACTAATTGAGCGTCGAGCACGCATATATCTATGTGGCCCAGATCCCATGATGACAGCCATCAGTAATCAACTAATCGAAAGAGGAGTACCTAGATTCGATATTTTTAGCGAAGCGTTCCGATCACCAGTAACCATCAATCCCAACGATGATCAGCAATATCGCGTCTCCTTCGTGCGCTCAAACTCTCGCGGGCTTAACTGGAACTCAGCTGCAGGGCCATTGCTAAGTTTTGCTGAAAAACAGGGCATTAGCATGCCCAGCGGTTGCCGCGTTGGGCAGTGCGAGAGCTGTGCCGTTCGTATCATTTCCGGAAAGGTATACCACCTCAATGGGCAAGAGCCGGAAGACCCTAGTGTGTGTTTGACCTGTCAGGCTATTCCTGTAAGCGACCTGGAATTAGACATATAAACCAAAATAAGAGGGTTTAAGATGAAAATATATACTCGAGAAGAAACGAGGAATGCACTTCCTTTTTCCCATTTAATTCCAGCGCTGGAAGAAATGTTTAAGCGTGGCTGCACGGCGCCTCGCAGACATATTCACAACATCGGAACTCCGGATGATCCTGTGACGATGCTGATTATGCCAGCTTGGAGCGATGCCGGGTTCTTAGGAATAAAAACCGTCAATATTGCTCCTAACAACGCCAGTAGATCGCTTCCTGGGCTGTTCTCGACTTACATGCTTTATGACCGTAGTACGGGAGAGCCTGTAGCCCAGGTCGATGGCAACGAAATCACTTCACGACGTACCGCTGCCGCTTCGGCGCTAGCGGCAAAACTTCTAGCACGCCCTTCCACCAAGCGCTTGACGCTGCTGGGGGCAGGGCGAGTGGGTAGTCTTATTCCCTACGCTTATCGGGAGGTGCTACCAATAGAAGAAGTTGCCGTCTGGGATATCGATCACGCTGCATCAGAACGGTTAGTAGGACAACTCAATCAAGATGGCTTCATTGCACATGTGGTCGAGAATTTGGAACAAGCCGTTGGTTGGGCAGACGCTATCAGCTGCGCGACCTTGTCAACAAAGCCATTGATTGAAGGGGCCTGGCTGACTCCGGGCAGCCATCTCGACTTAATCGGTAGCTTCACTCCGGAAATGCGCGAGGCAGATACTAATGCCATCGTGAACAACAGTCTCTTCATCGATACTGAGGAAGCCCTGGAAAAGTCAGGGGATCTTCTCCAACCGATAGAGCTAGGTGACCTAAGCCGGGATGCCGTCATTGGCACTCTAGAGGAGCTTTGCCGTTGCCAATGCCCGACGCGCAGGTCGGAACAGGAATGTACGGTATTCAAAGCTGTTGGTACCGCACTAGAAGACTTAGCTGCAGCTACTCTGGTCCATCACGGTTAAATATCAGGGCAGGAGAATAATAATGTCTAATAATACCTTGAAAATAAGTAAAAAAAATAAGCTATTCGGTGGTATTACCAATGGGTTGACGCGAATCTTTGACCGCTATCTTCCTGATCCGCTAGTCATCGTGATCGTACTTACTATAGTGATCATGTTGGCTTGCGTGGTATTCAGAGGAGATGCGCCTAATAAGATGCTCGGCTACTGGATGGATGGGTTCTGGAGTCTGCATGGGTTCGCGATGCAGATGGTCTTGATTCTAGTCGCAGGTTTCGTGGTAGCTACTACTCCATTGTTCAAATATCTAACGCTGCGTATCGCCGACTCTGCGCAAACACCTGGTAGTGCTATAGTCATAGTGACTGTCATTTCCCTTCTGGCCAGTTGGCTGAACTGGGGTATAGGGCTTGTTGTCGGAGCAGTTCTAGCCAAAGAGTTGGCCAAGCGCGTACCATTTGTTGATTATCGGCTATTGATCGCCAGTGCTTACTCTGGTTTTCTGATCTGGCATGCAGGGCTATCTGGTTCGATACCACTCAGCTTGGCGACTTCTGGGCATTTCCTTGAAGACAGCGTTGGCTTGATTCCGACCAGTGAGACGCTCTTCAGTCCCTTGAATATTGGCCTAGTCTTGGCGATGTTCATCGCTCTTCCGCTCACCAACTATCTAATGATGAAAAGCAGTGAGCCTGTCCCCTTTAATGACTTTGCAGATGAGCCTCCTATCAAGGCTGATGTCTCACGGCCAGCAGAGCGCCTTGAACACTCAGTTTGGCCTGCGCTGATAATCTCTCTGTTAGGCATTACTGCACTGATTTTCTATGCGGTTAATGGTGGGGGGCTCAATCTTAATGTCATCATATTTGCGCTGATTTTCATTGGTATCGGGCTACACAAGAATCTCAGTAGCTTCCTGGAGCAGATTAATGAAGCTGTGAAAGGTGCTAGTGGCATCATCATCCAGTTCCCGTTTTATGCGGGGCTCATGGGTATCATGGCCCAGTCTGGTTTAGCAGGAGACCTTGCCCAAGTGTTTGTTGATATATCAACAGCGGACACACTGCCGGTTTGGAGTTTCCTTTCCGCTGGCTTAATTAACATGCTTGTGCCATCAGGTGGTGGTCAGTGGGCGGTTCAAGGGCCGATTGTCATGGAGGCTGCTCAGGCGCTGAATGCCGACACATCTAGAGTGGCGATGGCATTCGCCTGGGGAGATAGCTGGACAAACATGCTTCAACCGTTCTGGGCCTTGCCCGCCCTTGCGATCGCAGGACTAAAGGCCAGGGATATCATGGGTTACTGTGCCGTCGTACTGGTGGTGAGCGGTGTTATCATTAGCTTGGCGCTGTTGTTGTTTTGAGAACATAGTGTAAAGACAAGTACCTAAACTAAGTGCAGCACGCTAAATGGATAGTGATGGGCTTTCATGGCACGTTGTCATCAGTTTGCCCATCAATTCTATTGGGTAGTTTATGCAGAGTGCTTTTTCACATGTACGACCTATGGGTGGCTCGCAGCACAATTAATTTGGACGACCTGCAGCCATTGGATTTTGAGGCCGCTTAACGATTGCGACTGTTGTCGTTGGCATCCTGTCGTAAAAATTTGAGCAACCAAACTTATTGGAAATCTGTATGCCGCCAGACAAAGTTCAGGTTTCTAAAGAGAAAGCACGGACGCGATATGAACCTACTCTTCCTCGGCACCTCCGCTGGTGTGCCCACTAAACAAAGAAATGTCTCTGGGATCGCTTTGCGTGAAAGCAAAGGGAAGGGCTGGTACCTGGTTGATTGTGGTGAGGGCACCCAGCATCAGGTCTTGCGTACCAAGCTGTCGTTCCATTCGTTGAAGGCTATCTTGATTACTCATGTGCACGGCGACCACTGCTACGGGCTGCCGG
>NZ_JBLXDN010000070.1:0-7328 GCF_048264025.1 Nitrincola sp.
TACCACATTTCGGTAGCTGGCCTCTCTCCGACCTGGCCCATCACATGAGTGTTGCGGTTATTATCTGAATTCAGGAAGTTCAAATTCATCGTTTTGTATCGCATGACGCAGATCTTGCTCAATGGCTAAGCGTTCACTGGCTGATTGGGTCATTGTGGCTGTGAAATATTGCACATTATTCCGTCCCTTCTCCTTGGCGTGATACATGGCTGTATCGGCATTTTTTAACAGTGTTTCCATATCTATGCCGTCGGCAGGGAACATTGAAACCCCAATACTGGGTGTGCAGCTGAGGCTGTGCTGATCAATTGCATAAGGTTGAGATAGCGCGAGTAAAATAGCATTGATCAGATGGGGTACATCGTTTGTATTTCGTAACCCAGTGAGAGCCACTACGAACTCATCTCCACCTTGGCGAGAAACTATGTCACTGTCACGGGTACGTTGTTTTAATCTATTAGCCACTTCGATCAATAACTTATCACCCACTTGATGACCAAGGGAGTCATTGATGGTCTTGAAACGGTCTAAATCGATGAACACAACGGCTACCAAAAGCTGTTCACGTTGTGCACTCAGTATTGACTGCACAAGGCGTAACTCCAGACTGTAGCGATTTAGCAGGCCGGTGAGTGCATCATGATGCGCTAAGCGTTCTATTTTCTCTTCAGCGGCTTTGCGATCACTGATATTGGTAAAGCTGGCAATGTAGTGGCTGACCTCTCCTTGTGTGCGCATGGCTGAAATAGTCACCCATTTAGGATAGAGACTGCCGTCTTTACACCTATCCCACAGCTCTCCTTGCCAAAAATCATGCGCACGTAGTGCCTCCCACATTGCTTTGTATGTTTCGATTGGCGTATGTCCCGATGCAAGTAAGCGTGGATTTTGACCCATCACTTCTTGCTCGGTATAGCCGGTCAAGTGAGAAAATGCTGGGTTGATTGCAGTAATGCGGTTTTCCTGATCAGTCACCATGATCGCATCACCACTGTTTTTAAAAATATTGGCATACAGAGATAATTCGGATTCCGTAGCTTGGCGCCGACGAATATCTTCATGCAGTTGCATGCGTTGGCGCAAATTATAAAAATAAAGTGTTCCTAGTAGCAGTATTAATGCCGCAGCAAGGGTTAAATTACTCACTAGGGCATTAAACAGGCGCGCAGGGGCATCACTCGGCTTAAAGCGAATTACATAAGCAACTGTTTCACCGGTCAAATCAGGCACAGGAAGAAAACTGACCATATAGTATTGGTCACCGTCTTGGGTGCTGATGGCAAAGGCTTTATGGCGGGACATTAACCTTTGTACCTTGTTATTCTCGCGTAGTTGACGTTTAAGGCGAGAAACAGACTCTGATTGGCTAAATAGTTGATGCTCCGTTGCCAGTGCCGGGTTTTCCACTAAAAAACCGGGGTGGATGATGGATTCGGAATAATACATACGGTTAATAGCATCAACGGTAGAAAACACCTGTTCCTGATCAAATAGCAGTGCAAATTCACCATTGCCAAGTAATCGGTTCATTTGTGCTTGTAAGTGATTGAAGGGCATCGATAGCTCAACACTGCCTAGATGTTCGTTATCACGATGAAGTGGAAAGACATAACGAAACCCTGAAGCGGTACGTCCTATCTCTAATCCATGTACGGGGCGCTGCTCGGTGTTTGCGATGCGGATAGACGGACGTAAGGAAAAAAGAGCGTCACCCGACCTTTGCGGTAGGTGGAACCTCAGCAGCACCCGGTCATCTGGAAGGTGAAATTGGAATTGTAATAACCCTATTGCCTCCATCTCTTGATAAACAGGTTCTAGCAGTCGGTACAGCTTATCTCTCAAAACGGATAGTTCTGTTTCATTTGCATACCTGGCATCTGCCACTAGCTCAAGTACGTCCGGGCGCATGACCTGAAAACGAAAGCGGGATTCAATATCTCGACGGGTTGTTTCCAAAATTGCTCTATAGGCCGTATCTAGAGCAATTTCCTGCTGTTCACCCAGCAATTGTGTTTGTATATTGTGCTGCTTAAACAGGAATAGGCCGACCAGCACTATCGCTACTAGTGTTGCCAACGCTGTATGTAACCGGATATGCCGCAAGGGTGATATCTGCATCTTCAGTCATGTCCTAGACTCAGCGGAATATAGGCTGAATCACCAAAGTACTTAAAGTCCTCTAAATCAGCCTATGACGCTTTCTGCACGAGTAGTTATGGCAGCGAGGGCAGTGGCTTCATAAGTGTTGTGATACGATCAGTTTGTTTCCTCCAGATCATGACCCACTCCAATACATCAGATAGAGTTAATACCAAAATAGCTGCAGATTGACAGATGTGGTATGGGTTAATTGCGCTGAAACACCAGTCATCCGCTTACTAGGTGCTATTCATTCTGCCTGTTCTATTTCCACACAGTTATTGTACTTTTGTTTAAATAGATAAAGTTTCTGTCATAACTGATATTCCTCACTCACTTCACATAGTTTCGCAAACACCTCATCATGCGTTACCAGCACCAGGGTGCCTGGGTAGGTGTTCAATGCGTCAGCCAGGCGTGCTTGAGACTCTATATCCAGATGATTGTCTGCTTCATCCAGAAGCAGCAGGGGAGTGTTGGGTTGGTGGCTGACCATTAATAGGGCTAGTTTCATGCGTTCTCCACCGCTTAGGCTGGCGACAAGGTGATGCACCTGATCGCCTCTAAATCCTGCTTGGGCCAGTAGGGTGCGGTTGTCGCTTTCGCTGTGATTGGTGCACTGGGTGAGGCTATTCAATAGCGTTACGCCGGGATTGAGCAGGCTGAAATGCTGATCCAGATAACAACTCTGTCCGTTGACCAGCCGTTCTCCTGATAAGAGTGACAGACTGCCGTGGAGAACCCGAAGTAGGGTTGATTTGCCACTACCGTTTGTACCGGTCAGACGCAGTTTTGCGCCTTCTTTAATGCTCAGATTAATTGGATCCGCATTGCCGTATGGCAGTTGGCCGTTGATTAGTTGCACCAGGGTGCGTTTACCCTGAGCGCTGCTGCCCAGTGTCACTTTTTGTTGCTGCTGCTCTGCCTGACGCGCTTTAAGTTGTTTGACTCTGTTGTTGAGTTGGCTTTGTTGATGCTCTGCTCTTATAGAGCGGGTAGAGGTCGAGGCACTGGCGCGTTCCTTTTGCCGATCAAGAATGACTTTGGCCTGGCTCCCCTTACGCGCCAGCTTACGCCCTTGCGTCGCACGCTGTTGTGCCCGCTCATACTCCAGTTGTTGCTGTTTTTTGGCCTGACGCAATAAGCCTTCTGCGCTGGCTAGCTGACATTCGATGGCTGCCTGTTCCTGCTGTTTTTGTGCAAGGTAGACATCGTATCCGCCCCCGTACACCTGCAGGCCAAGGCTATCCAGTTCCCAGATTTCCTGCATTGCCTGCAGCAGGAAACGGTCATGACTGATCAGTAGTATCTGCCCAGAAAATTGCTGCATCTGTCGCAGCAGCCAATGCTTTCCTGCTGCATCCAGATGGTTGGAGGGTTCATCAAGTAATAGCCAGTCGGCGTTGCTATTGAACAGACGCCAGAGCCTCACTCGAGCTAACTGGCCACCGCTGAGACTGCTCAGCGGTATATCAGCCGTGGCTGGAATGTTCAGTGTATGGCATAGGTCGGCGAACGTCTCACGAACAGACCAGCGTTCTCCCAACACGTCAAACCAATGTGCTTCTGTTGCACCTTGCTCTATCTGTGCAAGCGCTGCCAGGGCCTCGTCAAGATCCAGACCCTGTGCCAGGGATAGGTGTTTAAGAGCATCGCTGTGCTGTTGTTTGAACACACCACAAACAGCCTGTTGTTGCAGCGTTCCTGAACTTGGCTGACATTGGCCACTGAGCAACTGACCCAGGATGGATTTGCCAATACCATTGCGACCAATCAGGCCGGTCAGGCGTGCATTCAGCGTACAGCTGATATCTGTAAACAGGGTTTTGCCTGTAGGCAATTGATAACTAAGATGATGAGCAGAAAATGCGCGCACAGTGCCTCCTGGGGCAGGGCGATGCAAAGTCATTACACTCAGGGTTTGAATCATCTACGCCGGTCAAGGCAGAAGGGGCAAACACGTGATGAACTAAGCTGGATAACCCTGCCAATCTGTCAGATTAATCAAAAAGAAAGATTGAATGTCAGGGGCTTAGTGGCTCATCGTAGCGGGAACTCCAATTAAGGTGAGTTAGAAGTGTAGCCAAGCTGCATCTCGTGATCAAGGGGCATTCTTGCCTAGAGGATGGCGTGCGTCCTGGCGATACTGGCTGGGGGTTTGCCCGGTGATCCGACTGAACTCCCGGTTGAAGTTGGATTTACTATGAAAACCTGAGCTTAGGTAAATCTGGGTAATGCAGTCATCGCTTTCGACTAAGCGTGCTTGAGCATAAGCGATTCGATACTCATTAATAACTTTGGATAGATTGCGTGCATAGATTTGGTTGACCGCTATCGAGATGTGTTTTGCTGGAATGACCAGTTTACGGGCTAAACGATTTAAGGTGAGATCCGGGTCAAGAAAGACTTGTTTTTCAACCAGCAGCTGTGTGAATTGCTGCACGATAGCGTCGGCTTCTGCGGGTGTCAGCTGTGGCTCCGGTGTATCAATGGACGGTGGTAGTTTGCTGCTTTCAGTTATCTCTTCGGCATCACCCGAGTGAGTCCGAAGTCCAACCCAAGCGATAATCACAACAATCATAGGTAATAAGATAGCGTAGCTTAATGCCAGAATATACGGCGCATGGACGCCGTCATAAAACATGAAGCTGATCGCCAGGGCACCATCAACCAGCGCTGAAAAGAGTAACGAATAACCGGCTATGCGCTCGGCATGCGCAAACCCTTCTGTATCCGATAGCCTGACATCCCCCGCGATGGTTGGCGCTGAGCGTAATAAAGCGACGCCATAAACTATGTACAAAAGGGTTAATAGAGCATCTAAGGGCGTTTGCAATATGGGATAACCCAGTGCGCCCAGTGCAATGATCCCAGGCAGTACAGCATGCCACCAGGAGAGATGCATTTTTTGATGTGCACGCCTGAAACAATACCATGCGCAAACCGGTACCAGCGAAGCCAGAATGGGTTGCAGGGTGCGAAAGATGGCCCAATCCAGGCTCCAGCGCAAACCTACAATTGCCGTAGTTAATGCACAAAGCATGGCGAAGGCACTTGCTAATTTAGCGCTGCTCGATGGCCGCATCCACAAAAAAAGTGCCAACAGCGAAAGCAATATTGATACGACAAAAGGAAGGGGGATCGCAATCATCGGTTTTCCTGTGCGTTAACATTTCGAATCAGGCCTAGCCTAGTGGAATACTCAGTTCATTGGGAAGTGAATTCGACTGGATAGAGACCTAAAACCTGTTTGAGGACGTCGTAAAACCGAATTCAGGACGTTAGATAGTAAATCCGATGCCATAGTGGTTACCACTGAAACAACTCAATTCAACAGGAGAACACTATGCATCGCCTTCAAGGTTTTAAGCGTTTATACCAGGGTTTGCTATTTATCGGCTTAGGGCTATGCATTACCACAGTGCAGGCGCAGGACCCTTCGTCCACGCAGAACTACACCACGGCAAGGATAGATTTCAGTCTTGAAGATACGCAAACCGGACGAAACCTGGAAGGCTATATTTGGTATCCCTCAGTTGATTCCAGTGAGCCTGTTTGGGCACACGGTAATACTGAACGCGTTTGGGAGCCCATTGCTGTTGTGCCAGATGCAGCACCGATTGAGGGATCTTTTCCCGTGCTTGTGTTATCTCATGGGATGTTCGGTACGGCGCATAATCAAGCCTGGTTAGCCCAGGCCATGGTCGCTCAGGGTTATTTGGTGGTCGCTATCAACCATCCCGGTACTTCGCATTTTTTCCGCGACCCTGAGCAGCGTCGTGAGCTATGGCAGCGTGCGCGCGACATTTCGCGGGTGATCGATTATGTCAGCACGGATTTTGTTTTTGCTGACCAGGTTCGACAGGATGAAATTTATATGGCAGGCCACTCTCTTGGTGGGCATACGGCAATGATGCTGGCCGGTGCGCAATACAGTGCGAAGCAATTCGATGAATTTTGTCAGCACAATTCCGGTGAACTCGTTTGCGGTTTATTCACGGATTGGGGTGTTGCTAAAACCCCTGACGATATTCAGCAAATGGAGATGGATTGGTCGGACTCACGTATTAAAGCTTTTGCCATTTTTGATCTAGGCGGCAGCCAAAGCTTTGATCGTAACAGCCTTGCTGCTATTGATGTGCCTATGCTGATTTATGCGGCACCCAAGGACATTATGGGTCTCGATCTTGATATTGAATCACGCTATCTCATCACCAAGTTGTCGCAACAAACGTTTAGCTATCACGAGCCTGAGCAGCTGGCGCATTTTGACTTTTTAGGGGTATGCACTGAAAAGGCGTTGCAGGTTTTAACAGCGGAAGAGCCCAGCGATAGGTATGTTTGTATCGAAGGGCGTGACGAAAGGCGAGCCATGCACCAGCAGATCATAGAGCAACTGTCAGCATTTCTGCAGGTTAACGGCTCCAGCCAAGGGGGTACTAATTATTCGCTGGAACAATAATGATTGGTCGCATCATAAAACTTCTATGGAAAAAAAAGGGATCATCGCTATAGTGACGAGTCGAGGGCTCCTTAACTTCGGGCCAAAGATGTAGCTGTTCGGAATGGAGTATCGGGAACAGATAGGCTTGCTCCCCAACCTTACCCTCTTCGATGGCTGAAAAGGCGCCCAGTGCTGTGACCAGGCGCCCAGGGGTATAGATAGCCGGGTCGATAAAGCCGGATACCAGAACTCTGAACCGTCCCCCGCTGGTATCCGTCTTCACTGGGCGACCACGGCTATTCAGTGAAAACTCAACGACCTCCAGCAGGCTACCTTGTTGCAGGTTACTCACCGCCGCGATTTCACCGCCCCAGCGTGCGATTTGACCTGAAGGTTCAGTGGTGACTGTCGATGAAAAAGGCAGTAAGGTTTGTTCAGTTTCCGTGCGCAAATCAGAGGGAATTGAAGCACAGCCGCCGATTAGAAGGGCGGTGATAAAAAGCATAATGCGGTTCATGGCGGTGGCTCCTGTGAACATAGTTCTGCCTATATGCGCTTGGACAGTCAATATGTCTATTATATCCGTAAAATAACTGAACCTGTGGTGCTCATCGGGTTAGTATTTCTCTTTGTGGCATTGCTGAAAGTTTTTTCATTAAGGAGGGCTCTATGCAACCCGTTACTATCGATATTATTTCAGATATTGCCTGCCCCTGGTGTGCCATCGGCTATGCCCGACTGGAAC
>NZ_JBLXDN010000071.1:0-6843 GCF_048264025.1 Nitrincola sp.
AAATCCCAAAATGTCACACGCATTGTCACGGAAGCTACAGGGCGCTATGAACATGCGTTCGTGTTTGCTTGTGACCAGGCCAACTTGTCCATTGTCGTGGTCAATCCTGTCAGTATCAGGCGCTACGCCCAGGCCATCGGTGTACTGGCTAAAACGGATAAGATCGATGCCAGTGTCATCGCCCGTTTTGCCGCAACCATTCAGCCGGAGATAAAACCCATCCCCGACAAACAGTCCCGCCTGATCAAGGACTTACTTATTCGCCGTAGCCAGCTACTTGAAATGCAGACCATGGAGAAAAACCGCCTCCAGATCTTGCCCAAAGCCCTGCACCGCTCTATCAAAACATTGCTACGCTCGCTGGGAACTCAGATAAAGACTATCACCAAACAGATCGATGAAGCCGTTATGCAGGTCAAGCATTGGCGGACCAAAACCGAAATCCTGACCAGCGTGCCAGGTGTCGGTAAAGTCCTCGCGTACACCTTGCTCAGCGAGCTTCCAGAGCTCGGTAACCTCAACCGTAAAGAGATCGCCGCACTCGTAGGTGTCGCACCCATGAACCGTGAAAGCGGCACCTGGAATGGCAAACGGCGTATCCGCGGAGGCCGTCACCGTATCCGTACGGTCATGTTCATGGCGATGCTGTCATCCATTCAATGTAACCCGGTCTTCAAGCGCTTTTATGAACACCTGAAGGCTCAGGGTAAGCTGCCAAAAGTGGCTATTATTGCCTGCATGCGCAAGCTCATTGTGGTGCTAAATACCATGCTCAAGAATGAGACACGATGGGGCGAAAATATTGCGTAAATATTAAACTAGACACCACAGTCACTTGTTAGTTTTCGTTACTAAATTGGGCATTGGTATTACCAAATACTGAGTTTGCTACTATAGTCAGATACAATTGACTCAAAAAGTTCAAGTATTTCAAGCTTTGAACGACCAACGGCTGAGACTGAAATTAGCTCGTTGAACTCAATTTCAATATATTTATTTAGTCTTGGGTTAAGCAGGGTACCAGTCTTCCATTCCGAGCACTTACCTTCAAGTGAACCTGCGAAACTTAGTAACCAGTAGATAAGTAACTGCCTATAATCTGCAGAGCCAAAGTTTTTACTTGTACATTTTACTTCTATTAGATTGTTACCTACTGCAAAATCTCCACTACCTTTTGAAATCCATTGAAAGCCAGGTATATCTGGGGATACTATTATCGAGTAGCCACTTTTTAACTCAAAATGACGAAGAGCTGTAACTAGATTCAGTGATGTTTTTCTTGCTACATTAAGGTCATTTTCTGTTAGTTCATCTGGTAACTTTGCATCAAAATATTTTGACTGTCTTTTTAGAGCAATGTTTAAACATGACTCCCAATTTTCATTAATTTCTCCATTCATAGCCTGCTCAGTTCTAGCATAAGCAACTTCGAATAGCATTGCAGCATTGGTTGATGTTTTATTTATTAAGATAGAAGAAACTGGCTCGCAAGCAGAAATACTTTTCGCTTGCCTGTTGAGGTAAGTAATAATTGACGGCAATAGTTGTGGAAAAAGAAGATCGCAGATGCCAGGAATATCTCTAGCCACAGTCCTTGGGTCTTTAACTGGTAATCTATGGAACCGCATTTTTTCCTACCCATGCTGTATATAGAGATTCGAACGATGCATCATTCTGCTTCTCAAAACCAAGTTTCCATAAATGGCTAATAGAGTTTTCTACTTGGTTTCGAAAATGTGAACCATCATCACCAAATTGAAAAGAGGCAAGCCAGAACATTCTTTGAACTTCTGGACTCAGGTTTGGCCATTGATTCCGAATTTGTATAAATGAGGGACGGTCTTTCCAATGTCTCATACAATCAATGCATGCCCGTCTAAGTGTGCTTGAGTTGGTTTTATCAAAGACTGTCTTGTAAACATACCTAGACCTTATATCTGTTTTTGTATGTCTCAATATTCTAAGAAAATGTAGACTGTTTGCTTCAGGGAGTAGAAGGTGCACTGAAGTAGTAATGATATCATCAATTAGCCTATCAATTTGATCGAATATATGTCTGTATTTTTCATCACTTCTTAAAGAGCCAATACCACGGATTATTGTAGACCATGAACCTCTAAATGAATTCAAGTTTGAAGGCGAAAGCAACGTTTGACATAGATTTAAAGCCACATTGGGGTCATGCAATTTGAGCGTTCTACTAATCTGCGTTATCAAAAAAGCATCTGGCTGACTTTTATGAACTTCAAGGCTTAGAAGGTTCTGAACGTCTAGTTGATTGACTGTTTCAATTAAATTTTCATAGTCTTCATGGGGATTATCTGAATACGGATCAAAATGTAAGTCAATTTCTTTGAGTTTACTTGCACTATCATCATTAGAGAATAATTGCGCATGAACAAAGTTTTCGTAATGTTGTGATTTTAATATCGTAGTCTTAGACCTATTGAGAGAAAGTCCGTAATCTGCAAGGGCATTTGAAAGTATAGATAGTGACCTATAAGCTTCTGCTTGGCTCTCAGCAATCAATGTATAATCATCTACATATCTATGCCAAATGACACCTGACTGAGTTAAAAGCTGATCAATAGAAGTCATTAATAGTTCAGCTAAAACACGAGAACACTGTCCTCCAACAGGAAGACCAAATGACCTCCCTGATGCAATCTTGTTTAATAACCTGTCGATTTGAGTAGCTACAGTGGAATTTGATTCAAACAAATCTGCTATGCAATTCTCAATTCTATGGTGATAGATGTGTTCATAGAAACTTGATATATCAGTTTGTACAACATACGCATCAGGATTTTTTAATGATGGATTATTAATTGTAGCTTCTTTATATGCTCTCCATGATTTATCACGATCGAATATACTTTCGCCTTCATTTATAAACCTATATGAGTGAGCGAAATCACTTCTATGTTTTTCATTTTCTTCCGCTATCGAGATAGCTAGGCCGTTTAAATAAACATTCCAAAATGGGTGAATTTTTGTAGATATTCTAAACCCACTTACACCAGTTGGAGATAAAAGTCGCTCTGTAAAAATATTCAGTGAGTTTAATTTGTCTTTAGCATTTTTTGACCCGCCTTTCTCAAGGCTGCTAAAAAATTTAAATGCCACTTTCGCGAGCTGATTCTTTTTGTCTGATATAAATCTATTATCTATGTCAAATGGCAGCATATCATTATCGCCATGAGAACCAATATCCTCTGCGGCTCTAATAAAATGCTCTAATGTGAGTTCTTGCATAATACATCCAAATAATGCGTGTAAACGATAATGTTGAGAAACTAACGCCAGCCGTAACCGACGCATTTGTAGTGAGCAAAGCGAACGAAAAATGCGTCCGCGTTTACGGCTTTGTTAGCTGTGCTATCGACTGCCATAAGAACGCACCAATTTTTGAAGCTCTTCAATTGATAGGACATGCTTATTCCGATGAAGCATCGAGTGGCAGTTGGGACAAACAGGGCGTAAATCTTCTTCTGGATTTATTTCGTATTCTTCCCGAATCTCAGACAGCGGCTTCAAGTGATGAACGTGTATATATCCTTTGCCAATTTGCCCATAGAAAAGCTCGAAGTGGAAATTGCAGACAGAACAATTCATCCCCCATTTCTTGATGCAGCGCTCCCTGGCTTCAGGGTTACGCTCATAGGCGTTAACTGAAACTGTTTTAGAAGCACCTTCTTTAAGTGAGCTACCTTCGGGCAATTCGTCGGCATAAGTTATTTCCGCACCTCCCGTTCTTTCCAACCATAAAACTTCCAGATTTGAAGCAGCCTCTTCTGGAATCGTTTTGCCTGAGCCTTGCGAATCCCAAACCTTTGGATGAAATGCCTCTAACTCGGAGCGATCAATTTTTATTTGTGATGCTGGATCATAGAGCCGATCAAAATTCACCATCACATACAGCGATTTTTTACCGGCTTTTCTTTTTCCCTCGTTGAAATGAGGTTCTTCGAACGGCGCTCTCGTGACGTAGCCAGAACCGAATATTCCTTTGTATCCTTTGCCTTGCTTCGTGAGAAATACTCTTGAACCTACCGGAATCTTCTTTGTTCGGCCGCAACTCCAACGCTGAATTACTTCCCCTGCAGCATGTGCCTCAAGACGCTTTTGGAGGTTTTCGTAACCCCATTCATCCGCCTTCCATGTAAGTAAAAATGTGCTCATATGTTCCTTTTACAGCTAACAGTCTGTTAATGAGGTCTGCGACCTCATAATAATTATTAGCGGGTATACCTTTTAATTTTGCAAATAGTCAGCATCACAACAATAACCCCTTAATTTAATTGATCTTCAAAAAGCAACCAAATCGCGACTCAACGTAAAAAGGTAAAATACAGCACCAAACCAGTGAAAAAAGGTATTAGCCATGCAATCAATAGAGTCGAGCCGCAAGAGCTCTGCGAAAGAAGTATGTTGCTGGTGCATCAGCCGAGTTCCCTATGCTTGAGGCTGCCGACATCCCGCTGGCATTGGTCTCAGAATGCCCTGCCCTATTGAGGTTTGCAACCGGTCAAGACAAGGTTCGATTGATCAACCGAAGGTAAAATGCCAGCTCGGCCTCAAGTACTTCAGCCTGGTTCTGTGGTTGACGAAAGCCGTGTCCTTCATCGGGGAAATAATGGGTTTCAACATTCAGGCCTTTGGCACGCAATCGCTCAACCATAGAAGCTGTTTGCTCGGGCAGTACTACTTTGTCCTGTTCTCCCTGGAAGAAGATAACGGGGACTTGAATACGCTCTGCATAATTCAGTGGTGAACGCTGCTGGTAACGTTCAGGATGAACGTCAGGATCGGCTATTAACCAGTGCAGGTAGCGGGATTCAAACTTGTGTGTCAGCTCATTCAAACGAGCAGGGTCACTCACACCATAGAGACTGGCGCCGCCCTGGAACAGGTTGGAGTGACACAGTGCACTCAGCGTTGTGTAACCACCTGCGCTGTTACCACGGATAAACACGGCTTTGGGATCGGCCAAGCCCTGCTTGATAAGCGAGCGAGCGACGGCTTCAACATCCTGCACATCACTGATGCCCCACTGCTGTTCAAGCTGCATCCGATAGTTGCGGCCATAGCCCGTGCTGCCACGATAGTTGACGTCTGCAATCATGAACCCTCGTTGGGTCCAGTACTGGATTGCCGGCTTGAGAATGGGCGCAGTGGTTGCCGTTGGGCCACCATGGGTCCAGATAACCAG
Source organism: Nitrincola sp. (assembly GCF_048264025.1). NCBI lineage: Bacteria > Pseudomonadati > Pseudomonadota > Gammaproteobacteria > Oceanospirillales > Oceanospirillaceae > Nitrincola > Nitrincola sp. The sequence goes on from NZ_JBLXDN010000071.1 coordinate 5,213, forward strand.
AGGTAAGGCTTGATTGGACGGAACACCAGCAGGTCGGTAAAGAAAATAAGGTACCTGCTGTTTTTGTACGCCAGTGCTGAGACTCAGGGGAAGACTCACTTGAAAGTCTGGCGCATCACCACCGGATAACACCAGCGTCTGGTCTGGATCATCTGCGGTCAACTCGGTATCCAGTCGCAGGATAGCGGGCTGGCGGTCACTGAACTCGGCCACACAAGCAAAGTATTGACCGTTGCTGGCAAGCGCATGCAGGCGAGCGGGCATCATTCCCAATTCTACAGGCTCCCAGTCATTGCCATTGTGCTTCCATAACCGTGAATACCCTTCTGACTGCCCCAGCGCCAGCAATTCACCTTCATGATTCCAGCCATAGGTGCTTAAGCCCAGCTGCCAAGGTGCGGTGGTAAATTCGGTATGCGAAGGTGCTTCTCCAGCTAAGGGGACGAAGCCCTCTGTTGTCAGTACTTCTATGCACCACCAGTTGTCACGGTCTACCACCACATGCAATCGACCAGAGGGTGAAAAGCGCGGTTGAGCCCAGGCTGCATCTTGCTTGTCGGAGATCATCGTGCATTCAGTGATCTGGCCTGCTGCATTTAGTTGAGCCAACATTAACCGCGTACAGCGCCAAGGTTGCTGGGGGTGATCCCATTCAATCCATGCGAGCTGCCCTCCATCTGGACTAAGAGCTGGCGAACTGTAGAAGTCAGCTCCTTCTACCAGCGTCGTAACCTGTCCAGTTGCCAAATGCACCGAAACCAGTCGATTGACGGCCTCGCCCCATTCCGCATATTGCGTTTCACTGATGGCTAGCAACCTGCCTCGTCGGGCATCCGGCTGCAGATCGGCAAAACGTGTTTTGGGCTCGTGGGTGAGTAATTGGGGATCATCGTACGTCGTGAGCGACTTGAGCCAGATGGCCTGATCTTCATTATTGACGAAGCAGGCAATGTCGCCTGCCAGGCACCAGGCGCCACCACCATATTCATGGACACGACTGCGCACACTGAATTTGTCGGGTAGCAGGCTAATCGCCTTACCGGAGTGAAAGCGACAGAGTCGATTAAGACCGCTGTTTGAGTCAAAGCTGACACCCATGACGTCTCCTCGGTAAAACCTGAGTGAGGAGTAGTCATGAATGGCGGCAATGGCCTCTTGGGCGCTGAGCGCGGGTTCAGCCGCGGGCGAATACACGTGAGTTACGGTCGTTTCGGAAGGTAATGGGCGCATCTGCAGGAGTGTGCTCAGCCGCCGCACGGGCGTCAAGGATCTTCTGGTGATGCGGTGACTTGCTGCACACCGGGTCAGCGGCGTTCATGTCACCAGCCAGCATATAGGCCTGGCAGCGACAGCCACCCAAGTCGTTTTCCTTTTCGTCACAGGAACGACAGGGTTCCTGCATCCAGTCATTGCCACGGAAGTGGTTAAACCCGAACGACTCGTGCCAGATATGCTGCAGGCTGTGATCCTTCACATTGGGAAATTCGATCGGCAGCATGCGGGCACTGTGGCACGGCAAGGCGGTGCCATCCGGCGTCACGGTGAGGAAGATCTCGCCCCAGCCGTTCATGCACTTCTTCGGCCGCTCTTCGTAGTAATCGGGTGTGACGAAGATCAGCTTGATCGGGTTA
>NZ_JBLXDN010000072.1:0-6287 GCF_048264025.1 Nitrincola sp.
ATATAAGCGTGCAACACATCTGCTCGAGTCAAAAATAGCTTGCAACACGGGCGGGTCCATATAAGCCCGGTCTCCGGACGAAGTTTTTGATCTGTGGGAGCCCGGTCTCCGGGCGAAGATTTTGATCGCTCGCGGAGCGAGCTCCTACAAGCGGTGGTGGTGCCTTGTGGGAGCCCGGTCTCCGGGCGAAGATTTTGATCGCTCGCGGAGCGAGCTCCTACAGGCGATTAAGCCGCGCAAATCACGTCGCCGTGGTCTTCCTGCTCAATCAAGGCGTGGTGGAGGGCTTTTACGGCATTTTCGTAATCGCTTTCATTCACTACACACTGCATTTCAACCTGACGCATCGACTGGTGCAATGCCTGAATACTGATATTGGCTGACGCTAATGCGGAAACTGTTCGTGCCAGTATGCCGGACACTTTCAGATCTGAACCTATCGCCGAAACAATCGCCACTTTGGTTAAATCGACTTCTGCCCCCTTGTAGGCTTCACCGATCAGGCGCACCGCACGATTGACCATTTTGCGTGTACCTGAGACATAATAGGTGATGCTGTTGGCATCCGAGTCGCGATTGACAATATACAGCTTCAACTGATGCAGCAACCTGGCCAGTTCGATATCGTAATTACTGTCACCGAGCATATCCTGATCGAAAATTTCAATCGCAAAAACATTGCGACGACCCGCTATGATTTCGACACAAGGCTTGGCACTGCAGTAGTCATTACTGATAACCGTACCGGAATGATCAGGCTCAAATGCATTTTTAATCCGCAATTGAATGCCTTTCTGACGCAAGCCCTTGGCTGCTTTCGGATGGATCGCTTCCATACCAAGGTTGGATAGCTGATCGGCCACGTCATAGTTGGTTCGCCCGATAGTGACGATATTGTCCAGCCCTACCACGGCCGGATCCGCACTGCTCAGGTGATATTCCTTATGAATAACCGCTTCATGCGCCCCAGTCAGGGTAGCAATTTTACTAAAGGTCATTTCACTGTAACCGCGGTCAAAGGTGCGCATAACCCCTTCGCTGCAGTGCGCATAGCCTGTGGCAATAGGCAGTTGCGAGCTTAGATCTATGTCTTTGAAATGATGCAGTATCATCTCGTCAAAGCTCAGCGGATGTTCCTGATGCCAACCAGACAGGTCCACAAAACACGCATTGATACCAGCATTGTTCAGCGCCAGCACCGAGTTAAACGCGCTGTGCGATTCACCCAGAGATGCCAGCATTTCGCGAACCCTTAATAGATGGTCCTCAAGCTGAAAGTGACCCAGAGTACAAAGCTGCTGCAAATTTTCCATGCAGCTGGCCGCATCCTCGATTCGTTCAAGAATGAAGGTGTCAGCCTTGATCAAGTCATCTCCTGAAAACAGCTCGGCATTCTTGGTCAACATGGCCGTGCGGACCTGATCCAGCGTTGCCTGCCAGGCGGTTTCATTTTCAGCTTCGGCAAACCGTGCATAAACACCCGGCTCGCCTGTCTTCTTGTGTTCCAGCAATAGATTGGTAATACCACCGTAAGCTGAAACCACGAAGATTCTATTATAAAGTGCCGCGCCCTTACGCTTACCAATCAAGATGGTATCCATAAGTTCGCTGAAGCGGCTCATTGAAGTGCCGCCAATTTTTTCAACTGTGTGCATTGTGACTCCTGTCCGGATCGTTTTTACTCGCTCAGCGGGTAAACGCCGTTTTCATCATGGACCTCTTTACCGCTGAGGGGCGGGTTAAACACGCAGGCCATGACCATATCTTCTGATGTAGCACGCAACAGGTGCTCATCATGCTTATCCAGGATGTAAAGCGTACCTGGTTCAATCGGATACACCTTGCCATCGGCCAGGGTTTCCACTTCACCGTAACCGCTCATGCAGTACACGGACTCCAGGTGGTTCTGATACCAGATATGTGTTTCTGTGCCTTTAAAGATGGTGGTGATATGGAAAGAGAATCCCATTTTGTCATCTTTCAGCAGCATTCTGACGCTTTTCCAGGTTTCTGCTGTAACGCAACGTTCTGACGCTTCGCATTCTTTCAATGTACGTACTATCACAATGTATTCCTTACTCTCTGATGATTAAGATGCTTTGCTGTTTTGTTCAGCCAGTGCCTGCGCAAATGATTCATCCAACACACGCAGACCAAACTCTATCTGCTTATCGGTGATGATCAATGGCACCAGACATTTCACTACCTGTGAGTGTGCACCACTGGTTTCAATGATCAGACCTTTTTCAAAGGCGATGCTGGTGACACGGTCAGCCAGCTCTCCATTTGGACACTCAATACCACTCATCAGGCCACGGCCTTTCAGAATCATACTACCTTTGCCATGTTTATTAATCAGAGATCCCAGGCCAGCACGCAGTTTTTCAGCTTTGCGACGCACTTCAGCGGCGAAGGTGTCATCCTTCCAGAAGGTTTTGAACGCTGTGGCAGCCGTGACGAAGGCATGGTTATTACCACGAAAGGTACCGTTGTGCTCACCGGGAGTCCACTGATCCAGCTCATCGCGGAAAATAGTCAGTGCAAAGGGCAAACCGTAACCACTGAGTGACTTGGACAGGGTAATAATATCCGGCTTGATACCGACTTTTTCAAAACTGAAGAAGTAGCCTGAGCGACCGCAACCAGATTGTATATCATCGACAATCAGCAGCATGTCATGCTTGCGGCAAACTTTTTCCAGGTTACGCAACCACTCAAAAGAAGCGGCATTCAAACCACCCTCGCCCTGAATGGTTTCAACAATCACAGCCGCTGGGTGATCAACACCACTGCTCGGGTCAGACAGGACTTTATCCAGGTATTCAGTGGTATCGACACCCTCACCCAGATAGCCATCGAACGGCATGCGGGTTACGTCAGACAGGCTTGAACCCATACCACCACGGTGGTGCTCGTTACCGGTACAGGCCAGCGCACCGCCGGATACGCCATGGAAACCATTGGTGAAGGATACGATTTCGCTGCGTCCGGTCACTTTACGTGCCAGTTTCAGTGCCGCTTCGACGGCATTGGTGCCGGTCGGACCGGTAAACTGGACACGGAATTTATCCATGCCACGCGGCTTTAGAATGATTTCATGGAAGGTATCCAGGAATTCCCGCTTGGCGGTTGAGTACATATCCAGGCCATGGGTAATCCCATCGGCCAGTACGTATTCCACCAGCGCTTTTTGCAGTTCTGGATGGTTATGCCCATAGTTCAGTGTACCGGCACCTGCCAGAAAATCGATATATTCTTTACCGTCTTCGGTGAACAGTGACGCACCTTTGGCTTTGTTAAATACCACTGGAAATGAACGTGAATAGGTACGCACATCTGATTCAACCTGCTCAAAAATCTTCATTGTTTCTCCTTACCATTAATAGGATTCTACGTTTGGGTAACCGGCTCTTAAGCCTGCGGCTTACCCATCGGACCGCCACGCCATAACACTTCATCATCGTGCTGACCGGCAAAATGTTCTTTACGACTGAAGAGCACTGTTTTTTCCAGTGCTGCATTAAGGTCGCTGTATACCCGGCTGAACAAGGCTTCTGATGCCGCATTACCGGGTGTAATCGTTGTTTCAATGTACCGAATAGACTGCTCTGCCCTGCAGCGCTCAATCAACGCCGTTAACATCCGTTGTGCCAGTTTCTGGCCACGACAGGTCGGGTCGACAGCTACTTGCCAGACAAACAGTGCATCTGGTCGTGAAGGCGGAATATAGCCGGAAATAAATCCAACCAAGGCGCCATCAGCATCCTCGACGGCAATAGACGTATCTGCAAAATGTGTACATTGGAGTAAGTTGCAGTAAGTGGAGTTAGTGTCCAACGGCGGACAACGACTGATTAATGCATTCAGTGGCTGACCATCTGTTGCTACAGGTTTTCTAAAGTACTTCGTGTCGCTTTCCATAGTGTCCTTTATATTTAGCTTTACTATGGATCTATTATAAAACACATCGACAGATTGTTTCAACCCCAGCACCTAGATAGCATAACTAAGGTATTAAACGGCACTATTGGCGCTTTTTTGCATCCAAACCTCAAATAATATATCGTATTGCATTACAATATAATTACCGAGGGGTGATTCCTATCAATTTGCATTACCTTTATGAAAGCGATACAAAGAGCGGCTTTTATGACAGTAACCCTAAAGAGCTGGAAACACTTATGCAGAAAAGTCAGGACGTATTGGTACTGCTACGCCAGATTATCCGCGCCACTGAACTTCACGATAAACAGTTAAGCCGCGCCACTGGCCTGACAATGCCGCAACTTATGTCAATGCAAACACTGCGTATGCAGGGCCCGATGACGGTTGGTGCTTTGGCGAAAGAGATGAACCTGACTCAAGCGACGGTTACCAGTATTCTTGACCGACTGGAAAAGAAGCAATTGGTCACCCGGGTTCGCAGCCAGGAAGACAAGCGCAAAGTGTTGGTTTACCCCACCGATGAGGCGTTGGTATTATTGGAGTCTGCACCGGCAACCCTGCAGGACAGATTGGTACAGGAATTTGAATTGATGCGTGAGTGGGAACAGTCGATGGTGATTTCATCGTTAGAGCGCATTGCCACCATGCTCGGAGCGCACACTATTGACGCGGCTCCTATGCTGGATGTTGGTGCTTTGGATCGGTAGCTGGCCAGTGTAATCAGTGCTTAATTTCAACCCGAAGCTGAACGACAACGTCCACCGATATACCAGCGATCTCAGCGATTGTCTGATCATCCATGTCAGTTCGCATGATCAGGTTACGCGCTGTATCGCGCTCTTCCTCTCAAACCTACCGCGTCCATTGGTTTCCTGAACGGTGCCTGAGGGTGGAATATCATCTTCTTCTGCTTGCTTCCATTCGACCTGATCCCAAGCTAGATAGGCAAGCAGAACAAGTTCGAAACGTAACAGAAACCGAAGCAAGGGCCCACGGAAGAACCAACAAACCTTGAAAATCGGTTTCTCATGTTAAATGAGATGGTTAAGTCTATTGAATAAAACAAGCTTGTTAAACACGCTGTTGGGCGGCCCAAGCTATTACCCTGAACAGATTTGATCTGTTAAACTGAGTGACTCATTACCTTCCAAGCTTAGTTTATCTGGGGCAATATTTGTCATGAGTAAATTCTGGAGCCCGGCCATTCGCTCCCTGGTACCTTATACGCCGGGTGAGCAGCCTAAAGTGCTCGATCTGATCAAGCTGAATACCAATGAAAATCCCTACCCGCCGGCACCTGGCGTGACGCAAGTGCTGCGCGATTTTCCAACAGACAGGTTGCGCCTGTATCCTGACCCTGATTCCAGCAAGCTGAAAACGGCACTGGCTGAATATCATGGCCTGGATAATTCACAGATTTTTCTCGGCAATGGCTCTGATGAAGTATTGGCGTTAGCCTTTATGGCCTTTTTTCGCCACAACAAGCCTCTGCTGATGCCAGAGACCACCTATAGCTTCTATGAAGTTTATTGCGACCTTCTACAGATTGAACCCGAAAAAATTCCGCTGGACAGTGAGTTTCGGATCAACCTGGATGATTATAATCGGGAAAATGGCGGGATCATTTTTGCCAATCCCAATGCACCGACAGGGATCGCACTGCCTATCAACCGTATTGAACAGTTATTGCAGCGCCACCCGGATAGCCTGGTACTGGTCGATGAAGCCTATGTGGACTTTGGTGCAGAAACCGCCATCGGCCTGATTTCGCGCTACCCTAACCTGCTGGTAACACACACCTTTTCCAAGGCGCGTTCACTGGCTGGCATGCGTATCGGTGCTGCGTTTGGACATCCGGATCTCATCGCCGGACTGGAGCGGGTTAAGAACAGCTTTAACTCTTATCCGCTGGATATGCTGGCCGTTGAAACGGCAACAGCTTCGATTGCCGATGATGATTATTTTAAAGATGTCTGCCAAAGGATTATGCATACCCGCGAACACACTACGGCCGCATTGACTGGCAAGGGATTTAAAGTATTGCCATCGGCAACTAACTTTATTTTTGTTACTCATCCGGAACGGGATGCATTAGAGATGATGCAAGCCTTGAGAGCTGAGAAAATTTTGGTGCGTCATTTTACCCGACCGGGCATTAATCAGTTTTTGCGCATCAGCATAGGTACGGATGCTGAAATGGCTCAATTGATTGAAAAGTTGTAAATCGGGGTTTATTCGCCCGCGGAGCGGGCTCCCACAGCGATCTTTCGCCCGGAGACCGGGCTTATATGGACCCGCCCGTGTTGCAAGCTATTTTTGACTCGAGCAGATGTGTTGCACGC
>NZ_JBLXDN010000073.1:0-6011 GCF_048264025.1 Nitrincola sp.
CCGATCATGGAGTCCCTGATCAACGGGTTGGTTCCCCTGCCCGCCGACGCGCGCAAGTCAATCACCTTCGACCGCGGCACCGAGTTCTCGGCCTGGAAATATCTCAAGGCTGGGATTGGAGCGGATGCCTGGTTCTGTGACCCGCAAGCGCCCTATCAGAAAGGCACTGTTGAGAATACGGACAACAGGCTGCGTCGATACCTGCCAAGATCAACCGCACCGACGGCGCTGACAAATCGATATCTGAGGTCGATTTGTCACCGCCTTAACGCAACGCCGCGCAAATGTCTTGGCTACCGGACGCCCGCTGAAGTCTTTGAAAGCAACCTGATGGAAATACAGAACCGGTTGGAGTAAAACAAGATATCAAAAACTGCACTTCACCGTGAACTCACACTCTTTGTGGCTGCATACCCGGAGAAGTTTTCGAAGCTCTTCAATGGCAGCTGTCAATTTCAGATGACACCGCTTCGGCGTATAAAGATCACGATTGCCTTGCCAGCCTGCACCTGATTGCTTTCGCGGTGTACAGCGCCGCGGCGAGGATGCGCCTCACCTGGTAATGTGAGATTATGGGGCGTTTCACAACTTACAAGGGAGGCTTCGAAACTTCTTTGATCTTTTTGTTGAAGTCCCCTGTTCGTGTGACGGAGCACACTCCTCACCCGGGGTAGTGTTTGCGCGGAGGCCGCGGAGGCCTCGGCAACTTGAGGCACACTGCGTTGTGAAGTGTTTAGTTCGTTTAAGGGGAACTACTTATGGATTTGGAGGTTCTCCAATGAGTACCTACTGCTTCAGGAATGGCCTGCGGCAGCAAACTGCATTCAGGAGTACATCATGTTTGCTCAGCTTAAGACTATTGTTTTTGCAGCCAGTGTCAGCACTCTCGCGCTCAGCGCGGCCGCACATGCCTCAGAAGACCTTCGTATTTCTAAGATTGATGTTGAGGCTACTGTCGCTACTGCATCCGAGAGCAACGCGTTAGATTTCTATCCCGAAATTGAAGAGGATTTGCGTGGAGAGGTCGCTCAACGTGTGCCATTGAGCAGCGATGGCGCCGATCCTCAAATCAGGATCGACATCCGTAAGATTGCATTGAATGGTGCAACGATGCTTCCTGAAAGTAGAGAGTTCAATGAGTTGGAGGGTATTGTTAATATCACCAGCCCGACAGGAGAGAATGCAGGACTAAGTTTTCCGGTAAGAATTTCGGCCTACACCGGTGATACGATCGCGCCTGAAGGTTTTGTGAACATACCACCCACAGATGCTGATTTCTATGTTGCAATGGTTTCGACTTTTGCGGATGTCGTGGCTGAGAGTCTGACCAACGTGAACACTTCTGGGAACAAGATTGACCCATAAACGCGATATTCTCTCTGGCGGCGTCCCACCGCTAAGTTGAGAAATGGCGCGGGCCATCCCCCAAGGCCTGCGCCTCCCTGTTTTTGTCCTTTGATGGTTAAGCATCGTATTAGAATCATGATGTCCTCCAGTATCAAACCATTGGTTGGTCAAAGCCGCTTTAGCGACCTGACCCTCCCTAAATCGATCTACTTGCCTCCCCAAAGCCGTAACTTCTGGGTATTGGCTGAGGTCGATGATACTAGTTTAAAATCAAAAACTTACCTGTGAAGCTAACAATAAGGTTAGCATAGGTCCGCGCTGCCTGAGCAAGCCTAACGTGGGAAGTCAAAGCGCTGAATGACCTGCCAGATCGCTTGGTTAATGAGCGCCAACTCATTAATCGCTGCTTCGATATCTTCAGCAGCCGCATCATTAAGAGGATGAGACTGGCCCATTTTCAAGGTGTCTTTACGATCGGCTATGCGCATGAGGATTGTGCGAGGGTTTCCTCCTTCCGCATCGAACGCATAAATGCAGTGGTTATACCGGTTTCGCAGCTTCGCCTGCCCTAAAAGCCGGCTGGTAATATCCAAAACCGCAGACCTTTGCTCTCGTGCTATTTTGTCCAGTTTTGACAGACGTTCAACCAGGTCAATCCGAGCACGCGTGGTATTTAACGTTAGAAAGATGACGGTAGCAGTCTCTTTGTCTATGCGTGCCAATCCGGCAATGAAGTGGATCAAAAGGCTTTCGGTATTTGTCCATGTATAGTTGAGCTTTCCGACAAGTAGGAGAAAATTGTCAAACTGAAGATGTTGGCTCACGTCGTCACTCATTATGGCCTCAGATCTGCCTTCGCTTGCTCGAGAAACCAGACTGCAGCTTCTGTGCGGTTGTTTACGCCGAGTTTTGAAATGACGTGATGTATATGCAGCTTTACCGTATGCTCCGATAGGCCCAGACGATCCGCGATAATCTTGTTTTGTTTGCCCTCTGCAACGCAGGTGAGAACCTGCATCTCTCGGCAAGTCAGCCCATCTTTTACAGGCCTAAGGGCCGGGTCAGGAAAGTTAAGTCTCTCTTGAACTGCCGGGTTCAGTAATGTCTGAGAGCTGGATTTAGTTTTTTCGGTAGTGATTTGCGCTACTTGTGTCGATGCATAGAGCTCGGAAGGGATATAGTTCTCTCCGCAAATCAGCAACTCCAATAGCGTTAACCAACGATCCACGTCCCGGTTCATTGGCAGAAAGGCGAGGTTCGCTTGCGGGGGACTATCTCTTATCTCCGTCAGTACTTGCTGAGCCCATTTTGGCTGACGGTAAGCCAAGGCAATCGTTGCATTTGGAAACCGCTCCATAAGAAGGGCATGTTCTTCTTTCAAAGGCTCCATCATAGACTGGTTCAAAATGATACTACGGACCCTGTCGGGTCGTACCAACGACAACTCAAGAAGAGCTTCGATGGACCCTAATCTATAGAATGCAATATCTTCGAGGTTCGCCTGTGCGAGCTTCACCAAAGTATTTGAAAAATCTCGTGAATTACCAATGAAAAAGCATGATATCTTCTCAGAGCTAACATATTCAAAATCACGCATAGCATTGTTCCTAATATGGTTACAACGTTCTATGCCTGTCTGCCTCGCCGCAGTTTAATTTGCTTGCCATGTAGATGGCTGCTTAATTCACTTGTTACCTAAAGGTCGTCAGAAAAGTGTCAATATTATACGCCTTTAGGTCTAGACCATAACATATTTACGTCGAAGTTGGGGATATTTTTGTCCAAATGGCGTGTTTCAACTCTGAGTTGACTTTCCTCCGAAGCTCTTTCCTATCAAAAGGTGTAGAGCCTGCAGATTAGAATGCCTGGTGAGACTGCGAAGCGCAATCATAACACAGTTAAATAGCGTTATTATTCAGGGTTTTAGATTCGAATGCGCACCATCTAGTTACAATGGTTAGATAGGTTTTTCTCTATTTTTTGAAGATATTCTTCCTTGTCATCTTGTTGTGATGACGCGCGTTCCTTTCAGAACGCGCTGGCGGTTTTGAATGGATCAGGCCTCGAATCTAAGGCTGCACCATTCCCGAGATTTGCAACAAAGGCAACGAAAGGGAGGCTACATCATCCAAAAACCGAAATGAGTACTGCGCCCCGCATGGACCTGCTTAAGGCCCATGTATGGCCAAAATATTATTCCCAACAGAAACGCACAGTCCAATGATCGCTTTTGAAATGAGCAGCGATCCGGCATGTGCCGCATAGGAGAACTACAATGCCAGGTAATCGCAGCAATCCCGTAAACATTTTCCATATTGACAACGGTGATCAAGAACAAAATCAGGATCAGCTTCAGGCTCAAGGCCAAGCGCAGCTTGAACTGCAAGCCCAGGGCCAAGGGCAGCATTCTGATCAAGATCAAGATCAAACCTCATATCAAGGCCAATCATCTGATAACTGGAATGGCAATGACAACGGGAACGGCAACGGCAACGTAAACGCCAATCTCGGTCTGAATAAGAACCACAATGGGAACCATTCAGACAACGCGATGACGAATAATAGCAATACCAACAACAACAGCAATACCAACAACAACAGCACAACCACCAACAACAGTACGACTGAGAATGTTACTGGTATGACTAATCACAGCAGTACCACTGTCGGGGTCACTGTTGGTATGGACATGGAAGGGTACATGCCCAACGATGATGACTTTGCCGATATCGATCTGAAAGACGCGTCGGCGAATGATTTCATTATGGCCAAGGGGGATATTGATTATAACCCAGGCAACGATCTCGATCTTGACGACATTCTCAACGATGCGCTGAATGGTGCTGGGAATGACGCTGGGACGGTCAATGCGCAGTCCAACAACCTGAATGATAACGATACTCTGAGCAATGTTCGGAACAACGGTGAGATCAATCAGGACAATGTATCGACAGGTGGCGAAGCCACGGCTGGCGATGGAATTGCTGCGGGTGCGGCTGGTGGCGCCAGTGGCAAAGGCGGTAATGCCGATGGTGCCGGAGCCCTTGGTGGCCTGGGGATCGGAGGCGCAGCGCTTGCTGGTGGTGGTCAGAGCGGCGAAGGCGGCGAATCTACTGCTGAAGGCGGCGGAGGTGCGCAGGGCGGTGACGCAGGCGCGCTTGGCATAGGTCTTGGACTGGGCGGTGCCGATTCAGACAACGATGCTGATGGTGGTGATGGTGGCGCTGCAACCTCAATTGGTGCAGGTTTCGGCCTTGGGCTGTCGGGCGCGGGCTCGGAGGCGGATGGCGGTAACTCCGGCGATGCTGGGGGTGTCGGTGTCGGCGTTGGCTTGGGAGGTGCGAATGCAGACTCCAGCGACGCTGACGGCGGCTCTGCTGGAAGCTTCTTTGGCATTCCCATTGCGGGCGGTGGCTCGACTGGGGATTCTGCGGCCGACGGCTTCGGTGGCGGTATTGGTCTCGGTGTTGGTCATAGCGGAAACGGCGGTAACGCTGATTCAGTTGGCCGTGCCGAAAGCACAGGGCGCGGTGACGGCAGTGGCGGAAATGCTACTGGTGGGGCCAGCGGCGACACAGATGGCTGGTCTGCAGCACTCAATAACGCTCAAGGCAATGGGGGCGTCAATACCGCCACTGCCGGTGCAGGCGGTGATGGCTATGGTGGCCACGCTTGGGGCGGTGACACTGGTGACGCCTTTGGTGGTCAAGCAATCGTCGGCGGCGTTCAAGCTGGTGGCGGAACCGGGGGCAATGGCGGCAACGCTTATAGCGGCGCCGGTGGTGCTGGCGGTAATGCTGGCCAGTGGGGCTCGAACAATGGTGACGATGGTTTTGTAACCGGTGAATCCTTTGCTTCGGCCGCCTCGCAGATCGACACTACAGCCTTCAACATGAGCATTGTCCAAGGTGCGAACGTACTCGGAAACACTGTCGATATGACCGTTGTCGGTGGGAACTTTAGCTCCAGCTACATCGGCGATGATGGCGACGGCGCATAAGTTCAAATGAAGTTTCGGGGCCCAGACTTTTCTGGGCCCCGGTTTTCAGATCAAGATGGTGGCTGCGCATTCCATCATTCTGCAGAGCTAACAAGGAGCCCAGTGTCGCAACTGTTTACATAGCAGAAATGGAACTGGCAGGATGTTAGATAAATTCACCGAAATCGTCGCTCACATGATCGGTATTTTTCATACTACGATCGAAGCAGAGCGCATGCGCGACGCCTACGCAGAATTCAAGTTCAAGCAGATCATCCCTGAGGTGAACGACCTTGAGCCAGGGAGTGTTCATTTCAGCGTACGCTACACGTTGAATGATTTTGATCCCAAGCTGAACTACACTCCTCTCTCCTTTGATACGCCCTATAAAGTTTGGTCTGCTAAGCTGGGACCAAACCCTCTTGCGGAACCTTACATGTCTGCAGGAGGCACCCTGGTTCCAGAAGCTTATTTTGAACAGGGATATCTCTCCTTCCCCACTTCCGCACGACCGTTGTTGACGCTTGAGGCTCCAGGAAGTGTCGTTACGGTTAGCGTGCAGAGTGCTTGGATGCAGGACAATGACCTTTTGCGGATGAACAGCGTTCATGCTGAGTTCAATGACCCCTCAATTTATACTGACACACTGAATGCTTTGAAGGAGATGGCACAAACCTTGGGCGTG
>NZ_JBLXDN010000074.1:0-5937 GCF_048264025.1 Nitrincola sp.
TATCAGCACCAAACTGGTCAGGCTATAGCGGCCTGACTTAAAGCAAACTGCCTCCACAAAACCCGGTACGATTCATTGAGTCAGTTACAGCTGTGATGGAGCACGGGCCGGGCGGTAGCGTGTCTGGCGGTTAGTTAATCATCTATCCAAAGGGCTTGAAACGTTGCGTTCATGTATGCCGATGACATGAGTGTAAATCATCGTTGTACTAATATCGTTATGACCCAGCAACTCCTGAATATTGCGTATATCAGTGCCTGCACGAAGGAAAATTTGTATACGCAAAGCCTCCAGTAACGCTTTAGGAAGTAAGGTTCGACGGCATTTATCACCTTTGGCTTCACGAATGATCAAGCACTGCTGAGAAAAATCAACATCCTGTACACGCAAGCGAACCGACTCCATTACTCGAAGCCCAGAGCCATACATCAAACTGGCGACCAGTTTATGATCACCCTCCATAAAGCCTAATACACGCATGGCTTCATCATGTGAAAAAACAGTCGGTAAGCGCCTGCCTTTATTAGTTCGGGTAAATGCCAACTGGCCAAGATCTTTGTGCAGAAAGTGCTTATAAAGAAACACAATCGCATTCAACGCAGTTTTTTGCGTGTTGATAGCAACGTTACGTTGGTTAGCAAGATAGCTTAACCAGGCATCCACCTCGATAGCTCCCATCTCTTGTGGATGACGTTTCTGATGAAAATAAATGAAATCCTTTACCCAACCACAATAGGTTTTCTCTGTGCGGTAGGCCAAGTGCCGAGTGCGAACACACGCGCGGAACTGATCCATAAAGCGGACGGGGTTTGCAGGTAAGGGAGGCGGTATATCATCCATCAACAGATCCTTGTCATGAACCAAGCTTCAATACTGTTTTTATATACAGTATGCGATATATAGTCAAGACAGAGAACTGGAAAAATGATCGTAGAGGCTAAAATCTGGAAACAAAGTATTACAGCCATACTAATATATTTAAAATCATACACTTGTTACTAAGTTGGAAAATCGTGATAGTGGCCTCAATGATCGTTTTTCTCGCCAGACATGAAGACCGCACATGTCGTAGGAGATTGACCAGTCCTAGGTTTTGGATTAGTTTGAGTTAAATCAATATGCTGAGATAGAAGTCTTGGCAAAGTGGCCTTTAAGGCTACGATATAAATGTTAGAAACTGGTCGAGCGATGGATAAGCCCGAATATCTGTACCACGGTACTCGAAAAAAGCTTGATCTGCTAAATCCGACGCAAGGTGTTGGATATGGCATGGCGGATAACGAGCACGGCGTTTATGCTGTTTCGGAGCGGGAGTTGGCAATCCCTTTTGCAATTTCATATCGCCCTCTCGGCGACGGGGCAGTTTTCTCTGTTGAAACCTCGGAGCGTCCACCTCGTATCGTGCTAAAGGATACCGATGTCGATTGGGACCAGGTGGGATATGTGTAGAAGGTCAGGTCCGAAACTTTTGAGCAAATTGATTCAGAGCAGTGGTTATCCAGGGTTCCCGTTAAGCCGGTGGAAACTGAGGAAATCAAGCCAGAATCCTATCGGAACTGGGTTATGTACAAATCGGAAAGCTAGAGACCGTGCAAAAAGTTTCTAACCATGCCAGTCACGGCAACGGCTACTACATGCGGCTTCGCCTCCATTGCGTAGCCGCGCGTGCTGAGCGGCGTTAGCGAATATGGAGAATAGTCAACCATGAACGAAAGGGAGATTCCCGTCGGAGGCGATTTTAATCGGATCTTCGATCATCAAGACTATCTGGCGATGATAAGCATTCCCGATGAAGCAACCTGCGTTCTTCGAGCGCACCTTATACTTGAGGAAGTTTTAAACATCTGGGCCTCTAAATTAACGGCCACTGAGGATCTCTACGCGGGTACTTTTGTTCCGTTCAAGACTAAGCTCGTTATAGCGAAAAATATCGGGCTGGATGCTGACATCTTCAAGCTATTTGACAAGATCAACGAAGTCAGGAATCGCTTCTCTCATCGAAAGGGCTATAAGCTTGAAGGTTCGTTAATTGATTCGCTGAAAGATCAGGTTAATAACGTTGTTCCGGGGGCTCAAGTTTCACCGTGTGAAAGCCTACATGCATACGTTTCTGGCAAGAATGCGGAAGGTGAGCGTGTGGAAAAGAAATACACTTGGGCCGACAGCGATCACCGGATAAAATTCGTGATCATTTTTGTTGCGGCGATCCTAAGAATAACTAGTTGGATACAAGCTGAGTTCAATCGACGGAATATTAAGTTCACTTTGATTTCCACAATCGATTGCTAACAATCGGCTGCACAGCGACCGATTTTCCGCCGCTTCGCGGTTCCAAACCGGCGCGTGAGCCGGGCGTTATGTGGGGCTATGTACACAGCACTACAAGGAACCATAGCTTTACTAGAATTTGAAAAATGGGTGATGTGATGCCGGGATTATTTTCAGCCATATTGGCTTTTGTACTTTTAGCTTATTCAGAAGAGTATGGAGCTCTAATCGGGCTAATATCTCTGTTTCTAGTAGGAGGAATGCTTCATGGAATGGTTCAGAGGTACATCATTTTGGACACCGATGAAGATGACCCTCTTTATGAAGCAACCAGACTAACTAGAACAAAGATGATGTGGGGCTTGCGTGCATTAGCTGCTTACGGAATTTACGTCACATATTTTGGCTATAGCAGAGCAGAACTAATGGATAGGTTGGGAACATACTTTGGGTGAAATACCACATAACCAAGTACTGTTGTCGCCACACTTCGTGTGCCCGGGAACTTCGCGGCTACGCAGCTTTAGCCCCAAAGTGCGACGCTATGTGAATTGGAGGCTCTGATGAATACAAGCAACTTTGATGCATTTAATCGAATTACACTTCACCTGCTCGTCAAATTGTTCGAGGTATTTCCAGGTCATTTAGATGTAGATTCGAATGCCCTCGGTCTTGATGCCAAGCCTAAGGATACAAACGAAACAGAAGATGAGCTTTGGGAAAGTATGATCCTTGCAGGTAATACGGTCACTTGGCTCAAGTCTGAGGGGTTCATTGAGGTTGGCAGTGTATCTTATGGGGGCCATTATTCGCAGGTGAGGTTGACCTTGAAGGGGTTAACTTTGCTGGGATATGCACCACCGACTATGGAAAACGATTCTAAGTATCAAAACCTCGCAGAAAAAGCACAAAGCGTCCTCGCTGATGGTGCACGAGGTGCCGTAACAGAAGTAGTGAAAGAGCTATTTGTTGGAGGGCTTCGATATTTACCTCAGGTTTTCACATAACCAAGCCAAGCACAGCGACAGCTTTTACGTTCTGGCTACGCCTCCACTACAAAGCTGCTCGTGTTGGCAGCGTTGAGACTGTCGGATAAGTCCCCCAGCCCTTGGCTGGTGGCACAGTGATCCGCTAAAATCGCTGAATTGAATTTGAGATCAGAGGTGGCAAGGGATGGCGCGGTACAAGCACTACGATTACAACCAGACCAAGATGATTCCGCTGCGTTTCGCGGATCAAATCCAACCTGGCTCCTTTGAATATACGCTGAACCACGTCGTGGATAATGATCTCGATCTCAGCGTGTTTGAATCCCGCTATCGCAATGACGTCAACGGTGCTCCGGCTTATGATCCGGCGATTCTGCTGAAGGTGGTGTTATTCGCTTACTCCCGAGGCATCACCAGTAGCCGCAAGATTGCTCAGGCATGTCGTGAGAATGTGATTTTTATGGCGCTGTCGGCTGACAGCCAACCTCATCACAGCACGATTGCAGACTTTATCTCCCGCATGGATGAAGTGATCGCGCCACTGTTTACACATGTTCTGATGGTATGTGATGGTCTCAACCTGATTGGTCGGGAAATGTTTGCCATTGATGGCTGCAAGCTACCCTCTAATGCAGCAAAAGAGTGGAGTGGTACGCGAGCCGAATTAAACCGTAAACAAGCTAAGATAGACCGTGCGGTTTCACGCATGCTGACCGCGCATCAGCACGATGACCGTCAGGATCAACCGCCTGAAATCCTCGCCCGTGAACAGGCCCAGATTGAAAAACTTGAAAAGGTCTCTGCCAAGATAAAAAAGCACTTAGCGACCGCGCCTGAACGGCTCGGTCAGCGTGGCACACCGGTCAAGGGAAATATCACTGATCCCGATAGTGCCAAGATGAAGACATCGAAAGGTGTCATTCAGGGCTACAATGGCGTAGCGGCTGTCGATAACAAACACCAGATCATCGTCCATGCTCACGCTTATGGCGCGGGTCAAGAACAGCACACCCTGGAACCCATGCTAATGGGCATACAGCGCCAGTTCCGACAGATACAACCAGACTGCTCGATTCTGCGTGAAGCCAAGATCACGGCTGACAGTGGATTCCACAGTGATGCCAATATGAAGCTGATCTATCGCTTGGGCATCGATGGTTACATTGCCGATAACCAGTTCCGTAAACGCGATCCACGCTTTGCTGAATCCGTAACCTTCAAAACAGCCAAGGCACAACGGCGTAAAGAACGTGGTGGCCAGGCAGCACAACGCTTTACCCCTGCTGATTTTGATTATGATCCGTTGACGGAAACCTGCCGCTGCCCGGCAGGTCAACCGATGTGGAAACGCTTCAAGGGACTGATAGATGAACAAGCAACTATAAGCTTCCAGGGCTACCGCCAACACTGTCGAGACTGCTCTCTAAAACATCAGTGCCTGCGCCGAGCTAATCAACAAGATGGACGGCAAGTGAGCTTTGCACTGGGTGAGCGCAAACCCCTATCCAGTTTTATCGAGAAAATGAAGCAGAAGATCGATAGCCCAATGGGACGCCATATCTACAGCCAACGCTTGGGTACGGTTGAACCGGTGTTTGGCAACCTGGAAAGCAACAAAGGATTGAATCGGTTTACACTGAGAGGGAAATCCAAGGTCAATGCCCAGTGGTTGATGTACTGCATGGTGCATAACCTTGAGAAAATTGCGACACAGGGGGAATACAGGCATTAACGGAGCCAAAAGCCTCTGCAGGGTGGCTGTGACTGCCTTAGATAATGAATATCGGCTGTTTGAATGAGTAAAACGATTTACTGATTTGAGCAGGTCACAATTAACAGAATGAAGCAGGCGCTGTCGATGCTGGGGATTTTGATTTCAAAATGTCTAATCCGACAGGCTCGTTAGAACTTTATAAGGAACACGGAGTGAGTGAACTAGTCTTATACGTTGGTCTTGGTATTTTTGTTATTGGTGGGATTGGTTTGCTAATAGCAGCTTTCAGAACAAGTATTCTGTGGGGGCTTGCCGTCTTATTTATTGCGCCAGTGGCTATAATCTACTTATTTGCCCATTGGCAGGACGCTAAGGGTGCTTTCAAAATACAAGTATTCGGATTCATGATAATGGTTGTCTTTGCTTATATGAGTGGTGGAGTTTCATCGATCACGCCGTCGAGTTCTAGCTTTCCAAGCGAAGTGTTTTCTGCTCCCGCAAACTCAACTTTTTCTACAGAAAATGCACCAAGCCAACAATTCAGATGCGATGGCCGAACTCACTGCTCTCAGATGACTTCCTGTGCAGAAGCGAATTATTTTCTGAGATACTGTCCAAATACAAAAATGGATGGTAACAACGATGGGGTACCATGTGAGCGACAGTGGTGCAGGTGATAAAAGGTGTTCTAACAAGGCAAATGCACTCGGACGCCAAAAGCGCCGCTTCGCTCTGCTTTTTGGTGCCGGTGATTTGCGGCGTTAGGCAAAGGAGATACATATGAGTGACTGGGACTTTCTTCATGAAATGAGAGATGAAGGCTATAGCCCTGAGGACATAACTGATGCGGCCGCTTCTGGTGCTTCGCCTCGGGAGTGGGAATACATTGAAAAGCAAGAGAGAAAGATGGAGTTGGAAGAACTTAAACTACTGAGAGACTCGGGGCAAGTTTCTCCCGACGAGTTT
>NZ_JBLXDN010000075.1:0-5932 GCF_048264025.1 Nitrincola sp.
ATGCCGGTTTGCTTTCTCTACAGATTAAGCATGGCACATTGTTAGGGGGGCGGGTCCATCTTATTTCCTACAGGGGGGATGTTATATAGTGTTTATTTTGAACACAGAGCTGGGCGGTATTTGATGGGAGTTAATAGAATGCTGAAATATAAAATCCTAATCATGGCCGTTGTTTTCGGTTTGATGTTTCCCTATGCGTTTGGTGATAGAAAGCAGATAACAGTCGATATAGAGGTCGTAACCGAGCCTGATCCGAGTGTGCATCTTTCCTGGGATCAGCAGCCAGGGTCGTCTACCGAGATGCAGGTTACGGTGTATCGTCGCGAACTGGGTGTGAAAAGCGGGCTTTGGTCCCGAGATATTTGGGATGGTACTAAAGTCAGAGATTTCACTGAATTGACCCTGTTTGAGGAGATGGCTGTATTACCCCCTTCGGTTACCCATTTTACTGACAGCAGTGTTGAAACCGGTAAGCACTACGAGTATCGCGTTTACCGCCCGGCCCTTGCCAGTCGAAATTACAATCAGGCTGCCACCTATGTGGCTGTGAGTATTGAGGCTCCTTTGCAAGATCAGCCCGGCAATATTTTGTTGGTGATTGATGAAACGCTTGTAGATGAAATGGAGATGGATTTTCGCCTGTTAGAGCTGGATCTTGCTGGAGATGGATGGGGCGTCACCCGCCTGTTAACCCCTCCGCACGGTCAAGGTGGTCATCAAGCGCTGTATGCGGCTATTCAGGCGGCTAGTCTTGCTGATCCTGAAATTAAAGGGTTGTATTTATTCGGCAAAATTCCTGTTGCGCGCTCCGGATTTTCTGCACCGGATGGACATAAAGGAACAGCCCATGAAACTGATCTGTATTATGCTGATTTACAGGGTGGTTGGTTAGATATTCAGCTTTTCTCAGAGGAGGGCGGTGAAGCAGGTTCTAATATTCCGCGCGATGGCAAGTACGATCACTCCAACCTTCCCCGAGCCGTGGATCTTATGGTGGGCCGAGTGGATATGTCCCGGCTAACGGCGATCCAGAAAAATGAAGTGGAACTGCTTCGCGACTATATTCATAAAACCCATGCATGGCGAAATGGTGATCGACAGGTGCCTTATCGGGCCTTGCTGAATAGCAGTCATCTTTTTCAAGAGCATAGCTGGGCTAGAACCCTGTTCGGTCCTGACAATGTAAACTCCGCCAGCTTTCAACCTGAACTCAATAGTGAGGCTTATCTATGGGCCATGGATTTTGGTCACTGGAAGGGTGCCGACTCGGCCCATTATGGTGGTGTAGATAACCGCGCCCTATTTTTCCTGAATTTTGGTAGTGGGAAGCAGAAGTGGCGGGGGGTAAACAACCCGATACGCATTTTGTTGGCACAGCCCGATTGGGGGTTAGCGGCAGGGTGGGGAGCAAGGCCTGCGTGGCATATGCATCAGATGGCGGCCGGTTGGCCTGTGGGTCGTTCACACCAGCGCACTGTCAATAATGTTCACAATGGTGGTGAGTTTTTCCCCGGAGGCAATTACGCCCATCTTGAAAGTCAGGTACATATCAATCTGATGGGCGATCCTACCTTACGACTGCATGTAGCGCAGCCACCTCTAAACCCTTCTGCATCGCGTAATGCCGGTGTGGTGACGTTAACCTGGCAGGCTCCTCCCGGTAAAGCACCGGAAGGCTACCATGTGTATCGCTCCAACATAGCGGCATCGGGTTACCAGAGACTCACCGAATCCATGCTTGCGGCAGAAGCGCTGCAATATCAGGATAATGCTGCGCCTGAAGCGGGGGATGTTTACTACCAGATTCGGGCGGTCCACCGTAACGAAACCCGCAGCGGCGTATATGAGCTCGCCTCTCGGGCAGCATATGCCTGGCTGGCAGAAGGTGTGAATGACTATATGTCGCCAGTGGCTGTAGACCCTGCTGACTACCAGGCAACTTCGGAGGTGCCTTTGCGTTTGGATATACCGAGCGCAGAGGCCACGGGTATCAGCGTGGTGATTCTTCAACACCCAGACAACGGGATGATCCGCTGGGAGGCAGGCCACCCCGTGTATGTGTCTGACCCAGGTTTTGTCGGAACAGAAACGATTCTGTATCGGCTTTTTGATGGCATAGGGCAGAGCGAAACCGCCACCCTAACAATAACCATAATGTAGGAGCCCGGTCCCCGGATGTAGGAGCCCGGTCCCCGGGCGATGGGGTTGGTATCTATTCGCTCGCGGAGCGAGCTCCTACAGGTGGGGACGCTTTTGTAGGAGCCCGGTCCCCGGGCGATGGGTTTGGATTTTGCGGTTGTAGAATATGCATCCCATGACTACCAGGGTGATGCCGCCTAGTTCGAAAATCCAGTTCAGGCGCCAGCCTGCTAGCTGAGTGCCGATTAGTATGTCAACGCTGTGAAAGCCGACTGCTCTGACTAATACGAAGGTGACTAGTAGCGTGATGCCTAGCAATACCAACCAGAGTCGGCTTAAGGCATGGCGTAGTAGGTAGGCAAGCAGCGCGAGTAAGGCGAGCCCTATGACAATTAATCCGAAGATAAAGGCCACTTGAACGGGCCTGCGGTTGCCATACCAGCCGGATAGCTGTGCTTCACAACGTGCAACGGCCGTTAGTAAGGATTGCAGATCCAGCTGCTTGTTGAGCATCAGAAAGAACAGCCCGATTACCAGTAGATACCAGAAAATGGCTTCGGCGCGGCTAGGGCGTTGTGCGTGGAATTTAACCAGGGTGGTTAGTGCGGTGATCGCCGCAATGCCATAGCCTGCAACGGTTATCCATCCCATGATATGCGGATCACCAATAATGGGTTGCCAGCGTTCTTGTGTGCAAGTGAGTAAGGCTTGGAGGTGGTTGTTCAACGCTGTTTTCCTGCTGTGATCCAGTAGCTTTTGTCTGGGTATATTATGGGGTTGATCGAATAAGGTGTTTACGTAGCAAGCAGGATACGGGCCTTTTATCACCCGGTAAAGCGGGCGATAAAAGGTGTGTAGTCTTAGGTTTAGCGTGAGACTTAGCCGATAGCCTTACGAGCAGCTTTGCGACGGATGCTGAGGACACCGGCAATCCCGGCCAGGAACATCCAGGCCGCCGCTGGTAGTGGCGTTTCGCTCAGGTTTTCGTTAAAGGTGAGGGCGTTCATCGCCCAGTGCTGTCCGGAACCTCCAACGTTGGAGTACTGCTCAAAGTCGGTGCCGGTAGCGATACTGAAGCTGGTTAGGCCAAACCAGTCGGCTTGAAAGACACGCGCGGCGGTGTCAACAAACAGTTGAGCTGTATAGGTAAGAACGGCATCGGTATAACCGTTGATCGTCAGGGTCTGCGAGCCCCACGCACTGGCAATTACAAAGCTGTTCAGATCAAAGGTACCTGTATCGTTCCAGTCGAATGTGACCAGAGGAGCCTCATTACCATTGTAGGCGATATAGGGGCCGCCAGTAGTGGTGGCAACACTGTCATAGCCACTGTTGGTTAGGCTGTTGGCTCGGTTGTTATCCATATAGTAACTAGGGTTTAGGGTGAAGAGGGAGGAGCCGCTTGCATTGAAATGAATGGTCGCGGCCTGTGTCAGTGGACTGACGCAGAGCAGCAGAGCTGCCAGGAGTAGCGTTCTCATGATTGATTCCTTATCCATGATTAATTTGTTGTTATCAATCCCAGGTGTTTACTGCACTTATTTCCGTGGACTGAGACCCTAAAATTGGGTCGGATAAATTATTACAGAAGTTTTCCCTTAAAACAATCGTTTGCAACCACTGTATATATTTATAACCTATTGTTTTGAATAGATATTAACTTAATTCACTTATATTTATTATGTGAATTGAATGTTTGCTGAGAAAATTAGCATTTATTTCATATTCGTGTTTGAAAAGTATTGTACTACGGACCGATGTTAGGGCTTATGTTATTGTATATAGTTGGCTTCAGTCATCGAACCGATGCGCAGTAAATCGGATATTTGTTTGAAATATTCAAACGCGTGATTGAAAGTTGTTGGCTGGTGTAGCGACCCTCAGGGTGGCACTGGCTGGAACCTGTTGATTATTAAACAGACCTTAATTTAAGGATAAGATGTATGAACAAAGTTATTCAGTTAGCAGCTGCGGCTGCTTTGGTTTTCTCTGTAGCAGCGCCTGTATCAGCAGCGTCTGTCGATCTGAATTTCACCAGTGGCAATTCTGGCGCTCGTAATTCACTGACATACGCCTATGGTGATGATCAGCTAACTGTAAGTGGTCTCTCTGGGGTCAATAGCGGTTCTATCTCTGGTTCTGCCGTACAAACTTGGGCTGGTTGGGGATTGGGTATGCCTTCGGAGGGAGATCATCGTATTTCCAATGAGAACGTCAGTGTGCAGACAGGACCTCGGCCTTGGCAGAGAGAGAATCAGCGTCAGTACCAGATGGTCCTGTTTGACTTTGGTCGGGAAGTTTCTCTGGATAGTTTCACTGTAGGTGATGCAGTCTACACCAACAATAACTGGGCTAGCGTTCTGGCGTATACAGATACAGCTCCACTGACTACATTGAATGGTCAGAGCTGGTCCGATTTACTGGAAAGCGGCTTTTCTAATGCAGGTGATGCGAACACCTATGATGACGTTACCCGCGGTACCCCTAGACTGGTTGAAGGTGGCCTGACCTCTCAGTACTGGTTGGTGGGTGTTTATAATGCAGTCTTCAGTGATAACCCTATGGGAACCTACGACGAAGGCTTCAAGCTGACAGGCATCAGTTTCTCCACTATTGATGTGTCTGAAGTACCACTACCTGCCGCTGCCTGGTTGTTCCTGACTGGCCTGGCTGGCATGGGTTGGGTGAAAAAACGCAAAGCTAAGCGTGATCAGCAGACTCTGGCTACCGCGTAATTGCCGCCTGGTCTTGTAGGAGCCCGGTCTGTGGGGGTTCGGTCTGTGGGAGCCCGGTCTCCGGGCGAAGGTTTTTCGCTCGCGGAGCGAGCTCCTACAGGTGGTTGTTGTAATTATGTAGGAGCCCGGTCTCCGGGCGAATGATAATTCGCTCACGGAGTGAGCTCCTACAGGTGGTTGTTGCAATTTTGTAGGAGCCCGGTCTCCGGGCGAATGGTTTTCGCTCACGGAGTGAGCTCCTACAGGTGGTTGTTGTAATTTTGTAGGAGCCCGGTCTCCGGGCGAACGATATTCGCTCACAGAGTGAGCTCCTACAAGGCGAATGCTTTTCGCTCACGGAGTGAGCTCCTACAAAGGCAAATGTTGTTCTAGCAGGGTGATGTTATGAAAAAAATTGTTGTTTTGGTTCTGATCAGTGTGTGTCTGTTGGCAGGTAAATTGTCAGCGGCTCCTGTTCCGAGTAATACTGGTGGCTGTTCGGGCTTTAGTTTGTCTGGCGGTGAGTGCTTGTTATCCGGTTCTAGCCGAGGTGCGTCGGGTACTAATCTGACCAGTAATCCTGATAATAATGGTTTTCTAATAAACCCGGCTGGCGAAGGTTACACTTATGTAACCAAGTTTGAAGGTAGCGATTCTATATGGAGCAGTCAGGGCGGTGTGACTACCATTACCCTGACTGAGTCGATTAGCTCTATGTTTTCTCAGATCGCTATTGGCATCAAGCAAGGTCCCGTCTGGGCCGTGTTCTTGATTGATACAGCACTGGGAAGCTATGAGTTTAATCAGAATGCTATCTCCAATGTAACTTTCTACAGCTCCGCTAATATTGCCGAAACACCTCTGCCAGCTGCCGCCTGGTTGTTCTTGACTGGCCTGGCTGGTATGGGTTGGTTGAAGAGACGCAAAGCGAAGCGTAGTAAGCAACAGGCGTAATTGTTGGGGGCGTTCGCGTAGGAGCTCGGTCTCCGGGCGATTGTTGTTGTTCGCTCGCGGAGCGAGCTTATATGGACCCGCCCGTGTTGCAAGCTATTTTTGACTCGAGCAGATGTGTTGCACGC